>JAFUEM010000049.1 GCA_017463935.1 Kiritimatiellia bacterium
CGCGCACGGCCGCGCGCCCGTCAACTGGTAGCGACGTCGTGCAGCGCCGCCTCGAGCCGGGGCAGCGCGTCATGGAGCGAGAGTTTGAACGGCAGGTGCAGCCCAAGCGGCCGCAGCATGCGGAAGAGCCGCCCCGAGACAAGCTTCACCTCGCCCGGCACGCGCCCGCGCGCGAGGATGTGCTTGAGGAGGCGTTCGGCGAGGCCCTGCCACAGCCCCTTCAACCCTTCCTCGGGATTGACCGACAGGCGGTCGAAGATGATCTTCTCGCCCGTCGCCGCATCGATGCCGAGAAACGCGTAGCACAGGCGCGGGCGCGCCTCGCGCGTCATGACGCCGGGGAGGATGCGCAGATCGAGCTCAATCGCCTCCTCGCGCGCGAACGGCAGATCCTTCGCGGCGGCGGCGTCCGCCTTCGCGAGCGAAATCTTCTCGACGTGCGGCGGCGGCTGTGCGATCACGAGCGGCGCGTCGCGCCACGCACCCGCGGCGTCCTCGACGCGCGCGAACATCGCCTGCTCGCCGGCGTAGCGCAGGAAGAGCCGCGCCTCGCTTTCGACGCGCATCATGAGCCCGAACGACTCCCAGAGGATCTTGCGCACGAGCGGCCGCTCCGCCTCCTTCAGCTCGCGCGGCACGTAGCCGGGATTGTGGCGGAAGAGCTTGATGCCGTCCGCGCGCGTGACGACCATCTCGAAATGCGGCAGCTCCATCGGCGTCGAATAGAACCCGTACCAGCGGTCGGCGCGCGTGTGCACGTAGTCGTGGAGCGTCTGCCAGCCCTCGAGCATCAGGAAGCGGTACGTGACGAGCGCGCTCTCGCCGGCGAGCACCGTGCAGAAGTACGGGAGAACCGTCTTCGCGGGGCGGATCGCCCACGTGTGATGCACGAGCGTCGGCCACATCCCGAGCGCGTCCATCTTCGCGCCGATCGACTCGAGTTCCGCATCCATGCGCCTACCCCAGCGACGACGAGACCTGGAAGACCGCCATCAGGATGGCGACCGCGACAAAACCGACGACGCCCGCGATCAGGACGATCAGCATCGGCTCGAGCGCGTTTGTGAAGCTCGCGATGTTGCGGTCCATGTCCTTCTGGTAGCGCTTGCCGATGTGCTCGAGCGAACCGGCCATGTCGCCCGCCTGCTCGCCGACGGCGAGCATGTCGGTCATCATGCGCGGGAACGCGCCCGACGCGGCGAGCGGCCCCGAGATCGACGTGCCGTCGGTGACGCGCTTGCGCGCCTCGGCGAGTGCCGCGCCGATGACGGCGTTGCCGCACGTCTCCTCGGAGATCTTCAGCGCCTGGAGGACGTTCACGCCGTTCTGCAGGAGCGTCTTGAGCGTGTAGGCGAGCGACGAGTACGCGCCGCACGCGACGATGCCCTTGATGAGCGGCGCGCGCAGCTTCCAACCGTCGATCGTCAGCCGCCCCTTCTCCGTCGTCTTCCAGCGGCGGAACCAGAGGGCGAAGAGGACGAGGCCGATGAGGAGCGTCCAGCCGTAGTGGATCATGAAGTCCGACATCCCGATGAGGATGCGCGTCGGGAGCGGCAGCGTCGCGCCGAGCGAATCGAACACCTTCTGGAACTTCGGGATGATCCAGACGAGCGCGCCGACGACGGCCAGCACGCCGAAGCAGAGGACAATAACCGGGTAGCTCAGCGCCGACTTGATCTTGCCGCGCATGTTGTCGTTGCGCTCGTAGTGGTCGGCGAGCCGCCGCAGGACGTCCACCATCGCGCCCGACGCCTCCGCCGCGCGGATCATGTTGGCGTAGAGCGGCTCGAACGTCTTCGGATGGTGCGCGCACGCGTCGGAGAAGTTCTCGCCGCGCACGATGCGCTCGCACAGGTCCTGGCAGACGAAGCGCGGACCGCTGCCCTCCTCGCCCTGGTTCGCGAGCGCCTGGAGCGCCTGGCCGAGCGTCATGCCGGCCTCGATCAGGTCGGCGAGCTCGGACGTGAAGAGCAGGACCTCGACGCGCTTCATCGCCGTCTTCTGCGCCGTGCCGCCGATCTGCATGTTCCAGATCGACCCGCCCGCGCCCTTCTTCGGGGCGAGGGCGGTCTTCACGGCGGCGGCGGGAGCCGCGGACGCGGGCGCGGTCAGCGCCGCGCCCGGGGCGGCCGGGGTCCGTCTCTTCGCGTAGCCCATCCTACTTGATCACGCGCACGCGCACGACCGCGTCGCTCGATTCGAGCGCGCGCACGACGTCGGCGGGGATGACGCTGTCGGTGTCGATGAGCGTGTAGGCGAAGTCGCCGCGCGACTTGTTCGCGATGGAGTCGATGTTGACGCCCGCGTTGCCGAGGATCGACGTGAACGTGCCGATCATGTTGGCGACGTTCTTGTGGCAGATCGCCACGCGCCCGGCCTTCGTCGGCAGGCCGAGCGAGCAGGCGGGATAGTTGACCGAGTTGACGATGTTGCCGTTCTCGAGGAAGTCGCGCATCTCCTTGACGGCCATCACCGCGCAGTTGTCCTCCGACTCCTCCGTCGACGCGCCGAGGTGCGGGATGACGAGGCAGCCCTTCTGGCCGGCCGTCGTCGCGTTCGGGAAGTCGCTGACGTACTTGCGGACCTTGCCCGACTCGAGCGCGGCGAGCATGTCCTTCTCGTTCACGAGCGCGTCGCGCGCGGCGTTGATGACGATGACGCCCGTCTTCATCATCGCGAGCGCCTCGGCGTTGATCATGCCCTTCGTGGACTCGAGCGCGGGGACGTGGATGGTGATGAAGTCGCAGTCGCGGTAGATCGATTCGACGTTCTTGCAGTGCTTGACCGCGCGGCTCAGGTTCCAGGCCGCGTCGACGGAGAGATAGGGATCGTAGCCGTAGACGTCCAGCCCCAAGTCGATGGCGGCGTTGGCGACCTTCTGGCCGATCGCGCCGAGGCCGATGACGCCGAGCTTCTTGCCCTGGATCTCCGTGCCGGCGAAGGCCTTCTTCGCCTTTTCGGCCGCCTTGTTGATCGCCGGATCGGCCGCGTTCGCCTTGACCCATTCGACGCCGCCGACGATGTCGCGGCTCGCGAGCAGCATGGCGGCGATCACGAGCTCCTTGACGCCGTTGGCGTTCGCGCCGGGCGTGTTGAAGACGACGATGCCCTTCTTGGCGTACTCGGCGTGCGGGATGTTGTTGACGCCCGCGCCGGCGCGCGCGACGGCGAGGAGCCGCGGACCGGGCTTGAGGTCGTCCATCTTGGCGGAGCGGACGAAAACGGCGTCGGCGTCGGCGAAGTTTTCGGTGCGCGCGTAGTTGTCGGGCAGGTTCTTGAGCCCCACATCCGCGATCGGATTGAGGCACGTGTAGGTGTAGTTCATCTGTTGCTTCTTTCTTCCGTAGAGTTTATCATGGAATGTCCCGCCACGCATGGCGGCAGAGAATAGTATATCACAAACACGCGCCGCGCGGAAGTACCGCCCCCGAATGGTTCCTGACTCCGCGATAGAGAACCGCCGCACCGCTGCGGGCGAGAACGGATTATTCCGGAAGGTCTGATTCGGGATACGACACCAGTTCATTGATTGCGTTGGTGATGTAGTTGGCCTGATAGTCGTTCAAGCCTCCCCGATTCCATGCCGTTCGCAAAACATCAAGCCGCCGCCGACTGTATCTGTAAGCGCCGTCTCTGTTCATCAGCAACTCGTCCAGCCAGGCATGGTTGGCCGTCTCGCTCTTGGCGAAGTCAAAGACAATGTTTGTGGCAGCGATGCAGAGCGAAGCGTCCAGCGCAGGATCTTGTGCTCGACCGAACAAATCGGCGCACAACCGATTCCGCTCGTGCAGCTGACCGTCCGTTGCAAGGCTTGCGAGTGAAAAATAACCTCGTATTGGCGCAAGTGAATTTTCTGCGATGCCCTCAATCCGGAAAATAGACTGCACGGCACCGCCACCGCAAATTGGGTTTGTCGTGCAGGAGTAGAGGAATGGCAGGTCGGCGGCCGTACCGTAAGCGACGAAGGCGCGCATCATCCTCCGTGCGATTACGACATCGTTGGTCTGCGATATTTCGGCAACAAGTCTCATGATGCGGTTGGTATCGTTGCCATAACGATCGAACACCCACCATCCTTCATGTCCACTTGCGCCTGTCTCACCACCGCAACTGTATCCAAGAGAGCCCAGAATCGCCGCCTTGATCTCATCGTCCGTGCAGGACGATTCGGCAGATGCCGACATCGTCATCACAGCCAAAGCAACGACAATCATATTTGTGCATTTGATCATCTTGCGTTCTCCTTAGTCATGTGTTGGATTATAGTTGTTATCTCCGTCTGCGTCATAGAAAAATCCGGTGGCGACATTCATTTGCGCATGGCCCGAACCAGACTTGCCAAGGCCACATACTGAGCCGAAAGTTAGGCAACGCCCCTCTGACTCGTCTACCTTGAAACCATCCATCAACATTCGTCTGATAATCATTCGTTGCGACGTGCCGCGGGCATAATAGCGAACGCCACCTGATTCACGACCGATGCAACCGCCGTTCCAGTCATGCGGCAGATTGGAATAACAAGGCTTGACATATTCTGGCAACATTGCACCTGAAGGTGTTTGCGCATAGATATCGCGCATGCCAAAGGCATGCCCGATTTCATGGGCCAACGTGATAGAATTTCCAGCTTTTGCAAGCGCAAGACCTCGCGCATCGTTCAGACCCAACACTTCTCGTGCGGGGTCATCCGTTATAAATTCGTTGATGAAATAGCATTCAAGGCCATCCGTGCCCGAAGCGATGTCAACAAGCTGATTGAAGCTCCACGCCGCGTCATTTGTCACGGTGGCGACATGCACATCGTATGCGCTCGGCAGATTCGTCACAACGACCGGCTCAATCAAATTCAATGTCACGCCAACCTGCGCATAGATGTCGTCGGCCGCCCTGACCATTTGGCGGACAGCGTCTGCGGTTCGCGCAGGACTGTTGCCGTCGCTGATGATCCACGCCCGCAGGTTCATGACCCTGTTGGACACGACCGCAGGCGAGAAGGTCGGCCTGTCGGACACGGCGTCGCCGATCTGCACCGAAAGGCTGGCGACGCCCTCCGCGCGCCCGCGCACCGCGACCGACCGCCCCGTGTTGCAGCCGTCCACGAACACCAGCCCGCCCGAGGCGCTCCAGACGATCTTCTCGTCGGGGTAGTCGGCGGGCGCCACCGAAACTTTGAAGTACGCGACCTTGCCAAGACCCACACCGCACGGGTTGAGAACGTATTCGTGCGCCACGCCGTCCACCACCACGTTCGTCGTCTCGTTGCAGATCGGCTCGGCCGTCGGCTCGACGACCGTGAAGCGTCTCGTCGCCGTCAGGTCGTAGCCCGCCTGCGGCGACCATCGCACCTTGACGCTCCCCGCGAGATAGGACGAACTGGCTGCGTGCGGGTTCAGGAACAGGCTCTTGCGGAATTCGGCCGCCTCCGAGAGAACATATTCCGCGCCCTCCTCGACGATTTCCGATCCATCCGAATCCCCGTAAAGCCCCGTGTCGTCCCCGGTCACCGTGAAGCCGTCCGCCAGCCCGTCGATCCGCTCCACGGCGATCATGCCGTTGGTCGCCTGGACGGACGAAAAGGCAATGCCGCCGCGCGCCACGTCGTCGTCGCGCCAGGGCGGAAGGCTGAAGCAATCCACCGCGCCGTCGTCGTTGTCGTCGTCATTGTTCACGAACAGCGTTTCGGGGATCGACAGCGACAGCGCCGCGCCGGGCCAGTCTCCGCCGCCGGTCCGGTTCAGATAGTCCGAGTGCAGGCAGACGTCGCCCAGGCGCACATCCAGCGAAAGCGCGTTCAGGCCGTCGTAGACATCGGGGTAGCGGCACGTTATCGCCGTGCTCGCCGAGCTCGGACTGGCCACCGAGATCGACTCCGACGCGTTCCATGTGTAAGACGGCGTCATCCGCGGCGGACCGTCCACAACCACCGCCGTGAACGTCTCGCTCGGATCGCTTTCCGTCGGCTGCCATGTCGCTGGCGTGACATAGAGGCCCGAACGCCACAGGCAACTGTCAGCGACCACAATCCAGCCGGACAGCGCCGTGTAATGGACGGCGAAGCGCCGGTCGTCCTCCGTCCACCAACCGTCCATCTCGTCCGGCGAACCGACGGACGCCGACAGGAGGTTCGCGCCAGAGGGACAATCATCAACCGCAGAGAACAAAAGATTGGTGAGCACGGGAAATGTGGAGATTGGATAATTGATGCACTTCTCCAGCAGGAACACGTATTCACCTGCATTCGTGACGGCGACGGACTGATCGCCGACAATGAGGTTGACCGTTTCGGGCGGGTCGTCCGCGACCGCGACCGTCAGCTTGTAGAGGCCGTTCGTGAGCCCTTCGCCCACCTGCGCGTCGACCCACGCGGCGTAGCCGCCCGCCGCCGCGATCTCGGCCGCGTTGGTGAAATTCGCGGCGACCCATTCCGTGTCCTGGCCGTAGCCGTCATGCGCAAACGGCAGCTCGCGCGGAATCGTCCACGAGACACCGTTCGTCGTCACCGCCACGTCGCCGTTGCGGAAAAGTTCTATCGAAGCCGTCATCAAGTTATCGGGCTGTGTGTTGCGCGGCGCACGGCCGACTACGGCATCCGTCCAAGCGAAGCGGTAAGAGTTAGAGGGCGTCTGTTCAAAGAAAAAGTTCGTCAGCCCCGGCACGATGGACACGGGAACGCCCAGCCGCGCCACTGCATTTGTGTCATTCCACTGCGGACGGATTTCGCCGTGCGACAACACCTCCACGCTGTCCAGATGGTTCGTTCCCCACGGGAACACCCAGCCCGCGTCAAAATCCAATTTGAACGAATCCTGCCACGCGCCGCGCGTGTTCCAGTTGTTCGCCATCTTCTCCGCGTCGGAAACTGTTGCGGCAGCGGTTCGGGCGGAGTTGAGAGTTGAAAGTTGAGAGTTGAGAGTTGCGGCGGCGGCTTCGCCGCGCTCCCTTCCAACTCTCCACTCTCCATTCTCAACTCTCAACTCTCCCCGCTTCTGCGGCACGCTGTTCGTCTTGCCGCCGCCGTAGCCGACCATGCCCGCCACGAAACCCGAAAGCAGAACGCCGCCAACCACTTTGTCGATCGCGGTCTTCATCATCTGAACCTCAGGAAGAATCCCACGGTCGTCGCCCGCGCCTCGATGCATTCCTGCGCGGCGGTTTCGCCGCGCACCGTCACCCGCGCCCGATTCCACGCGGGGTTGAAGAACGTCGGCGCGGGAATTCCCGCAAACACGTTCCCTTCCATCGACCGCGCCGAGCGGTCTGCACCGGCAAGATCGATTGCCAGCGTCAGTGTCGCCGCCGCGCCGGTGCCTTGCAGAACCGTCCCGCTGCGGTAATCCCGCAGACGCCATTCGCCGCAATCCCAGCCGACCGCGAGTTCCGATTCTTCCGGCGCGAGCGTGCCGTCGCCGTCCGCGTCAATGCCGAACGCGACCTCGACGCAGTTGTTCGTTGCTGCGTTCGCCAAGGAGATGGTGAGCGTAAACTTGTTATCCTCCGCCGCGCCCGCGTCAAAGACGAGGTTCGTCGAAACCTCCGTGTCGGTCCACGCGCTCGGCGGCAGCATCGGTGGAGCAAACCGCGTCCCCGCCGCGCAACGCAGCGCGGCGGTTGCAAGCAGCAAAACTATTAGCGCTCTCGTCATTGTTCAACTTCCCGTAGTATATCAAATCCGCGCGCTTACTGTTGCACTTACCGAAAAACCGCGCTGGAACAGGGTCGTCAGGCATCCTGAGCGAACGACCAGCTTTTCAGAAGTTCGTCGTTGATGTGCTGCCAGTCTGAGTCTATCGACTTCTGGACCAGATCCAGCCGCTCCGCCTCCTTGGTGAACAGCACCCATCTCAACTGGCTATACGACACCTTGGCATACCATTGCCACTGCGGCAGGTTGATCGCCATGGGATTTTTCGTGAACCAGACCTTGCCCGCATTCGCCGCCGTTGCAATCGTATGCGCCGTGAACAGCATCGTCTGCAGCTTCGGCTGCCGCCTGCGCCTCGGAAGGTCAAACGGTATGGATTCCATGAATGTGTGCTTTTCCGCCAGTCTTTTCGCAAAATAGAGAAGCCGGACAAGGACCTCAATGATCATCACGGGGACGCTCATCGCGAGGAAGTGTCCAAAGTCATAGCCGTTTGCATACATCGCGCGGGAGAGTTCGCCGACCGTTCGCCCGTCGATGTCTCCGAACTGAAGGAGCTGAAACAAGGGCATAAACGGCGCGGGAAGACCTGCTGGGGTCCCGATGTCCGACTTCAAGTGCCCCAGCTGCAGGGCGATGGCCTGAAACAGCGACAGGCCGGTTTCTGCGCCCGGAATGTCCTGTGAGATGATTTTCCCGAACTTGTCGATCGCCGTGAACCTGCCCTGCAAGATGTCGCGCACGCCGAAGATGAACCCGAGAATCGGATCGTGGCCGAGCGACTGAAATCGATGGCTCCGAGGTCCCAGGCCCGCCACCTTCTTCGCCAGTCTCTTTGACGTGGACGCGTCGTAGGGCACCTTGAACTTTTTCTCAAGCTTCCTGACCTGTTCGGGCGTGTAGAGCTTCTTGAGCTTTTCGCGGATCGTGTCGGAGAGCCATCCTCCCTTTGTCCCAGCGGCGCCCAGTCGCCCGGGCGTGCTCGGGACCTGCACAAGAAAGATATCGACAAGCGCACTCACGGCTCCGGCAATGCCCGCGATACCCCAATCCAGGGCGTCCAGCCGATGTTCCATGTCATATCTGGCGCGAATGCCGTCGATGACCGCGTTCGACCGCGCCATGTCCTCCGCCGACAACAGTTCAGAAACCGAAACCTCGCCCGGGATTTCCCCCTCCGCCTCCTTGACGATCTCTTCCCACGGGCGAAGTTTCAGCTCCTTCTGTTCGACCGGGACTTCCTTTTGGGAAGATGCCGCGTCGGATGGACGATAGCCGAGCGACTCCAGAAGAGACGTCGAGCTGGCGATAGCCCGGTCCGCCGCCACGTTGCCGGCAGTCGCGGCGGCAAGGGACGACCGTGCCCGATCGTCAATATGCTTGAGCACCTTCAGGTAGGTTTGGTCATTGCCCGTCACCTCAATGGCGTCGTATCTCCTGGAATCGCTCATTTCCCCTCCTCCGGCTAGGCCGCCAAGTCCGCCTTGAGGTCTTTGACGGCCTGCTGAAGAAGCGTGTTGAGCGCGGTCAGCCGCCGGATGCGGTCTTCCGACTTCTCGACCGTCGAGCCGAGTTCGCTGACAATTGCATCGCGCATCCGGATCGCCTCTTGCAGCATGCGCTCCTTTGCCTGAACCAACCGACGCTGGTTGCGCTTCGCGGCCAGCCACACGCCGCCTCCTGCAAGCGCGGCGACAGGGGCCGCGAGGACGAACACTCCCGCCGCCATGCCGCCGCCGACCAATGCGCCCGCCGTGGCGAGCGCGCTCGTCATGCCGGCCGCGCTGAGGCCAACCGTCCCCAGTCCATAGAGCGCCGCGAAACTCAATCCTCCGCCGACGCCTGCGCCCAATGCACCGCTCAAGACTTCGGAAATCGCGCTGTCGGCAAGTCCAGCCACAGGATTCTTGAGTGCTTCGGCCGCATCCTTTATAACGCGTTCGACAGACTCCAGCGAACTGATGGATTTGAAGTTGAGGTTCTTTTTGCTCATTTTTATTTTCCTTTCTGTTGGTGTTGTTGTGTGTTGCTTGTTGCCCGACAAAACCCACATCGCAATCTTTGCCGCCATTGTGCAGACATGGCCCGAACGACAGGAGGCGGCACAAGAAAATGAGGGTCCTTTCGACACCCCAGCAGCCACCAGAAGTAAGCCGCCCACAAAACCCAGTTGACGCACGGCATGAACAGCACAGCCACCATTCCGGCGTCGTTCTTCCACGGCAGCGGCCATCCATAAATGTAACGCGGACGGTTCCACGCATCCGGCGACGGCGCCGACCAGAACGGCGTGTTGAGCGTCGCAAG
>JAFUEM010000091.1 GCA_017463935.1 Kiritimatiellia bacterium
GCCGCCGCCGCGGCCGCGGCCGTCTTCAGCTGCGCTTCTTCCGCCGCCAGGCGCTCGTTCGTGACAATCGCCTCGCGCGCCGCCGCCTCGCGCCGCGCGATCTCGTCGCGGATCTCCGCCGCGCGCCGGTCGCACTGCACCGATTCCGTGCGCGACGTCTGGACTTCGAGGCGCAGGCGGTCGATCCGCTTCTGCGACTCGCTGAACGCGGCCTCCGCCACCTCCAGCGCCTCCTGCGCGGTCGCAAGGCCCTCCTCCAGCAGCTGCGTCTTCTGCGAGAGCGACTCCACCTGAAGCTGGATCTCGTCGAGCTGCACGCGCGTGTCGGCGATCTCGCGCCCGTCGCGCTCGGCGAACATGCGGTATTCCTCGATGCGCTGCGCGTTGACGCCGATGACCTCGTTCGCGCGCTGGTAGGCGCCGTCGGCGGCCGCCTGCTCCTGCGCAAGCTGCTGGAGGCGCTCTTCGAGTTCGTGGATTTCGCGGTGGAGCTGCTGCTGGGACGCCTCGGCCGCGGCCACCGCCTCGCTCGCCTCCGCAATCGCCGCCTCGACCTCCTGGCGGTTGGCCGCGTTCGCCGTCAGCGTCTCGTCGAACTCGTGGATCTTCTGCTTGGAAACGTAGATGTCGAGCCCGCGCAGCTGGTCGCGCAGCTCCTTGTACTTCTCGGCCTTGCCGACCTGGCGCTGGAGCGAACCGATCTGGCGCTTCATCTCGCGCAGGACGTCCGCCTCGCGCAGCAGGTTCTGCTCGGTCTGCTCGATCTTCCGCAGCGCCTCCTTGCGGTCCGCCTTGAACTTGGTGATGCCGGCGGCCTCCTCGAAGACGGCGCGGCGGTCCTCGGGCTTGGACGAGAGGATCGCGTCGATCTGGCCCTGCGCCATCACCGAATAGGAGCTCGTGCCGATGCCCGTGCCCATGAAGAGGTGCTGGATGTCCTTGAGGCGGCTCGGCTGCTTGTTGATGAAATATTCGCCCGAGCCGTCGCGGTAGACGCGCCGCGTGATCGTGACCTCGTGGTAGTCGGTGCCCAGCTCCTTTTCGCAGTCGGCGAAGGTGATTGAGACTTCCGCGAGGCCGAGGGGCTTGCGCGTGTCGGTGCCGTTGAAGACGACGTCCACCAGCTTCGAGCACCGCAGCGCGGTCGGGCGCTGCTCGCCGAGCACCCAGCGGATGGCGTCGGAAACGTTCGATTTTCCGCAGCCGTTGGGCCCGACGATGGCGATCAGCCCCGGTTCAAACGTCAGCCGCGTCTTGTCCGCGAAGCTCTTGAACCCGATGACGTCTAGTTGCTTGAGATACATTTCGGCATATTATACCAAAAAACGCCGCAGCCGTGCGGCGTCTTGAGGTCAAACCACCCGCCGCCGCTGAACGCGGACACGCCTATTCACGAACGCGGACACGCCTATTCGCGATTGCGAGCATGCGTGTTCACGAATGCGGACTTGCGGGAGGAGAGGACGGCGGCGGCGACGATCACCGCAAAGCCCGCCACCGACAGCGCGTCCGGCACCTGCGCGAAAAAGAAAAAGCCGAAAAGCGCCGTGAAGATGACATTCGTGTAGTCGAAGACCGCGATCTCGTGCGGCGGCGCGAAGCGGTACGCCGCCGTCACGCCGAACTGCCCCACCGCCGCCGCGCAGCCCGCGCCGACCATGACGAGCACCTGCCCGAGCGTCATCGGATCAGGCGCGGCGATGAAGAACGGCAGCGAGGCGAGCGTCGAAAACGCGCTGAAGAAGAGGACGATCAGCGCGCCGTTCACGCGCAGGATCCCCAGCTCGCGCACACACGTGTACGCCACGCCCGCGCCGAGGCCGCCGCCGAGCGCGCAGACGGTCGCGAACGTCGCCGCGCCCTGAAAGCCCGGC
>JAFUEM010000050.1 GCA_017463935.1 Kiritimatiellia bacterium
CGGCGTAGGTGTTTCAATTCACGCCCGTCGTGCGACGGGCGACTAGGAAGGCCCATATAGTCGCCAAGTTTACCAACCTGTTTCAATTCACGCCCGTCGTGCGACGGGCGACAGGAGATTTACGCGCAAGGCACCGATGCTGATGTTTCAATTCACGCCCGTCGTGCGACGGGCGACGAGCTGCGCGAGCACGTTCGTGCGAAAGCCGTTGTTTCAATTCACGCCCGTCGTGCGACGGGCGACCGGTCGAGCTCGCGCTCCTCTCCGGCCGCATCGTTTCAATTCACGCCCGTCGTGCGACGGGCGACCGTGTTCCACGATGTCCTCGATGCCGGCTCGATGGTTTCAATTCACGCCGGTCGTGCGACGGGCGACCCCACGTCTCGCCGACGGTAAAGCCGACATAGACGTTTCAATTCACGCCCGTCGTGCGACGGGCGACGTCCTTGTCCTTGACGACCCAGTCGGCGTAGGTGTTTCAATTCACGCCCGTCGTGCGACGGGCGACTTAATGTTGCTTCTAAACTCCAGCGAGAAACGCAAGTTTCAATTCACGCCCGTCGTGCGACGGGCGACGAAAGCACTAATTTTTTTAAAACTGCTATTGCAGTTTCAATTCACGCCCGTCGTGCGACGGGCGACGCGCGCTGGCGCTCGTGTGCATGATCTCCGCGCAGTTTCAATTCACGCCCGTCGTGCGACGGGCGACCGCGATAATTTGTGCAATTATCGCCATCCCAGAGACCTTGGACGCCGGATATGATAGCATATCCTGTGCAGAATTGCATCAAGACAATTGCAAAATCATTTCGAATCAGTTGTCAAAGACCAGAATTCTCCGCGAACCTCCGCGCAACACACTGTTCGCTTCAGGTTCGCGGAAGATATGTCGCACTAGACGAGCAAGGTATCGCTCATCGGATCGATTGTCGGTTTGGCTCCGTAGTGAACGACCTTTTCCTTGTAGTTGTTCCCGAGATTGTAATAGCGAAGACTGTCCAGCTCCGGATCGCATATCGCCTCCAACCGATCTTTCAATGCGACCCACTGAGACCAGTCTACCGAACACTCGAACACCGAATTTTGAACGCGCACGCCCCAGTTCTCGCACTGTTTCGCGATACGGCGCAACCTGCGCCGCCCCGCCGCATTCATCGTATTCACATCATAGCTGACAAGTATGAGCATATCAGAACCTCATTTCAGCAGAAACGGCGGATAGGCGTCCAGATCGCCCCTCAGGTGCCGCGCCAGCAGCAAGGCCTGCAGATGCGGCAGCAGGCCGATCGGCACACGTTCGTCAAGAAACGGATGAAGGATCATTTCCCGTTTTTTCTTCTGCCATGTCTGGAGAATCGTCTTGCGCGCCTCCTCTTTCATTTCGACAGCACCGGACTCCGTCGTCTTGAAATCCCGAGGACCGATCTGCCGCAGATTCACCAGCGACAGCGCGACACGATCGGCCAGCACCGCACGGAACTCTTCCATCAAATCAAGCGCCAATCCCGGACGCCCGGAACGCACTTCATGAAGAAATCCGATCTGCGGATCCAGCCCCACACCCTCCAGCGCGCCCCGGCAGTCATGCGCAAGGAGCGTGTAGAGATAAGAAAGCAATGCGTTCATGGGGTCCGTCGGCGGACGGCGGTTGCGCCCCGCAATCGCGAACGTCTCCTGCTGCGCCACCAGCAGTTCATTGAAGCACCTGAAATAGGCGGCCCCCGCCTCCCCTTCCAGACCGCGCAGCCGCTCGGCATCCGGCGGCGAGTCCCTGACACGTCGCACCACATCGACATGCTTCTCCGCCGCTTCATGCAGGACTTCGGACGCGCCATGATCCCGCATGCGCCGCAGGATGATGTTGCGGGCGTTCAGCAACTTGCCGATGACAAAGCTCCGCGCAATCTCGCCCTTCTTCGCGCGGTCGTCATACGCCCGCATCTGCGCCAGCCGCAAAAGCACATTCCCCGAAATCGGCCCGGTGACACGGGCGAGGAATTTACCGGACTCCGACATGAACGACACGCATACGCCACGCTCGGCGCACAGGTTGAGCAGGAACGGGCTTGTCATCACGTTGCCGAACGTGACAATCCCCTGCAACGTGTGGATCGGCAGGCGCAGAAGAACCTGCTTCTCCTTCTCCACAACAACCGTTTCGCCCTCCTTGCGGAGATAGGCATCCTGTGTTGTCACATACAATGTATTCAAAAGTTTTCTCATCGGCAGACCTCGTCGACTTGGTTCGCGATCCAGCGACGTGCAGATGCGCGGCCGCCGACATCGCCGGGACGGCACACGTCGACAAGCGAACAGGCGCGACATCCCTTTGTCAAAACAGGAGGCGGCGTGATGCCCGCCCGCAGGAGCGCATGAACCTTCGCCGCGACATCTTCCGTCTGCATCCGCAGTTCAGGATCAAACACAACATCCTTTCGACGTCTCGTCGCGCCATAGAACAAGGCCCCTTCCGCAATCACGACTTTTAACATCTCTTCCAGGCACAGTGCCTGTGCGCAAAGCTGAACCTCGTCTGCGCGATGGCTCTTGGGCGCACCGCGTTTGTACTCTACAGGAAACGGACGCCATAATCCGCCACGCCCCGGCAGCTTTGCGGCAACACAACGTCCTTCCGCGTCAAATTCAGACTCCTGGCGATGGAACTCCACCATGTCCGCGACACCCGTCAATCCCAGCCGGTTCGACACGAGACGCAAAGCGGTCGCGAGATGGACATCCCGGCGCGTCTCGCCTCCGCGCCGGTCCACGCGCTCATGGAGCTGGCGTCCCGACGCCGTGAGAAAGTTTTCGCTCCACGCGCCCTCAAGATGAATGAGCGCGCACTGCCGCGGACAGAACAGGTAGTGCTGCAGCGCGGAAAGCATCACGGGCGGTTCATCTGGCGGGTTGGTTGGCATCGGGATTAGGACTTCGGACTTCTGGAGGGATGAGGACTTCAGACTGCGGACTTAGGACTTCCAGAGAGAAGGACGTTGGACTTCAGACATCGGACTTTCTGGGCTGGCGCGAAGCCATCTTTCGAAGTCTGAAGTCTTAAGTCCGAAGTCCTCTGCCATCAACACGTAGCCCCTCCTTCCAGTTCCTTGATCGCCTTGCAAACCGGATAGCCAGAGCAGCCCCAGAACGTCTTCCCCTTGCCCGGCCCCGATTTGGCGATTCGCTTTCGCATCGGCTTGCCGCATGCTGGACATGTCGGCGGCGGCGGTTCATCGGCCTTTTGCTTCTGCCAATTCTCGCGCTGTTCAAGGCGCAGGCGCGTCAGCCGTTCGCGGAAGCCACCTTCTGCGGCGAATCCCTCCATCGTCTTCTGTATCTGGCCATGCAACAGGGCCTTCGCCCGCTCAATCAGAACGATTATCGAATTGGCCGCTACAACCGGATCGTCGCTTTCCAACCACGGTGCAAAGCGTTTCTTCATTTCAATCAGATAGACGCTGAAAGCATGAAGGACATCCTCACCGGCCTCGAACGGGTCGAGTTTCAGCGAATAAACGGCGCGATAGCGTTCGTCGGCGGTTGACCAAACGGCTTCACCGGCATCAATCAGGAACGCTTCATAGTCGCCCTCCAGTTCCGCAAGGCTGCCCTTGGCGACATCCAGGAGCTTCAGTTCGGTCTCTTTGGAAGTGCCGGCGCGGGCGGATGCCTCTACTATGTTCTGCCGGGCCGAACGCGCCGCGCCAACCATCTGACCGCTCGTCTTGCCGAGCGGGTCCTCCTTCCACGGATAGACGCGCTTGCAGAACAGCGTGGTCGCATGATAGACGAGGCATGTGTAGCCGAAAGAGAACATCTTCCGGAAACCGCCGGACGGGGCAATGGCAGAGGTCATGGCGAGATTCCTTTCACGGCATTGCGGTTGTGGGGTGGAATGGCTTTCTGGAGGGGAAGGACTTCAGACTTCGGACTTCTGACTTCCAGGAGGGGGGGTGAGGACTTCGGACATCGGACTTAGGACTTCCAGGGCTGATGCGAAGCCGCTTCCTGGAAGTCCGAAGTCTTAAGTCCGAAGTCCTTTCCCGGCATGTCACTTCTCGATGACTTCGACGCCGGAGGGAAGCGCGGCGCGGTCTATGGTCACCTCGTAGTCGGCGAACTTGCGAGGGAACTCTACGCCAGGCTTGCGAACAACTTTGACAGCATCAAAGAGAACATGCGCAGGGGCGTTGCCAAGTCTGCTCGCGTGCTTGAAGATTATCAACTTACGCGTCGCCATCAGGCCTCGCGCGGCAGAGCGGTCAATGTCGAACATCTTGACAAGCGCATCCCAGAAGATTTCCAGATCGGTTTCCGAGAATCCCGTCTGATCTGCAAAGAATGGATTGATAAAACCCTGTTCGCGATAGAGCGCGTAGGGGAGCGTAAACTTGCGCCCCATCGTGCGATTGTCCCCACTCTGCTTATCTGCTTCAGCCTGAGTGGCAACAGCCATCCTTGTGATTGCATGTTCAGAGGATAGCACAGGATCCACAGACCTCGCGAAAGTCATCTGCACCGGGCCGCGAACCTGTCCTGCATTATACTCCTTGAGCCCCATGACTGCGCCAAAGGCGCGAATGTCAAAAAAATTCTGGCACATCCAAGCTTTCGCCTCTGATGCGTGTTCGGGCTTGTTCTCAAGATTCAATGCCTCGTACGCCTTCTTCTGCTGGTTAGTCAGGACTGCCTTTTCTGCAACATAGATGTCATACCCAGGCTTGCCTTGCTGGGCAATTCCGACATAGTTACGAACCTTGCGCTTGAGGCACACATCTGTCACAAGGCCATTGTTCGTCTCGGCGTCGACACGCGGCAGATTGCCGGCATCAGGATCGCCGTTGGGATTGCCGTCCTGAACATCAAAGAGAAGGACGAATTCGTAGCGGTTCTGGAGTGACATAGGTAGTTTCCTTTCTGATTTTGTGTTAGTTGTTGTCGGCGGATGGCTCCGCATCTGTTCTCTTGGTGAAAAAGGCACGCATCTGCTGGTAGTAGCCCAGCGCGAAAAGACCACGGTCTTCAAGCGGGAGTTGACTCGGAAAGCCCTTTGTCGAATCAATCTCGTCGAGAATCTCGCCGACCAGCTTCTCGCGGAGAACAGCCAGACCGGGCTTGTTGGACGACAGTTTCTTGATCCATTTACGGAACATGTCCAGTATCGTCGGAAAAACGATTCTGGGTGTCGCGGATGCGGAACTGTAGAACTTATCGCCCACACCGGCATTGACGCCTCCGGACGAATCATTCTGTGTCATCTCCAGGGTCGCAAACAGGCGACCTAGAAGATACGCTGGGTTTTTGTTTTCTTTATTTAGGGACATGTTGAGTCCTTTCTTGTTTTTGTTTCTTGTCAAAAAAGCCTTTATGACAGCCGCCTGCAAGTATGAAACCTTTCCACCGACCTTGTATTTGTCGTGGCCAACGTTGACGCGATTGAGCGTGAGCTGATAAAGCGACTCCGGATATGGCCGCCCCTCCAGAATGGAACGCAGCAGCGAACCGGCCAACAAGGGAGGGATTCCCTTTGAATCGCGCGCGGTCTGGGCAAGTAGCAACCAAAGTGGAATATGGTCAGGCTCGTTGGAGAACGTCTTTTGGATTGCCATATCCTGCGCATGCCGCCGAAGTTTAAGAATGAAATCACCAAGCGAGCTTTCCAGCCAGAACCGGATGACGATGCGTGCCGCGTTCGGTTCAATACCGAGCATGTAGAACGGTGTCGAAACATCGTCTCCGAGTTCAGTAAGATCGGGATCGCCAGCCTGCGAGACAATCTTCCAGAAACTCTGGATGCGTTGTGCGAGTGCTGGATTCATCGCGGAAGTATCGTTGTTCTGCGGCGGATTGATGATCCACGACAGCAAGTTCTCCGTTTCCGTCTTCTTCTCCGTCCAGAAAACAACAGTCGTATCGGCCAGTTTGAAGTGATAGCGCTGATCGGCGATCAAAAGATTAAGAGCGTTATGCGCCTTGAAGGCTGCCGCTTCCGAAAGTGGCGCGTTGTAGGTCTGCTCTTTTCCGTATGACTCATAAGCTGGGGCATTAAAAGAGGCAATGGCACCTCCACCGACAGACGTTCCTGCAAGTTTGATTTTAGTTTCGACAGTTGCCACAAGCGGCATGTCTGAAGCCCCTGTAATTAAGCACGTACCATGAAGCGCTTTGGAATCCATTTCTTGTGTTTCTCGTAACGCAGCTTCCTTTATAGACTGCGATTCATATACATATCCGGCTTTACCTTGAATGGCGAATGTGCCGAAGTTATCGCCAAATCGCTCGATTTTCTCCCGGACATCAGCAGGAATATTCGCAGGATCCCACGAATTCAGGAAAGCGATAACGGCATCAAGCCCAGGATCATGAATTCCGTTTGCATCGCGGAAATTGTTGTGCCGTTCGCGAAATGATGGGAACAGGGCGTTTCGAGCCTTTTCCTTATCTTTGTCTTTCTTCTTCGCCTTATCTGGATAACACCCAAATATGTAGGCCGTACTGTCCCAAAGAAGACGTGGTGTTGGTGCAGACCCAGATGGATGGGCTCCGCCAGGTACGATGAGGTCTCGCGTCACAAAGACCGACTTTCCCTTTCCTCCTTTTTTAGTTGGCGGGATTATTTTCTGAATCCTGGCATCCTGAATGTCAAACAGTTTCCCTTCCGGCGTCAAAACCACAATGAACGACATCTTCTGCTTGCTCGTTCCCAGCCGTGGAAGAACTTCATCGAATTCATGATCGCCCTCAAGGCGACCGTACAACTCATAGAGTCTTGTGAGAATCATGCCACGACCTCCTTTCCGTCAAGGGCGGGAACGCGTATGACGCCATTTTCGGCTTGGGCATGGAAGAACCTTGGTTCCGCCGTGAGTTTACGTCCTTTATTTGATTCGATGATCTTCCCCTTCTTGCCTTCGCGATAGATGAAATCGTGAAACATCCAACCGAAGTCCTTATTGCGCTGGTCTTCCGGCAATTCGCAGGGCGGAAACGGCTCGCCTTCGGCGATTAATGCGAAGTGGGCAGGAAACTCGCGGCATCCGAGATACGGCTGGTGAAAAGCCTGTCCCGACGAAGCGCGGCGGTTGAAGATAGAGATGTGCTTTGCGGCACAAACTTCCTCTTGCAGTTCGGGACCACCAGCTTCCAAAGTCCGCTCAACAACATCAAAGTGCGCCTCTATGACATAAGCGACATTCCGCAGAACCAGCGAAGCACGCTGCTGACGATCCTCCTCGGGGCAAATTCCAAGAGTGGTCTGCTCGTCGCCCCTCATGACAGCGGCAGACGGCATAACAACCTTGGAAGCGACCTCATTTCGCCGGACGGATGAAAACACAATAGGCTTAAGCACATGTATGCGATCAACCACCCAGCGAATCTGCGGCTTCCAGTAAATCGCCGTGAGAATGTTCCGGGCGGCGGATGGTGTCATAACCTCGTATGAGACCCGTTCGACTTTCATTTCGGGGCGAGTGAAGAGCGCATATTCTCCCCAGACGTGAAGTTTTACTGCCATAGTTGTTCCTTTCTTTTAGATGTCAAGCAAGTTGTTTTTGGCTTGTTTACAGACCCCATAGTCTCTGTCGTAGTACTGTTCGACGTTCGGCAACACCCACCATGTGTCGTGAACCAGTTCCGCCATAAGGTTTCCGTCTTCATCACGCGGTTCTGGACCACGAAGACTCACAGCGTACCGCTGCAACTTCCGTGCGATTTTCCTTTGCTCGCCTGTAGCATAGGTTCTGCGCAGTTCCTCGCACAAGCGCCAACCTTCCTCTCCATAAGGAATGAACACGGAAATCGACGGCTCCGAAATCAGGTGAAACCGTTCGCCCAATGTGCGGAACTTGTAACCAAGAAGGCTGTCGCGATCTCCAGACACTGCACGTGGAATCAAGTCCGTCAAAACAGACAACCTATCGAGATCAGATTTGAGGCTGTCATAAAGGAGTTCAAAATACCGAGTAACGAGTTCTGGAGCCAAAAGATCGTCTTGGAATTCCTTAAGCGAAAGGACCTCTTTACCCTTTGCGGCAGCTATTGCGAGGAATCCGGGAGGCGAATGATTTTCCGACGATTCAAAGAAGAAGACGCGACCGGGCTCCGACAGCCGCCCCTCTCTATTGCAACGACCAGCCGCCTGAGAGAGCGAATCCGCGCCCGCCATCTCACGGAACACACAGGGGAAATCAATGTCCACGCCAGCTTCGATGAGCTGTGTCGAAATAAGCAAGCATGGTTTTCCCAAGCAAAGCAACCGCTTGACGCATGACAGGATTTCCATTCGATGTTGAGGACACATCTGCGCACTGAGATGAAAAACCGTCCGATCAGGGAAGCGCGTGCGGGCGGATTCAAACATTTCACGCGCGTGACGACGGGTATTGACAATCACCAGTGCAGACGGATGTTCCGCCGCCAGTTCCAGCAAATCAGAATCTGACACCTTGCCGGGCAACCGCGCCGCCACAACACGGCGCAGGCGCGCGTGCAAATGTCGGTCAGCCGGGATGATTTCTCGGCGTCCGAGAGTTCCGCCTGTCAATCCGCCTTTGGTCAACTGGCCCGCAAGAACGGCCGGCTGCGTTGCCGTGCAAAGTACAACGCTTGCACCATAACGGCAAACAAGTTCATCTAACGAGCGAAGACAGGGTTTGAGAAGGTCAATTGGCAAAGACTGCGCCTCATCAAAAATGATGACCGAACGCGCCAGGTTGTGCAGCTTCCGGCAAGAGGAGGCGCGGTTTGCATGGAGAGATTCAAAGAACTGGACACTCGTCGTGACAATGACTGGCACATCCCAGTTCTCAGAAAGAAAACGCATCCGAGGCTCCCTTGCCTCATAGTCTACGTTTCCATGATGTTCCAATACGATGTCATCGCCGAACACATCCCGAAACACCTTGGCGTTCTGCTCAATGATGCTGGTGTAGGGAATGACATAGATGACGCGGTCAAGGCCATGCGCGGCGGCGTGACGGAGGGCAAACGCCATAGACGAAAGGGTCTTCCCGCCACCTGTAGGAACCGTAAGCGTGAACAAACCCGGCGGCAAAGAGGCGGCGGCAACGCAATCAGCGCGTACTTCTTCACGGATGGCGTTGACAGAGTATTCCGCCATACCCGACGCATGAACTTTTGCCGCGAGATTGTCAAAATGAGAATCCAGTCTCGCTTGCAGCGAAACAAAATCACGACCTGCTATACTTTCGCGCTCATCGGCCCGTTCTCTGTCCATGAAACGCTCTGTCGCAATAAAATCCGCATCGACAAGACACGAAAACAACATGCGCGTCAGGAAGGCAAGAGGATAACCTTCGTAACGAGGAGGAAATTTCTCGCTGTCAAGAAAGGGAGCCATTTCCTTGGCAATTGCCGCTCTGTCATATTCAAACAAACCTGATGGAAGCTGCTTGTACGCCACGCTCTCCCAATTCGGCAATTCCTTTTTAAGCCGATTCTCCAACGACGACTGCGACGCCCCTATACCATCGGGCAATCCTGCATGATGTCCAGTCACGGCGTACGCCAACAGCAAACCGAGTCCAGGCAAGGCTCTTTTCGAAAACTGTCCACCTGCCGAAGAATGATCAGGACCGCGTTTGCGGATGTTCTTCGGTTCTTTGACAGCTTCTTCAGATTCATCATACTCTGAGCATTCTCCTGCAGCGGACCAAAGATACTCTTGAACATTTTGCGCAGCCTTGCCAAAGTCATGTATTCCACCAAGGAACTTCGCGAGTTCACCACATCCAAACTTACTGCCAAACCTCTGCGCTTCGACCTGAACGGCCAAAAGATGTTCTGCCAATGACTCTATTCGATTTCGATTATCGGGATCAACATGCGCGATGAGAGGTCGACGACTCGCTCCTTGCCGTTGAGCTGCATTCTGTCCACGCGAAAGACCGAAGTCATAAGACGTACTGGTCTTCTGCCGAATGGCACCAGCTTCAGACATGTCGGCACCACCCTTGCAATGATCTTGCAAGGACTGCCGGTCGCGCATGGGAGAGCCTGATTTACACTGCGCCAAAAGTTTCATTGATGTTCCTTCCGACCTTTTTCAATCGCCTTCAGGATGTCGAGGCGGGATTGGTTTTTCGGGGGATGGGGTTCCTTCGAACGGAGATGCGTGGTGTAACGGGCGCGCAGTTCGTCGCGGAGCGCAAGGCGGATCGCTGGCGCGATGAGGCCGAGCGACTCAAGGCGCAGCGCGAACGCCTCCGCCGACACGCCGAAACGCTCTTTCGCCCAGACGAGCACAGGCATCGTCCAGCCGTCCGGCGCGACGCCCAGCCGCGCGACAGCACCGCGCACCGCCTCCTCCGGCATCAGGAACGCCGCCGCGAACGCGCGCAGAAACCGGTGCGCCGCGCCCTCGTCGACAACCGTCTTGAAACCATGCGACGCGAACACCACCGCCCCGCCCAGCTCGTAGGCAAGCCGGTAGGCGTTGCGCTCGGCCGTATTGTCCGCATTGAGCGCAATCGACAACGTCCGCCGCGCAACATTGTAGAATGAAGCACTTTGAAACACACCGGGGCCGCGAAGCTGCACGATGCGCACACCCGCATTCTCCAGCACGGGGGCAAGATCGACGCACGGCTGGCTCCCGAGCCCCAGGGAAACGCGGACGTCGCGGGCCAGAATCTCCGCCGCCCGCTCGTCATCGCCGTACGCATATATCAGCCGGAGCGTCGACTGCGGCACAATGCCCAGACTGTTCTCGACCTCCAGCAGCGCCCTCTCCTGCTTCGCCACATCCGCGACAATCGACCGCCCGACCTCGCCCGCGGCCAACACCGGCACGAATTCAGCGAGTCCGCACGGCACGCGCCGCTCCTGCGCGCGCCCGTCGCCCGCCGCCCCCGTCGCACCCGCCTCCGCCTCGCCCATCAGCGCCGCGATCGACACGTCCAGCGCCTCGGCCAGACGGCGCAGCGTCGACGCCGTCAGGCCGTTCTGCCCGCGCTCGATCTTGCACAGCTGCGCCGGCGACATTCCCGCGCGCCGGGCTAGTTCCAGCTGTGAGAGATTGCGCCGGACGCGCAGAGCCTTGATTGAAACGGTCGTTGAAAATTCGGTTGTCCCCTTCATGATGCCGTCAGTTTACCAAAAAGTTCCGCAGATTGTCAAATGTGAAATTTGCAAATAGGAAATCCCCGCGACAAAAAAAAAACGGCCGGCCGCGGGCGCCCGCACGGGCGGCCCTGTCACGGCCGCGCGGGGGCGATCGCGACGTCCACGGGAACGGTCAGGCCGGGGAGCGCCGCGTCGAGCGCCGACGGCTTCAGGACGACCAGAATGCCGCGGTGCCCCGCGTTGATGTAGATTTCCGGCAGGTCGTAGATCGTCTTCTGCACGTAGACCGTCATGCGCCTGCGCGTCCCGAACGGCGACGTGCCGCCGACATGGTAGCCCGAATGGCGGTCCGCCGTCTCGGGCGCGCACGGAGCGACCGTCTTGCAGCCGCGCACCCGCGCCAGGTTCTTCGTCGAAATCTCGCAGTCGCCGTGCATCAGGCAGACGAACGGCTTTTTCGTCTCGTCCTCGAGGATGATCGTCTTGATCGTCGCGTGATGGTCCAGCCCCAGCTCCGTCGCCGCCTGGATCGTCCCGCCGTGCGGCGTGAAATCGTAGCACCGCACCGCATAGTCGACCTTCGCCGCATTGAGCGCCCGGAGCGCCGTCGTCATCGGAACCGTCGTCGGCTTCATGTCGCGCCCCCCCTTCAGATGCAGTAGTGCTTCAGCTCCCGGCCGTCGAAGTAGCCGAACGAGCGGCGCGAGCCGCCCTTCGGGAGCGAGACGCTGCCGGGATTGAAGATCTTCAGCCCGCACGCGAGCGTCTTCAGCTCCGGGATGTGCGTGTGGCCGTGCGCGAGCACCGTGCCCATCCCGAGCGGCGGCAGGCGGAATTCGTTGAAGAGGTGCCCGTGCGTCAGGAAGAACCTCTCCGTCCCCGCGTCCAGGATCTCGTAGTCCTTCATGATCGGGAACGCCATCATCATCTGGTCCACCTCCGCGTCGCAGTTGCCGCGCACGGCGACGATCCGGTCCTTGAGCGCGTTGAGAATCTCGACGACGCGCACGGGATCGTAGAAGTTCGGCACGCCGTTGCGCGGGCCGTGGTAGAGGAGGTCGCCCAGCAGCACGAGCCGGTCGTAGCCCAGCGTCTCGCCCGCCGCGAGCGCGGCCTCGAGCGTGGACGGCACGCCGTGGATATCGCTCAGGAACAGGATCCGCATCGCCCCTTACATCCTTCCCGACAGCGCGTCGATCAGGTCGCACAGCCGCTTGTACGCCATCGTCAGATCGTCGTTCGTCACCTTGAACATGTACTCGTCGGCGCGCGCGATCTCCCCTTTCGCGTTGGCGAGGCGCTTTTCGATCACCGCGGGCGCGTCGGTGCCGCGGCCCTCCAGCCGGCGGCGCAGCTCCTCCATCGACGGCGGCAGGATGAAAACGTCGACGTAGCCGATCTTGAGCGGATCGTTGTTCGGCAGCTTCTGCACGTAGCCGCGCACCTTGGCCGCGCCCTGCACGTCGATGTCGAGGATCATCGAATTGCCCTCGGCCAGCACCTCCTCGATGGGCGACTTGAGCGTGCCGTAGTAGTTGTCGTGCACCTTCGCGTATTCGATGAAGGCGTCGGCGCCGATCAGCTCCTCGAAGCGCGCCCGGCTCAGGAAGTGGTAGTCGAGCCCGTCCTCCTCCTCGCCGCGCGGCGCACGCGTGGTGCAGCTGATGGAGTAGACGATGTCGCCGTATTCCTGCAGCAGCATGTCGATGAGCGTCGACTTGCCGCACCCGGACGGTGCGGACATGACGATAAAGAGCGGCTTGGTTTTCATGGAGGGGTAGTATATCAAATCTCAATCAGGCGCGTCAGCGGGATTTTGGCGCGAGAGACTCGACCGCGCGACAGAACCGCCGCGCCAAAAGCACCGGCCCGCCCGCGCCCTTACAGGCCGTCCTGCTTGCGCGGCAGAATCACGCCGGCGGCGAGCGCCAGCAACAGCGGCAGGAGCGCAAAATCCACCGCCAGCGCGCGCGCCGTCTCGGCGGGCTCCACACATTCGCCGTTCGCCAGGTGCTCCAGCGGCGTCAGCGACCCGAAGGGGCTCGTCACCTTCTCCACGAACCGCGTCAGCTCCAGGCCGATGCGGTCCTTCGCATCCGTCTCCAGCGAGTCGGGATACTGCTCGATCACGCTCGGGCTGATCTCCGTCACGAGCAGCATCGCCATCGTCGTGAAGATCGCCACGCTCCGCCCCAGCGCGGCGGAGAGGAACATCGCGAACGCCACCGCGAGCGCCAGCATCGCCACCAGCTCCAGATAGGCGAAGAGCACGTTCAGCGCAAAACCCGACGTCCCCGACGTGTAGAGCAGGTTGATGTCGCGCCGCGGCCGCAGCATCAGCGTGTTCGTGCCGCGGTTGGAAAAGACGAGCTCGTCGCGCGCCCCGTGCGCCGCGTCCGCACCCGCGTCGTCCGCCGCACCGTCCGCGCCCGCGCCATCCGC
>JAFUEM010000092.1 GCA_017463935.1 Kiritimatiellia bacterium
AGGAGCAGGCGCGCGCCGACGCGGAGGCGCTGCGGCAGCTCGTCGTCCGGCGCGGCGCGGCGGTGGCGCAGATCAACGCGATCCGCCAGGCGATCGGCGAGGACCTGTGGATCGAGAAGTGGGAGTCGGGCCGCGTGACGCTGCGCGGCTGGAAGGATCGTGTCGCGTTCTTCTCCCGGCGCAACGCCGGCAAGACCGCGCCGGAGATCGTCGTCGCGCGGCTGAAGGAGAATCCGGCCGTCGACGCGGACTCCGTCAAGGTGGTCGACATGTCGAGCTTCGGCAAGGACGATTGCGTGGAACAGTATGTACTGGAGGTGAAGTTCAAATGAACAGGAACCAAATCACGATGGCGGCGATCGGCGGCGTGGCGCTCGTCGCGGTGCTGGCGGTCGGCTACCTGACCTACGCCGCGTGGGCGGAGCAGGGCGAGAAGGCCGAGGATCTGGAGTCGGCGCTCGGCAACGTCCGGCGCATCAATTCGGCCAAGATCGCGCCGAAGCAGGAGTCGGTGGCGGCGATCGACGCGAACGCCCAGAAGCTGGACGCCTGGCGCGCCGAGGTGCTGGCGCTCGCGACGGCGGGCGACTTCGCGGCCGACGGCGCGGCGACGCCCGAGTCGTTCAAGCAGAAGATGGTCGTCGAGGCGCGCGAGCTCGCGAAGCTGCCCGGCGGCGTTAACGGGAACATCGTCAAGGAGGACTTCGACTTCGGCTTCAAGGACTACATCATCGGCGGCAGCATGCCCCCGCGCGAGCGGCTCGATTCGCTCCAGCGCCAGTGGTCGGAGGTGTCGCTGCTCGTCAAGATCCTCTCGCACGCCGGCGCGCGCGAGCTGAAGGCCGTCGCGGTGGGCGCGGCGGCGGAAGCGCCGAAGGAAGAGGAGGAGCAGCCGAAGCGCCGCGGCCCGCGCAAGGGCGCGGCGAAGGAGATCGTGGCCAAGGACCCGGCGACGCCCCAGAGCTACGAGCTGAAGTTCGCGGCCAAGCCGGCGGCGTTCGTGCGGATCATCGATGCGTGCGCGATCATCGAGCGCTTCATCGTGGTCGACGGCTTCTCGTTTGCGAAGGAGAAGGATACGCTCGCCGAGATCTTCGGCGGCAAGGAGAAGACGGAAACGTCCGGCGGCGGCCGGCGCGGGCGCGGGCGGCGGCATCAGCCGGCGGCCGAGGAGCAGGAGGTGGCGGCCGAGGAGGTCAACCGCAAGGGGCTCGTGACCGACCCCGAGCTGGACGAGCCGCTGACGGTGACGTTGAAACTGACGACCTACGACTTCGGCACGGCGGCCGAGGCGGCGAAGGGCGCCGAGGAAGAGAAGGAGGTGGCGGAATGATCGCGGGCAAGGACGGCAAGGGATTTTTCGCGGCGCACTGGGACTGGCTCGTGGCGGCCGCAGGCGTGCTGGCGCTGGCCGGGGCGGTGTTCGCGCTCGTGACGGCGCTCGGCACGGATCCGGACGAGAAGGCCAATGCGACGCTGGCGGCGATCGGCGGCGCGAAGAGCGGCGACACGGGCGTCGAGGCGGTCGACATGGCGCCGTACGAGACGGCGGAGAAGAACGTGCGCACGCCGCCGAAGGTGGTCGAGATCGCCGAGACGCAGGAGAGCTTCATGGCGTCGGGCCGGCGCGTCTTCTGCGAACAGGGCGACCCGGCCGACGAGAAGAAGGCGTGCGGGCTGCCGATTCCGTTCGGGCTGAAGACCTGCCCGCTGTGCGGCGCGAAGCAGCCGGAGGAGCAGAAGGTCGTGCTCGATTCCGACGGCGACGGCATGGACGACGAGTACGAGGCCGCGCACGGGCTCGATCCGAACCGCGACGACCGCGACGGGGATCTGGACGGCGACGGGTTCACCAACTGGGAGGAGTTCGAGGCGAAGACGGATCCGAACGATCCGGCGTCGCATCCCGACTATCTCGATTCGCTCGAACTCAAGCTGCCGCTCCAGGAGACGCACCTGCCGTTCTACTTCGACAAGGCGGCGCCGCTGCCGAACGGCGCGAAGCGCTACTACTTCCGCGATCCGAAGCGCAAGAATGCGTACGGTCAGCACGGCGTGACGTACTCGGTGCTCGAGGGCGAGGAGATCGGCGCGGCGGAGAAGTCGCCGACGGGATTCGTCGTCAAGGGCTACACGGCGCACAGCGAAGAGCGCAAGATCGCGGCGAGCAAGGGCGAGCGGCAGCTCACGCGCACGGTCGATACGTCGGTCGCCACGATCGAACGCAAGAAGGACCGCAAGCGCCTTGAACTGGTCGTGGGCGAGTCGAAGCGGCCGGTCGCGGTGGACGCGAAGGCCACGCTCGTCTACACGCGCGGCGAGCCGAAGGAGTTCTCGGTTGCGGTCGGCGACGAGATCAAACTCAACGGCAATGCGTATAAAGTCGTTGAAATCAAGCGCGGCGACAAGGTCGTGACGGTTTCGGTGGCGGGTGAGGCCGGAAAGAAAACTCTCACCGCACCACTTGAACAGTGAGAAAAAATAGTTTATAATATCAACACAGTCAACAAGGAGCAACGTTCGATATGACGAACCTGAGAAACCTGGTCGCCCTCGGCGCGACAATGGCCATTGCGGTCGTTGGTGTTCATAGTTTTGCACAAGACGATCTCGACGATCTGCTCGCGGATCTTGAAAGCGAGAGCGTTGCGGCATCGGCCGAGGCGTCCGCCGACGAGCCGGAGGAGGTTGCGGAAGAGCCGACGGCGGATGCCGAGGAATCGGCCGAGGAGCCGGCGGCGGAAGAGCCCGAGGAAGCCGCCGAGGAGCCAGCGGCCGAAGATCCGGAAGTCGAGGAGCCTGCGGAGGCCGCTGAAGAGCCGGCAGCCGAGGAGGCAACGGAGGAGGCGGAAGAGCCGGCGGCGGAGGAGGCGACGGAGGAGGCGAAAGAGCCGGCGGCGGAGGAGGAGCCTGCGGAGGTTGCCGAGGAACCTGCGGCGGAAGAACCCGAGGAAGCTGCGGAGGAGCCGGTTGCCGAGGAACCGGCGGAAGTCGCGGCCGAGGAGCCGGTTGCCGAGGAACCGGCCACCGAGGAGCCGGCCCCTCAGTCGGAAACGAATCTGCTGGCGCTCTTGGCCGAAGCCGATGCCGGTGTCGCGGCGAGCGGTGAACAGCCGGTCGCGGCAACACCGGCCGAACAGCCGGCCGAAGCGTCGGTCGCCGTTGCCGAGCCGGCCCC
>JAFUEM010000093.1 GCA_017463935.1 Kiritimatiellia bacterium
GAGGGGCGTGTCGGGATGCGGGATGTACGGCCCCATGCCGATCATGTCGATGTCCATCTCGCCGTAGAAGCGGATGTCGTCCGCGAGATCTTCGAGCGTCTGGCCCGGCAGCGCGCACATGACGCCCGTCCCCACCTGGTAGTCGCAGCGCCGGAGCGCGCGCAGGCAGTCGACGCGCCGCGCCCACGAATGGTCGGCGGGATGGAGCGCGGCGTAGAGTTTCGGGTTCGACGTCTCGATCCGCAGGAGATACCGCGTCGCGCCTGCCGCGCGCCAGCGGCGGTAGACGTCCTCCGTCTGCTCGCCCAGGGAGAGCGTCACGCCCAGGTTCAGCGGCGCGAGCCGCCGGAGGACGTCTTCGATGAACGCGGTGTGCGCGTCGCTTTCGATCTCGCCCGACTGGATGACGAGCGATGCGTAGCCGAGCGCGGCCGCCTCTTCCGCCGCCGCCGCGATCTCGTCCGCCGCGAGCTGATAGCGCGTCAGCCGCGCGTTCGATTTGCGGATGCCGCAGTAGTAGCAGTCCTTGGCGCAGACGTTCCCGCATTCGACGAGCCCGCGCACCGCCACGCCCCGGCCGCAGCAGGCGAGCTTGACGCGGTACGCCGCCGCATACAGCTGCGCGAGGTCGTCCGGCGATTCGAGCGCCAGCAGGCGCGCGAGCTCCGCCGTGGTCAGACTGCGCGGCGCCGCCTCGGCCCGCGCGAGAAGGCTGGAAAGCGCTTCGTCCAACTTACGCGAGCTTCGCCGCGAGCTCGTCGGGCTTCGTCAGCCCCACGAGCTGCTCCACGAACTTGCCGTCCTTGTAGAGGAGAAGCGTCGGGATCGACATGATGCCGAACTTCGCCGCCAGCGCGGGCTCCTCGTCCACGTTCACCTTGAGGACTTCGATCTCGGGATGCGCCGGCAAAAGCTTCTCCTCGATCAGCGCGCCCTGCATCTTGCACGGGCCGCACCAGGTCGCCCAGAAGTCGACGATGACCTTGCCCGTCTTGATGGCGTCGTTGTACTCCGCTTCCGTGATATTCTTCACTCCCATGTCGTTGCTCCTTTGTCTGTTGCCGCACAGTATATCAAAACTGCGCCCGCGCGTGACACAAAACTGCGCGAACCGCACGCGCTCACTTCTTCTTCGCCGGCGGGGCCCAGTTGTGGTAGCCGTATTCGAACTGCGCGTCGGCGCCGCCGTGCAGCAGCTTGCCGTCCTTGACCGAATAGCGCGTCGGCGAGCGGCTGACCGATTCGTTCATGTTGCCCTCGATCGTCGTCAGCTGCGCGCCCTTGCGCGAGACGACCGCGAAGAAGTGCCCGGGGATGCTGATGACGTCGCCCGCGCGGATCTCGTCGGCCTTCTCGAAGCGCTCGCCCGTCTTGAGCCCGCCGTCGACCATGTACGTCACGAAGTCGGCGGCCATGGCCGCGCACTCGAACGTCCCCGTGTTGCCGAGGAGGGACGGGAAGCCCTTCCCCCACGGCCGCCCTTCGCGGAACGCGTGCTCGGCCATCAGCTGCTTCACGCGCGCATCGTATTCGGCCGGCGTCGTGACGGGCGGGTTTTCGCGCACGAGCGCCAGCAGATGCGGCGCGTCGACGCCGTCGCGCGCGTAGGGCTGAGCGACGTGCACGAGCTTCAGCGCCGTCTTGCCGGCCGTGACCGTGCCGAGAAGCGTACCGGCCGTTCCCGACGGGATGCGCGCGACGAGCTCGAGCGGCCCCTTGCCGCCGCTGAAATAGGCGAGGCAGGCGACGTTCGGCTCGTACGCGTCGACGCGCCACTTGACCTTGCCGAACACGTCTTCGGCTTTGAACCAGCGGTTGGTCGTCTCGGTCGTCTGGAGCCCGGCGGGGACCGTCAGCTCGACCGTCTTGCCGTCGTCGCTGACGGCCGTCACGACGAACGGCGTCTCGCCGAGCGTGACGGCGTACTTCCGGTCGGGCGTGCGGCGCGTGTCGGAGACGAGCGGAAAGATCTTGTTCGCACCCGAGGCCGGCAGCGGCACAAAGGCCGCCGGCAGGCCCTCGCCGAGCCGCTGCGCGACATCGGCGGGAAGTCCGGCGCCGCGCGCGGCCGCCACCGCGCACAGCAGGAGAATCACAGCCAGGAGGTTTGTCGGTTTCATCGCTTGTAGTATACTGAAAAATCGCCTCGGAAGTCAACGCCCCGCCGTGCGGCGCTACGGCAGGAAGGTGCCGCGGAACCAGATGCCGTGGCCGAGGAGGTCGGGGCCGAAATAGAACCCGGCTTGCGTCGGCTGGTTGTAGCAGCCGTTCTGATGCGCGATGGAATGGCGGTAGACGGGATCTTCGAGGAACGTCCAGAAGCGGTAGTCCGTCTTTTCCGGCGACAGGAAGAGCCGGAGCGCGCGCCCGTCCGTGCGCGCCATCAGCACCTCTTCGCGCCAGTCGCCCAGGAGGTCGCCCGCGAGACACGGCACGGCCTTGGTGGAATTGATCGTCGTCACGTCCGCGAACGTTGCGATCACCGTGGCGGCCTTGTCCGTCAGCGAATAGGAATGAACCTCGGTCCCCGGCAGGAGCGAGCGCTCGAGCGTGCCCGTCCACCAGACGAGATGCGAGAACGACAGCCCCTGATAGCCCTTCTTCGCCTCATACGGCACAAGACTGTTACCGAACTGATCGAAGAGCCCCTTGCCGGCAACCGCCCACGCCTCGCAGCCGGGATTTGCGCCGTCCAGATCACCGGCAACCGCTCGGCCTGTATCCTGGCCCGCCGTCCTGCGCCAGCGGACTTCGCCCGTCGCCGCTTCGTAGAGCGCACACCCGTAGGGCGACGATTCGAGGCAGACGAACACCTGCAGCCCGCGCCGGAACGGATCCATCTGCAACAGGTGCAGCGCGTCGCCGTGGCCGAGCTGCGTCGAGCAGAGCGGCGAACCGTCGTGATCGACCACCATCGCCCCGTAGACGATCTCGTCGCAGCCGTCGCCGTCCACGTCGCCGACGCGCAGCGAGTGGAAGCCCTGCCCCTGGAAGGCCGTTGAAATGACGGTGTTCGTCGTGTCGAACAGCCAGCGCACGGAAAGGTGCGCGCCGTCCCAGTCGTACGCGGTCAGCGCCGAGCGCTTGTAGATGCCGCGGCAGGCGACGCAGGAGAGGTGTTCGCCGTCGAGATACGCGGGCGTGAAGAGATAGCGTTCGACGCGGTTGCCGTAGCTGTCGCCCCAGCCGCGCGCAGTCTCCCAGTCCGACACCGGCCCGCGTTCCGGCAGGTAATCGACCGTATCCCGCACCGCGCCCGTCAGCCCGTCGAAGACGCTGATGTATTCGGGTCCGTCCAGCACGCTCCCGAGCGGATGGGCGCGCCAGTCCTTCGACGCATCGCCGATGACGGTCCCCTTCGCATCCATCGTGCCGTCCGCCGTCTTGACGATCATCTCGGCGCGCCCGTCGCCGTCGAAGTCGGCAACGGCAAAATCGGAGCAGTGCTCGCCCGCGCGGATGTTGCGCCCCATGCGGATGCGCCAGAGCGACGTGCCGTCGAGCTTCAGGCATTCGTAGTACGTCTCGCCCGTATAGCTGGACATGCCGCCTTTGACGGACGGATCCCATTTGAGGAAGATTTCATATTCGCCGTCGCCGTCCACATCACCAACGGAACAGTCGCCGGGGAAGTAGGTGTAGGTCTGCCCGTCGGGCGTCACGCCGTCGTCCGGCGGCGCGGGGAGCGGGATTTCGACGGAACCGAGCGTCGTGTGGCTCGTCGTCTCGGCGAGCGTTTCGCCGTTCGCCACGAGCGCGTAGCGGTGCGGCAAGCCGCCGTCCGGAACCGCATCGTCGATCTGCGTCGCCGCCGTCACGTTCGTCGCGATCCGCACGCCGTCGCGCAGCACGTCGAACGCGATGTCCCGCGCATCGGACGACAGGTAGCGCCAGCTGACCGTCACGACGTTCGCCGCCGACCGCCACGCCACGAGCCCGCGCCCCAGTTTCTCGCGTTTCAGTTTCGAAAAGTCGTAGGCGGTCGCCTGCGCCGGGAACGCCGTCACCGTGCCCGCCGTGCCGTCGAGTTCGAGCGGCACGGGCGAAGGCCCGGCGACCTCGCGCGTCGCCGCGCCGAGCATCACAGTCGCAAAGAGGAAGGCGCGCGTCGTCATCTCACCGGA
>JAFUEM010000094.1 GCA_017463935.1 Kiritimatiellia bacterium
CGCCCGTATACGCTTAGCAAGAAAACCTCACTAATCTCGTTACGTTGTAATTCTCTTTGTCTTCCATCTGTCCGTTGTCAAGGATCGACGCCGCCCTTTCGCGGGCAACGGTCGGATAGTATATCACATCCCGCACCCGCCACGCAAGGGGGTATTTTAAACTTTTTTTGAGGTTTGGAGGTTTGGATTCCTAGAATTCTAGGATTCTAGGATTCTAGACTTCTAGAATTCTAGGATTCTAGAAACCTAGACTTCTAGACTCCTAGACTTCTAGACTTCTAGACTCCTAGACACCTAGACACCTAGACACCTAGAATCCTAGAACCCTAGCCCCCCCCGTCACGCGCTCGACGCGCGTGCCGAGCGAGCAGATGATGTCGTAGGCGTGCGTGCCCTTCAGCGCCGCCCAGTCGTCGGGCGTGATCGTGTCGTCGCCGCAGCGGCCGAAGCAGATCACCTCGTCGCCCGCCTTCACGTCCGCGACGTCCGTCACGTCCACCGTCGTGTAGTCCATCGAGATGCGCCCGACGATCTTGCACCGCTTCCCGCCGATGAACACGAAGCCGCGGTTCGTCAGCGCGAGCGGCAGGCCGTCCGCATACCCCGCCGAGATCGTCGCGATCCGCGTCGGCTGCGCGAGGCACCACGTGCGCCCGTAGCCGAGCGTCGTGCCCGCCGGCAGCTCGCGCACCTGCGCGACGCGCGTCTTCAGCGTCAGGACCGGCTCGACCTTCAGCGCCTTGCGGCCGTTCGGATCGAAGCTGCCGTGCAGGTTGATGCCCGTGCGCACCATCGTGAACGGCGCCCGGGTCGTCTCGGGGAAGTTGTTGATCGCGTCGCTCGCGGCCATGTGGATCTTCCGGAACGCGAACCCCTCCTGCCGCGCCGCCGCGACGAGCGCCTTGAAGCGCGCGATCTGCGCCCTGGTGAACGGGTCCTTCGGCTCGTACGCCATCGGGCAGTGCGAGAAGATCCCTTCGCAGTCGAGGTTCGGCAGCGCACGCACCGCGCGCATCACGTCGAGCGCCTCGTCCGCGAGGATCCCGAGCCGCCCCATGCCCGTGTCGATCTTGAAGTGGACCTTCGCCGTCGTCTTCGCGCGGACCGCCGCGGCCGAGATGCGCCGCGCCGTCGCGAGGTCCGTCACCGGCAGCGTCACGCCCGCCCGGACCATCGGCGCGATCTCGTCGGGCAGGATGCTGGAGAGGATCTGCACGGACGGCCGCTCGCCGCGGAAGACGCGCAAGAGCTCCCTCGCCTCGTGCGGCTCGGCGACGCCGAATTCGCGGCAGCCCGCCGCGAAGAGCGCCTGCGCGTAGCGCTCGACGCCCAGCCCGTACGCGTTCGCCTTGAGGACGCACAGCACCTTCAGCGGCGCGACGCGCGCGCAGATCCGCGCGTAGTTGCGCACGAGCGCCGCGAGATCGATTTCAACCTGGACTCTTCTTTTCATTTCGTCTTCACGCTCCATGTCCTGCCGCACATGTGGCAGGTGATGTCGATGGTCGGCGGCAGATCCGCGCGCTCCGCCGCGCTGAGCGCGCGGAGCATCGCCGCCGCGCGCGCCGGC
>JAFUEM010000051.1 GCA_017463935.1 Kiritimatiellia bacterium
ACCGGCGTCGCCAGGATGTCGCGCCCGAGGAGGAAGCGGTCCGTCCCGTCCTTCGCCTGCGCGGCGGCGGGATAGTCGAACCAGACGGGACGCATGATCGACGCGCGGTCCTTCGTGACGTGGCCCGCGAGCGAATAGAGGTACGGCATCAGGCGGTAGCGCAGCCGCACCGCGCCCGCGAGCGCGTCGTAGACCGGCTCGCCCGGCTCGCCGTAGAGGTAGATCTCGCGCGGCACGTCGGTGCCGTGGCTGCGCATCATCGGCAGGAACGTCCCCAGCTGCATCCAGCGTGCGTAGAGTTCGCGGTAGGCGAGGTTGCGCACGCCCGCCGCGTCGCGCCCGTAGCGCCCCGCGAAGAAGCCGCCGATGTCGCAGTTGAAGTGCGGGTTGCCCGTGAGCGTGTAGTTGAGGCCGCCGGGAATCTGGGCGCGCAGCGTGTCCCAGCTCGAACCGATGTCGCCCGACCAGACGCTCGTGGCGAAGCGCTGCTGGCCCGCGCTCGCGCCGCGCGTGAGGATGAAGACGCGCCGGCGGTCCGTCTCGGCGCGCTGATGGGCGTAGACGCCGCCCGTCGCCGACAGCGGATAGGCGTTGCGCACGGCGCGGAAGGTCGCGCCCGCCGCCGTCGGGTGCTCGAAGTCGCCCTCCCTGTAGATGTGGTCGGGGTCGGTCGAATCCATCCACCAGCCGTCGATGCCCGCGTGCCACAGCCGCTTCATGTTCGCCCAGTAGACGTCACGCACGAGGGGCGAGAAGTTGTCGCAGAGCTTCACGCCGCTCGGATAGTCCATGCGCGGCGGCCAGATGTGCCCCAGGCCGCTGCGCGGCCACGTCTCGAACGGGAAGAGCAGACCCTTCGGCTCCAGTTCGCGGTACGCCTTCGTGCCAGGCCCGAAACTCTGCCAGATGGTGATGATGATCTTCGCGTTCAGCTCATGCACGCGGCGGATCATCCGCTCGCCGCCGCCCCACGCCTCGCCCGTGAACTCCATCGCGTTCCACAGGTAGTTGCCGCCCCAGTACTGCCAGTCCTGCACGATGCCGTCGAGCGGAATGCCGCGCCGGCGGTACGTCTCGACGACCTCCACCGTCTCCTCGGGCGTCTTGTAGCGCTCCTTCGACTGCCAGAAGCCGAACGCCCAGCGCGGGAAGAGCGGCACGTCGCCGGTCAAGGCGCGCATCTCGGCCACGCACCCGTCGCCCGAGCCGCCCCAGATGAAATAGTAGTCCACGAAATCGCCCGCGTCGCTCTCGAAGCGCATCGCCTCGCCCGGGACGTCCGCGAAGAGCGTCGGGCTCGTGTTGTCCCACCAGATCGCCCAGCCGCGGTCGGACGCCACGTAGGGGATGCCGTCGCCGACGTTGTCCGGCCGGAGCGTGCGCTTTTCGCCGCGCTGGTTCAGCCGGCCGTTCTCCAGGTCGCCGAGGCCGTACAGCCCCTCGTCGGCCGCCGGCGCGAACGACTGGCCGGGCCGCACGTACGCGACGCCGTTCTTCACGTCGTCCGTCAGCGTCGCCGGGCCCTTCTCGGCGAGGATCGGCGTGCCGTCCGGCTGCATAAACGTCAGCGTGCCCGCCGGGCGGTCGAGGCGGACGACAAGCGCGTCCGTCGCCCAGACGTCGCCGTCCGCGCGCACCGTCACGTTCCTCGGCTTGGCCGTCACCGTCTCGAACGGCTTGTGGAGCGTGCCGCCCGGGCGCGTCTTCGTGATGCGCACCGTGCGCGGCGTCAGAAACGTCACGCCGATGTCCAGATCTCCCGCCGTCACGGCGCCGACCGTGCCCGCCAGCGCGCAGAGCGCGCCCCCGACAATCATCTTGATGCAGTTCATGCGGCCATTTTATCACATCCGGCCGCCCCGCGGCAATCCCCCTTTCGGGCAAGGCCGCGCCAATCGGCGGCTAGAGCGCGTCTTCCTGCGACTGGAGGAAGTCGCGCGCGAGCGCGAGCCCTTCCGCCGACTCCAGTCCGCCGACCGCCTCGGCGAGCTCGCTGCGGGAGATCGCGTACTCCTCCGCGCCCTTCCGGTGCGTGAAAGTCAGGTCGAAATCGCCCGGATAGTTGAAGAGCATCAGCACCGTCTCGACGATGTCGCCCATCGGCGGCAGGTCGATGTGATGCGCCGCGAACGAATAGTTCAGCTCCGTGCCGACGCCTTTCTCAGACTTCAGGCTCACCGCGCCGTCCGTCGATTCGCACAGCTGCTTCAGGATCGGCAGCCCCAACCCCACCTTGCGTTTGTCGTGCTTGCCGGCCTCGGTGTAGAACGGGTTGAACGCGCGCGCGAGCGTCGCCGCGTCCATCCCCTTGCCGTCGTCGACGATGCGCACGGCAATCGTCTTCCCGTCCTCCGTGAGCGTGAGCGAGACGTGCTTCGCCCCGGCCTCGATGGAGTTCTGGGTGGTATCGGCAATGACATCGACAAGCGTGGCGTGCATCAGAATTTCGTGAGTTTCGGTGAAAGCGTCGTCGCCTGGCGCCGGAAGGCGTCCTTGAGCGCGGCGACGGTGAAAGTGTCCAGCTCGGCCTCGGTCCAGACGCGCGCGACGTCGTCGAGGTTGTGCGCGTCCGAGCTGCGCGTGACGGCGTAGCCCGCCGCCTTGGGCCGCCACACCGCCTCGTCGGCCGTGCGCGAGAGCTCCACCGCGTCGAACGGAACGTCCGCCGGGATGCCGCCGAGCTGCGAGGTGACGGAGAACGCGGTGCGGTCGATGTGCGCGGCGAGATAGAGTCCGCCGAGTTCGTGGCACTTCGCGGCGACCTCGGGAATCGTCCGGCGGCAGCCCATCGCGAGGATGCGCCACTCCAGCTCCACGATGTCGTCGTCCCACGTCACGACGGGCTGGTCGCCGAACGTCTCGGGGTCGTTCACGCGCTTGGGCATCGCGGCGTACACCCACTCCGTCATCGCGAGCGCCTGCTCGGTCGTGTCGAAGAGCGCGAGCGTGTGGACTTCCTCGGCCGTGCAGACCTCCAGCCCGTACAGGCACGCGAGTCCCGCGCGGCGCGCGCACTCGGCGATCGCGGGCGTGTTGCGCGCCGACTGGTGGTCGGTGAGCGCGATCCCGCCCATGCCCGCGGCGCAGGCGCGCCGGACGATCTCGGCCGGCGACATCTCGAGCGCCGCGCACGGCGACAGGCAGCTGTGGATATGGAGGTCGAACTTCATCAATGCGTACTCGGCGGCAGTTCCTTCAGGGCGAGCGCGACCGCATATTGCGACAGGGGCGTGACGACGACGGCCACGCCTTCGCGCGCCGCGCCTTCCGCCATGTCGGGCGGGATCGGGCGGCCGTGGCAGATGACGAGCACCGTGCAGCCGACGAGCGTGCAGACGGCGATCGTGTTGAGATGGTTCTGGATCGTGACGAGCGCGCAGTCCTCGCCCGCGTGGCCCATCACGTCCGAGAGGAGGTCGCCCACGTAGACGCTCGTCGCCTGCGCGCCGTCGGCCGCGACCGCGACCGTGCCGCCGACCTTCTCCGCGATTTCCGCCGCCGTCATGACGCCGTCCCTCCCGCCGGGGCCTCCAGTTTCTTGAGGTTGAACGCGCACGTCACCTTGGTGAACTTGCCGACCTCGGATTCGATCTCGAAGAAGTCCGCCACGCGCTTGGAGTTGGACAGGCCCATCCCCGCGCCGAAGCCGAGCGAGCGGATCCAGTCGTTCGCGGTGGACGTGCCGTCGCGGCAGGCCCACTCGATGTCGGGGATGCCGGGGCCGCGGTCCTTCGCCGTGATCGTGACGGCATTGTCGGAGATGACGAGCACGAGCACACCGCCGTGCGAATGGATGCAGATGTTGATCTCCAGCTCGTAGGCCGCGACCGCGATGCGGCGCGCGACGGCGCGGTCCACCTTCTTCTCGCGCAGGAGCTGCTTGATCTCGTTCGCCGCGCGGCCCGCGCCCGTCAGGTCGTTGTGGACGACGGCCCATTCGCGGCGGAAGAAGTGCGTCTCGCTCGGCGGGGCGGGCTGGGCCACCTTGTCGGCCGTCTTGCGCTCGAGCTTGCGGATCTCGACGGACAGCTCGTAGAGGAGCGCGCGCATCACGTCGCGCTGCGAAATGATGCCGACGAGCTGGCGGTTGGAGTCGAGGACGGGGAAGCGCCCGTACGTGTAGTTGTTGAAGTAGCGGAGCGCGAACGAGATCGGCATGCCCGCCTCCAGCACGACGAGGCTCGAGGCCATGTGCATGTCGACGGTGTCGTCCATCCAGCCGTGGTCGAGGCCGTTGATGATGTCGTTCACCGAGATGATGCCGTAGAGCCGCCCGTCCTCGCTGACGGGCAGCCCCGAGATGTGGTTCTCGCGCAGGATGCGCTGGGCCTCGCGCAGCGTCGCCTTGCGCGGGATCGACAGCACCTGGCGCTTCATCACGTCGCGGACCTTGAAGCGCTGCAGGAGCTCCATGATGACGACGGACGAGTCGCCGCCGAGCGCCTTCGCGTCGAGCGGCGTTTTCGCGAGAATCTCGTCGTCGTTCGTCTGCTGGCCCTGCAGGATGGTGGGCGAATAGTCGCTCATCCGCGCGCCTCGGCCAGGAACGCGTCGTGCATCTTCACGCACGCGTCGTATTTCGACAGCGGGCTCGAGACGAGCGGGATGCCGAGGTCGTCGGCGACCTTGATCATCGTCTCGGAGAGCGGCTTGGCGTTGTGGATCACCACGCCGACCGCGCCCACGATGTGCGCGGTGCGGATCGCCTGGTCGCTCGCGAGCGAGGTCAGGAGCAGGACGTCGTCGGCGTCCGTCAGGAGGACGTCGCTCATCAGGTCGTTCGCCACGACCGCCCCCACCACGCGCGGGCTCGTGCCGTCGCCCGCCATCAGTTTGCCGTTGAGAACCTTCACTACGTCTGCGATTGTCATATTCGTCGAATCCCCCTTGAGGTAAGTTATCTTATGCCGACATTATATCACATCTTCCGCCTCCGGTCTAGTCCCCCGCGGCCGTGCGCTCAGCGGACGACGGCGTGCGGAACTCGGCCAGCTCGCTCCAGGTCAGGAACGCCTTCGTCACGCCGCAGCTGCCGGGGAAAAGCGTGTAGGGGGCGAAATAGAAGCAGATGCCCCCGTAACGGACGCGCAGGAAGACCGCGTTCCGATCGCGCAGGTTGACGGCGGGCACGTCCGACGCGTCGTCGCACGGCACCGTCTCCAGAAGCCGCTGCCGCACACGCGCGGCGAGCGCGTCGATCCTGTCCGCCGCGAAATAGTCGTCGACCGTCAGCTCCCGGCCGTCGGGCAGGCTGAAGGTCCGCACGATCGTGTAGTCCGTGCAGCCGCAGGTCGTCACGAAACCGGCGCTGCCGTCGCACTTCACCACCAGGACGGGCCGTTCATACCATTTGGCGTCCGCGTTTTCCGTCTTGTCGAACGGCCATTCCAGAACGACGTCGGTTGAAAACACGAGACCGTTCGGATTGTCGAGCGCGCGCAGGAGCTCCGCTTCCGCCTCCGGCAGCGTCGGCGGCGGCGTCCAGGCCGGACCGTCGTCATTCAGAGCACACCAGGCCGGGCCGAACGCCATCCGCAGGATTTCGCGCCGCACGGAGCACAGACCGCGCTCATCCAGGCCGGACAGCGACTCCGGCCAGCAGATGCGCCCCTTCACGGAGATGCGGCGCGCGTCGTCTTCCCGCGCAAATTCATGCAGAGACTGGCGGAAGCTGCCGTCGCGCATCAGGCCCTTCCAAAGATCCTTGCGATCCACGGCGATGTCGATCGAGCCGTTTTTCCCGTCAGAATCGGCGGCATCATCATACCACAGGGTGAGCCGGACGATCTGGCCACCCGGCTCCCATTCAAACTCCTGCGCGAAGCGTCCCTTCGCCGGACGCTCTTCGGCCCTGATCTCATCCAGCAGCCCGTCCAGATACCGTGCGCGATGCGGCGCGCCCAGCCGGCCGGTCAAGTGGTCCAGCAGCTTCCCGCCGTTGGAACGGACGCAGTCGTTTTCATAGCCGCGTTTGAAATGCCCCGCGCGGAACAACAGATCCGCCCAAATCGAGACGACTTCACCGTTCGACGGATCGACGATTTCGCTGACGTTCCATGCATCCTTGCCGTCAAACACACCATCGCCAGAATAATAATAACCCCGCCCCCGCACCTTCGGGCAGTCGGGCAGTTCCCCCCATGTCGTGACAGACCACGCCCCCTTCTCGACACCGGGGAACTGCGTCACCTTGAGTTCACCGCCCCAGGGCTCGGCCAGCTTGACGCCGAACAGCTCCTTCAGCGCGAGATCGTCACGCGCAGGCGGACGCGTGCTGCATCCGGCCGCGAGCAGCGCCGCGCATCCAAGCGCCATCATCCGTTTCTTCATCGTTGTTTTCCTTTCGTTCTTCATCGTTGTTTTCCTTTCGTAAAGCCGGTCAGCAGGCGGGGCAGAGTGCGCTACTCAGCAGCCAGATCAGCCAATAGACAATGATCCACCACTTGTCTTTTGCACGAATGGCCACCGCGGAGCCAAAGAGTGCGAGGAACGACTGGGCCCCCGCCCCAAAGAGCGTTGCATCACACCCGACACAGCCCATGAGCGTCCAGCAGAAGACCCAGACAAACAACATCGCAACGGCAAAGCCGCGCACGGCGGCGCGGTCTGACACAATCGCCAGCGCACGCCGACGAGGGGAAATCCGCCTTGAGACGGCCAGCGCCGCCGCCGCAACGACGATCAGGCCGCCAACAACCATCAATGCCGTCCGCACAACCGAGACATGCGGATCATAGGAAATAAACACGTGAAGCGGATCGCGATACGCGATGAGCAGCCATTCAACGCCGACCGCCGCCAGCGCGAGGGATGCGACGAGGATCAGCCGTCGCCAGGCTACGGCTGGACAGGTCTTTCGCGCGAACGGTTTCATGCGTTGTTCCTTTCAGTCTTTCCGGCCTCTTCAAGCAGTTGCCTTGCAGTATACCATTTGCCCCGCCGCGCGTCAACCGCGCCACGGCGGAAGAAGGCCCCAGCTCCCCGCGAATCCGGCGCGCGGCTACTGCACGTCCACGGACAGGGGGCGCGGCTGCGGGACGCGCGCGTACGTGACGCCGGGGACGCCGAAGAGGAGCACCGCGCCGACTTCGTAGCCGCGCGGCAGGCGGAGCGCGCGGCGAAGACCGCGCAGACCCTTGAAGGCATGGACGGCGAACCCGCTCCAGCACGTGCCGAGGCCGTTCGCCTGCGCCAGCAGGTCGAAGTAGCTGAGGGCGATCCACGGATCGGCCTCGCGGCAGGGCGCGTTCTTGGGCGTCGAGGCGACGATCATGCACGGCGCGTTGCGAAAGACGACGTCGTCGCCGCGCGCGATCTCCGCCATGTAGCGGCGGAACTTCGGAAAGAGAATCTGCGGCAGGCGCGTGCGGACGAGCGCTTGCAATCTCCGGCTCGCCTCGCGCCGGTAGCCGTCCATCCGCGCGCGGTCGCGCACGAGCGTGAAATGGAGACGGTGGTCGTTGCAGCCGGTCGGCATCCAGGCGAGCGAATCGACCAGGCGCGTCCAGACGTCGTCGGGAATCGGCGCGTCGCGCCACTGGCGGACGCTCCGGCGCTGGCGGACGAGCGCCGCTTCGGCACGGCCGTCGGGGAGCGGCTCGACCGCGCGCGTCTCGGTGAAACCGACGCCGTTGCACGTGACGGCCCCCTGCGCGCAGACAGCGAGGCAGTGCTGGCAGTTCAGGCAGAACGTCTCGTCTTCCCTGCGAAACGACGGGAAACCGTCCGCCCCTTTCGTCAGCACATGGACGATGCAGTCCCGCAGGCAGGCGCCGCATCGAACGCACTTGGATTTATCGATATGTATCATGGCGGAATTCCTCCATTCCCATCTTGTCGAACCAGGCGAGCATCCGGCTGTTGCTGAAATCGAGATTGTGCGAAACCGTGTCGAGCGCATACAGGGTCGGGTCGAAGAGCGGCTGCGCGCGGTTGCGCGAGAGCGCCGTCGCGAGCGCGGCGACCGGGCGGATGAGCGACATCGGCAGCGTCGCTTCGCGCAGACGCTTCCCCGGCAGGAACTCCGCCGCGAGTTCGTGGTAGTACTCGCTTACCGTGACGCGACGCGAGTCCAGCACGGTCACGCCCTGCCCGCCCGCCTCCGGCAGAACCATCGCCGCATGAAGCGTGCGGCAGACGTTCTCGACGTGCGCGAGCGGCCAGCGGTTCCGCCCGCGCCACTTGCCGAAATGGAAGACGATCGGCGCGTTTTTCAGGTAGGCGACCGTGCGCGGCGTGATGGACGTGTCGCCGCGACCGTAGACGACGCACGGCCGCACGCAGCTGAACCGTTCGCGCGGCAGATTGGCCGCGAGCCACTTTTCCGAGAGGATCTTGTACTTCGGATACGGATTCGTCACGGCCTCGTCAAAGGCGAGCGCGTCCTCGTCCTCGCCGTTGAAGTCGTGCAGACCGTAGACATCCGCCGTGGAAAGATACACAAACCGCTTCACACCGTGCGCCAGCGACGCGGAGGCGAGGCGCGTCACGGCGTCGTAGTTCGCCGTGCGGAACCATTCATCGCGTCCAACATCGCTCGCCCGCGCCGCGATGTGGACGACGTAATCCGGCTTGTCGTCAAAGAGCGGCGGAATGGAAGCCGCGTCCGTCAAATCGGCCGTGATTGTTTTTATGCCCAGCTGCGCGAGACGCGCCGAGACGGTACGGTGGACGGTGCCGATGACGCGGTAGCCCGCGCGGACGAAAGACGCCGCCGCGTTCGAGCCGATGTAGCCGCCAGCACCCGTGACAAGAACCGTTTCCATCTTCTAGACCTCCAGTGACTGCCAGTACACGGCCGTGGCGGACAGCCAGTTTTCGCGCGGGAGGGCGCGGTAGTCGGGCGGCGGCGCGACCAGGCGCCCGGTCTTCGCGCCGCACACGACCCGGACCTCGCCGCCCCGTGCCGGATCGCCGAATCCGCCGCGACCGACACGGATCGCGCCGTCGACGCGCACACCGCGCGGAACGGCGAACAGAAGTTCGTATTCGCCGACGCCGCCGACAAGCGCCCAGCCCGGCTCGACGCCGGACGGAAGGCTGTGCGCGATTCCCGGCGCGAGCGCGCGCGCGACGTCCACTTCGATCCAGATGCCGTCGTTCACCCGGCGGAAGTTTTCCAGCGCGTCGAAAAAGCCGCCGCTCGTATCGGTGGCGAACAGCGACGCGGCGGGAACGGGGTCGCGCAGCGCGGGTTCGGGGAGGAGGCGCCCGAGAAACGCCGCGACATTCGCCGCGCCGAACGGCCCTGTGGCATAGAGGTCGAAATCCATCCGCTTCGATGCGAGGCGGCGGACAGGCGACGGTGACGCGGCAAACACGGTCGCCGTCCAGCACCATTCCTTCGCCGTGCCGACATCGCCGCCAATCACCTTTGCGCCGTAGTGCGAAACGACCTGCTGGATGCCCTGCGCCACACGCTCGTAAAACCGCGCGTCGTGCGCCTCGTCTATATTCCATGCCTGGACAATGAACTCAGGTTGCGCGCCGCAGGCAAGAATGTCGGAGATCGCGCCAGAGGCCATCACCCGTCCCATGGCCTCCGGCTCAAGGCCGGAAAGGAAGTCCTCGCGTTCGGAAAAGGAGTCGGTGGACACGAGCAGATTCGTTCCTCCGAACGGAACGACCTCCGCATCCGCCCCGAACGGCCGCGTGCCGTGAATGCGGGAAAGTGTTTCGATGAAAGTCTGTTCATTCATGTCACGTCTACCTTTCCTTGTCCGGCTTCGCTTGCTGACGACCACCCTCTCCCCTGGTCATATTGCGCGCCAGGAGCAAAGGTCGAACGCCGTACGCTTCTGGGATTCGTCTCCACCATATACGACTTTCAGCCTGACGTTCTCGCCGAATTGCCCGCGCAGACGCTCCATCGTCCTTGTCCAGTCGCCGCTGAATGTGGCACCGCTCTTTATTTCACAAAGTTGCGTTTCATCACCCGTCTGCAGGACAACGTCGATTTCGTTCCCGTTGGAATCCCTGTAGTAAGAGATGCGATCACCGCGACATTCATGAGCGATGCGCTTGAAAAACTCCCCGACCACCATCGTCTCGAAGAGCGCTCCTCTGAGCGGATGTGTTGCGAGTTGCGATTCGTCCGTTATTCCGATGAGGTTGCAGGCGAGACCCACGTCAAGGAAGTACATCTTGGGCGCCTTGACCAGCCGCTTGTTGATGTTGGCGTGCCACGGCTCCAGAAACGCGATCACATAGCTCGCCTCGAGAATCGACAGCCAGTCGCCCGCGACCTTGGGTGCTATTCCGGCATCGCCCGCAAGCGATGAAACGTTCAGCACCTGCCCCGTCCTTCCGGCTGCCAGCCGGAGAAAAGTGGCGAACGTCCTCAGGTTGCGGACATTCTCCACTTCACGGACATCTCTTTCCAGATAGGTATTCACGTAAAACGACAATGCCTCCGCCGGATTCAGCCTTTCCTCGTGGATGCGCGGATAGAAGCCTTTCCACATCGCGGCGTTTAGCTTGAGGCGCTTGCGGGCAACGCCGAGTTCAGACAATGAAAACGGCAGCAGCGTGCAAAGAGCCGTCCGGCCGGCAAGGCTCTGCGAAATTCCGCGCATCAGAGAAAAATTCTGCGAACCGGTCAGTACAAAACGTCCATTCCCCCTGTCGGCATCGATGGCCACCTGTATTTGCGAGAGCAAGTTTGGCACACGCTGGACTTCGTCCAGAATCACCTTTTCGCCCTTGAACCGTTCGATAAACGCAACTGGATCGCTCTCGGCGAACTCCCGTTCGTTCAACGCCTCAAGGTTGACATACCGGTGTTGAGGGAAGCTGTCCTTGACGAGTGTCGTCTTGCCGCTTTGCCGCGGACCGACAAGCGTGATCGCAGGATACGACGCAGCGTACTCCTGAAGCTTCTTCGACAGGATGCGAGTTTTCATGCGGCATATTGTACCATCTTCAACGGCCCTCCGTCAATGCAGATTTTACTTTCAAAGTAAAAATTGCATAGCCATCGTCTTCGATGCATAATTATACAGGAAATGCCCCCTTGTCTACACGCCGCGAGGCGGGAAATCGTCGTGCTTTCCCTGATATTCGGTTTTGATGTCTGCGCACAGGCTTGCAGCCTCGGAAAGCGCCGCACCGTCAAACTCCGTTTCCGCACGCTCTATCAGGACGGTGGCCTTGAGCAATCTGCAATCCGCAATGAGGTCGGCATTGGTTGTCGTGGATACGAGCAGATCAATGGCGTTCGTGGATTGCATGCGCTCCCAGTGTCGGCTGGACGAGAAAATACAAATATTTTACACGGGATCCGTCTGGGAGACTACCGCGCCACGACTGGACTACCGATCAGATGTGACGCGATCCCCTTGGTACGAGGAGCCGCAGACGGCGGGGTGCGAAGGACACCGTGACGGGCAGCGCGCCGTGCGGGTCGCCGTCGTATTCGAGCGCGACCGGATTGTCGGATGAAAAATCGGTCCGTCCGCGCAGGATGCGCAGTTCCCCGCAGGGCCGCCCGCGATACAGATTCCAGACAATCCGCAGACACCCGAACCGCGAGACATCCCGCGCAAACCAAAACGCAGACTCGTCGTCGGCGAGCGGCGGCAACGCAATCTTGAGCCCGCCGGCGATACGCGGCATTCGCGTGACAAGCGCATGGGCGACGTTGCGGATTTCCTCCCCGTTCACCTTGAGGTCATACCGCCGCCCGCGCAGAACTTCGCACAGGACAGCCCCGAGCGTTCCAAGGAAATCGCCGAGCCGCGGACGCAGCCGATTGGCAGAAGCAGCAACCGCCGCGCCCATCCCCAGATTCAGCGAGCAGAAGAACGGTTCGCCGTTCGCGGTGAGTACGGGAATCTCCCGCACCGCGCCCGCGCGCAGGACGGCAATTGCCTGTTCCGCCTCCGTCGGGATGCCGTGTGCACGGCAGAAATCGGGACTTGTCCCCGTGTAGAGAACGCCGAACTTGAGAGAGGCATCGCGGTTCGCCAATACGCCGCGCGCGACGGCGTTGACCGTTCCATCGCCACCGCACGCGACCACCGCCTCGTATCCCGTCGCCGCGCGCGTCCGGCGCGTCGCCTCCGCGATGTTCTTCAACGCCACGAACTCGCCTTCGGGCAACAGCGCGCGCAGACGCGGCAAAATACGCCCCGACCGTCCGCCGTGCGACGATGGATTGACCAACACAAGAAATCTGTTCTTCTCATCACTCACAACTCTTCACTCTTCATTCTCAACTCTCAATTTTCAACTTTCAACTCTCAACTCATCTGTAGATTCCCATCCTGTCATAAACCTTCGTCGGCGTGCCGCCCTTCCAGCCAGCGACGAGCTTCTGCGTCTCCTCCCACGGCAGCGGCAGCCGCGCACCGGCTTTCGCCGAGATTTCGGCGGCGCGCCGCTCGCACGTCCACTCCTCGCACGGCACGGCGAACGCCTGGCGCATCCGCGCGTACGCCGTTTCGAACGGAACCTCGGCGAGATTGCCGAAGGAGATGTTCACGAACTCGCAGGGCTGAACGTCGCCGTTCGCGCCCACGTAGAAGCGGTCGATTCCACCGCAGCAGCAGCCGAGCATTTCGGGCGACTCCTCGTAGACCTGCGCCGTCAGAATCGTCGGACTGCGCGACCGGGCGGAATTGTAGTGCCGCTGCGCGGCGCATGCGATGCGGACGGCTTCGGCATGGAGCGACCGGTCGAACGCCTTCCCCATCCACGCGCCGCACGCTTTCGGATGGATGAGCTGGATATAGTCGCAGTTGTTTTCGGCGGCGAGATTCATGATGCGGTCGATTCCGCCGTCCACGACTTCGCGGTCGGAAAGCACCGTGTTGAATCCAACGAGCAGTCCCGCGTCGCGGCAGTCGCGCAGGAAATCGAGCGCGCGCCGCCACGAACCCGCAACGCCGGTGAAGGCATCGTGCGCCTTTTCATCGACGGAATGGATGGACGACATGATGCCCGTCACCTTCAGTTCCGCGAGGCGGCGAATCTTCTCCGGCGTCGCGCCGTGTCCCGTCGAATTGACCCACACCTCCAGCCCCGCGATCTCCGCGAGAACCGCTTCCAGCCGCTCGAAGCGCATGAGCGGCTCGCCGCCTTCGACCGCCCAGGCGACAATGCCGAAGTCGCGCATCTTGCGGACGTTTTCGACCAACGTCTCCAGCGGCAGTTCGTGTGGATCGTCCTTGCGTTGGTAGCAATGAGGACATTTGTACGCACATGCCTTTGAAATCGAGAGAACGACGCTGACCGGGCGCGGCGGACGGCAGATGACCTTGTCCTCGAGCGCCGTGAAGAACGCCTGCGACGGATAGCGCGGCAGATAGAAGTCGAGCTTGTAGCCGCCGGACTTGAGGCGCTTGAGCTTATGCTTGAAGAAAATGCGCGTCAGCTGCGACGCCTTCAGAAGCGCCGACGGATGCCGCCAGTATCGCCACGCGCACGCGAGCGACAGGCGCACGTAGAAAAGAAACTTCCGCAGCCCCGTGATGTTCTCATTCCTTTTCATCGTTGTACCAGAGAAAGAGAAGCTGGATGGCGACAAGCGAAACGACGGCATACGGCCATGACGCCTTGAAAAAATGCAAATGCAGCAGAAGAACGCAAAGCTGGCAGTTCAGGCACGTCGCACGATGGTACTTCATCTTTTCAACCGAGCGCTGGAAGGCCACGGCAATGGCCAAAATCACCAGTACATTGGCATGATGGACAAATACGACGACATGATCGCCGAGATGTACGACTTTCTGCGGTCCTTCGCCATGCATGATTCCAGCGGCAAAGGTCGCCAATCCTGCGAACGCTATCGAGACCAGTTCCGCGACATATCCATGGCAAGATGTCTGAAGCGTTCGCACGCCAGCCGCACGGTCGCCCCTCACGTCCTTGTAATAACTGTTGTGGCACATGAGAAAATGGACGGGCAAGATCCAGACCGCGACAAATCCGAACTCGCCCGGCGTCGGGCAACGGTTCCCCGCGCCTGCAATCGCGAAGAGCGCACAGCACGAAATGGCGCAGGCGTAAACAAGGCAATTCAACACTGGCACGCGCTTCAAGAGCGAGTAAGCGATGTTCAGCGCCCCGCCGAGCGCGAGGAAAGCGAGCGTCCACGGCGACATCAAATATCCTGCCACGGCGATTGCGGCAAGCCCCGCGGCGGAAACCGCAAACGCCGGAACTGGCTTGAGCGCGCCCGTCACCATCGGACGGTGCGGCGCGTTGATCGCGTCTTCCTTCCTGTCGCACCAGTCGCTGAAGATCTGGTTGAATCCCCAGGCGAAGAACCCCATCGCCAGAAGCGCCGCGTCGCGAAGCGTCCATCCCGCGGGCCGTCCCATCGCATCTGCGCGGAATCCGAACCAATGCCAGTAATACAGACCCGCCAGCACGGTCGTCGCGGTGACGAAGCCGTAGTAGAGCCGCATCGAGCGGACATAGTTGTAGAGAAATCTCAGCACATAAGGGCCTTTGCGATCACGTCTGCGGCTTCGTCGATGACGTCGGTCGTATGCGCGGCGGTGACGCTGGTGCGGACGAGCGCGGCGCCTTCGGGCGTTGCCGGCGGAATGAACGGATTGACGAACACGCCCTCGTTGAACATCTGCTTGGCCGCCTTGAGCGTCTCGTACGTGCCGCCCGCCTGTATCGGGATGATCGGCGTGAAGCGGCGCCGGGCCGGTTCCAGCACCGGGATGCCGCGCGACGTGAACGCGGTGCGGGTGTATTCGGATATGGTGCGCAGTTTCGACACAAGCTCCGGGTGCCGCTTCAGGTAGCGGACGGCCGCGAGCGCGGCGGCCGCGCTCGCCGGCGGCACCGATGCGGAAAACACGAACGGGTAGGACGAATGGCGCAGGAAGTCGATCACCTCCCGCTTGCCGGCCGCAAAGCCGCCGAGCGAGGCGAGCGACTTCGAGAACGTGCCCATGATCAGATCGACGTCCGCATCGAGCCCGAAATGCGACGCCGTGCCGCGGCCGCCCTCGCCCAGGACGCCGAGTCCGTGCGCGTCATCGACCATCACGGCGGCGCCGTATTTCTTCGCCAGCGCGCAGATGCCGGGCAGGTCGGCGATGTCGCCGTCGACCGAGAACACGCCGTCGACGACCACGAGCGCGCCCGCGCCGGACGGCACCGAGGCGAGCCGCGCTTCGAGCCCGGACATGTCGTTGTGCTTGAAGCGCAGCATCTTGCCGAGGCACATGCGGGCGGCCGAATAGATGCTCGCGTGGTTGTCAATGTCGCAGATCAGGTAATCGTGGCGCCCGACGAGCGCGCTGATGACGCCGAGGTTCGTCTGGAAGCCGGTGCCGAACGTGATGGCGTCCTCCTTGCCGACAAAGTCCGCGAGCTCGCGCTCGAGTTCGAGATGAAGGTCCAGCGTGCCGTTGAGAAAGCGCGAGCCGGAGCAGCCCGTCCCGTACTTCTCGATCGCCTTGACCGCCGCCTCCATGACCTCCGGACACGCCGTGAGCCCCAGATAATTGTTGGACCCGAGCATGATGCGCCGCGCGCCCTCCATGACGACAACCGCGTCCTGACGCGATTCGAGCCGGTGGAAATACGGATAGATCCCCGCCGCGCGCGCGTCCTCCGCCCGCCGGTCCGCAACAACCTTGTCAAACAGATGATTCATGATGCCTCGTTTCCGTTTTTTGACCTGTCGTATTTACTTGATATGCGGAAATGAAAACGCGCCGTGCGGCGCATCCTCAAATCCCTTGAAAGCATATAATACCAAACTTCCGCGTGTTGCGCAACTGCAACAAACGCCGGCTCCGCCTCACTGCGGCCGGAGGTCGATGACGACAAGCTCGGGATGGTTGAAGAAGCGCGGCAGCGGAGTCGATTCGCGCGCGAGGCCGCGGGAGACGACCATGGTCGTCGTGTCGTTGAGGCGATAGGCGCCGCCCGCGCGCCGCGGGAACAGCCGCCTTTCGCTGGGCGCCGGACCGCCTGACGACGGACCGCAGACGCCGAGTCCAAGACCCGGGATCCCCCACTGCCCGCCGTGAAGGTGTCCGGAGCAGATGAGGTCGAAGTCGTAGTCCGCGTAGGCGCCCGAATATTCCGGGCGGTGCGAGAGAAGGATCCTGAGCCGCGCGGGATTCGCCGCGGCGGCGACGGCGGCAAGCTGTCCGAACCATTCTTCGTCCGTCCTGTACGTCGGGTCGTCCAGTCCGCAGAAATCGATTTCCACGCCCTTGATCACCGTGGTCCTGACCGTTCCTTGCAGAACCGTCACACCGGCGGACTCGAGAATGCCCCGCATCTCGGGAACGCGCTCGCTCCAGTGCTCGTGGTTTCCGAAGGCGTAGAAGCACGGACGCTCCTTCGCCACAGCGGCGAGAAACGCCTTCGCGTTGTCGTCCGGCAGCCTGTCGTCGAAGATGTCGCCCGACAGAAGTATTGCGTCGGGATTCAGAGCGAGTATCTTTTCGGAGAGGACGCGCTGTCCGGCTCCGTAGCGGCACGAGTGCAGATCTGTCACCAACACGAACCTGAGCCCCGCCGATGGAACCTTGCCGCCATCCACCGCTATGTCATAATGCGTGACGCATGGCATTTCATACCACGCCCCGGCAATCGACATGAATGCCAGTACGAAGACGGACGACCTCCTCGCGCGCGCGCCGAACCGGCCCATCCGCCGCCACAGCGACGTTCGCTTCGACAGAACCGACAGAAAGGCGATGTGCAGCGCGCAGAACGGAACCATCGCCGCGACGCCCCAGAAGGACGCGAAATCCGGGAGAAATCCCGTCGTGCATCCGACGGCCAGGAGATACGGCCCGAAGACGAGCATCAGCACCGCTGCCGCAATCGCAGGGGCCACAACGTCCGACCGCATCGACTCGGGTGGCACCATCGCGAAAGTGATCGCAAGAGACAACAGAAAACCGATGCCGACAAATGCCAGCCGTGGAATGCGTTTCATCATTGTCGCTATCGTTGCCAATTTCATTCCAACATTATACCAAATCCGCGGCGGTGAAGGCCGTTTGCCAACCGCCGGAGCTGAAAACGAACCTCCTCAAAACGGGCGTCCGTCAATGCGGAAGGCGCATTTCGGCAGCTCTTTTCGAATGGACTTCTTGGCAACACGATGCGCTCCTAAATACTTGATGTAGTTGAAACAACCACGTTGTCCGACGCTCCAGACAACGCCGTCTTCCGGATCGTATGAAAGCGGACGATGCTCCCTGTCCCACGGATCTGCGGGAACGCTGGGCAGGAATTCCGGAACGAGCGCGTCAAGCGTCGGCGGATTCCCGTTGCCGTTCTTCAGCCTCCATTTCGCCACTGCAAGGACAACCATTGCCTTGTCCTGGGCGAAGCTGATTCTAGGGACGTATTCGCCGGAAACTTGCAAAGTAGAAACAAGCGCATGGGAGATTCCGTTGCCGAAACAGTTGGGGGCGAACAATGCTTTACCCGACTGCTCCGATGGCAGATCTTCTCCAGCGAGCGCCTTCCGGACGGACAGGATAAGCCGGGCCTTCGTGTCGCGCGGATGGAGAGCGAACCGCATATAGCCAGGCCACCGCACGATCAGACGACAAAAAGCATCAGTCATGCGTCCTGTCCATGACGGCGAATAATCACAGCCGAAAATGCCGTATAGCAACGCCACTACGCGATTGTTCCAGTCCAGACCAGCCTCAACGCGCTTACTCGTCCAGCCGTCGAGGCCTGAACGCACAATGGTGTATTCGCCGCAAATTGCCCGCGCGGCATCGGCATCCGCCGCAGCAGCGTCTGCCTTGACAAGCTCCAAGAACCGCTCCAGCATCGTATCCTTCGCGAGCCCCATGCCCACGGCGTCGCACATCTTGCCGTAGGCGTAGCTCTGTATCGCGCCGCCAAAATAGCAATAGCCGACGCACGACGGCTCGTTCTCCATGGCAAGCCTGCCGAACGCATGGATTTCAGCAACCGTTTCTGTCGCAGACTCCAAATCACCGCGCTCGAGTTCGCGCTGGGCTTTAAGCCGAAGCAGTCGGGCAAAGTTGAGAAAAGTATGAATAGGCGGCATCGAAAATATCTCGAACGGCGGCTCGCGCGGACTGACATTGCGATAGGACTTCTGCCGCACGCCCTTCGACATCATCGCAAAGAACGTCTCGTTTGACGCCAGTATCGCGTCCGCGCGCTCCGCCGCGTTGGTCAAACTTCTTGCCTTCGCCGCGTAGTATGCTTCATTCGTGAAAGCAACGCCGTAATCCAGGAACTGATTGTCATCCAAGTCAGCCCGATAGTCGCTTGCGACGGAATAGTAGTTCGTGGCGGACATGAATGTCAAAAAGGCGTTTTCATCGTCCGGCACGTCATCCAATTCAACGATCAGATCCGCATCGTCCAAGGACAGCCCCGCGACATCGTCGAATCCGCCGATGTAAAGATAGAGTGTGAAGGCAGCGGCCAGCAGCAAAACAGCCAAGACGAGAGTCTTCAGCGAGGCGAGGACGTATTTTCGGCAGCTATCCATGACAGGTCTCTTTGCGCTCAGAGGATTGACGGAACTCGAGATTCATGGCGAATCCGAGGAGGAAATAGAGCGGCGCGCTGTAGATCGCGTTCGGAACGCGAAAGACGGAGAGCTCGTCGAATCCACGGCACCACCAGTAGAGCGAGTAGACGCCGTCGATTCCGGCCCATGCCGCGAGCAACGCGAGGGGAATCATCTTCCAGCGGCGGTAGAACAGCGCACGGAACGTCCAAGGCGCGAACACGTATGCCCAGATGCCCATGATGAACGAAATGGGATAGTCCCAGTCAACGGACGGCGTCATGTGCGAACCGACGCAGAGCAGCACTAGTCCAAGACCTAGGCATGCCAGACGCCAAGGCTCGACGAGCGCACGAGTGAAGACCAGCCGCTCTTTTTCTAAAAACTCTACTTTCACCATTCTCCGCCGCATGGGAAGTTGATGATGGGAAACCAGGGAAGAAATCCCTGCGGGTTGTAGTTGAGAAGCCCAATCTGGATTCCGCCGCCGGCATTGACCAGTCCAACCTGAAGACCAGGCAGCCACGGGTTGGGATCACCTCCTCGATATCCAAGATTCGATTCAACGTTGAAAACCCCAGCGCTTATTCCGATGTTGCGGCCCGCGAGACTGAGAAAACCGACCTCGAACGCATAGTTGAAGCCACTTACGGCGATGAATCCGGCTTGGGCAAGGTAGTTGTTCGCCACGCTGTTTTCAAGCGCAACAGATGCCAACGCCGAATTCTGGCGAAGGCAGAGCGCACCAACGGACACGACGATATCCGCCTTTCCATGGACTAACTGGAACGATGGACACAACCCGACCTGAACCGGGGAAAAGTCCAGCGGCAGCAGACCGTCGTTGGCTTACGGCTCCACACTGATGGGGAAATGCGCCCATGCCGTTTCACAAAAAACAGCAATCAGCCCTGCCGCCAGCAACAGCGCTTGAAAAGCTCCTCTCTTCATGGTTCTCCCCTCCTTCCAGATTGTTTTGGTGCTATTATACCAAATCCGCGGCGGATGCGCCGCGCAGACTGTCAGGCTACCAACCCATGTTGACGACAGGAAGATAACGTAAATCCGTCCAACCGCTTTTGTACTTGTCTTGTGCAATGCCGTTTACAAGCCCGATCTGGATGACAAACCCGTCCTTGTCCGGAACCGCAAAGTTGAGCGCGCCGATCTGGACACCGCTCATGGACAACGCAGAGTTCCACAGAGAAACCTGCAATCCCCTGCATGATTCTGCAGACGCAAAAAGACCTGAAACCTGAACGCCACGCATTTCTTCACTCACCCCCGCGAACAGTCCTGCCAGCTGCAACCCGCAAGCGCGATACGCCCCGGCAAAGATGCCGGCCGCCTGCATGCCCGTGAATCTGTCGCCGCCGACAAATGCGCCCGCAATCTGCGCACCCACCAAGGATGTTTCCTGCGGACCTATCGGCCGTCCGTAAGAAGCGACCCCCGACAACTGCACTCCGCGCAAATGCGTCGCCCAGGAATTGATGCCGCCAAGCGAGATGCCAGTAACTGAATAAGGTCCGTCAAATGCGATCGGCGAAAGGTGCAGTCCGCATACGAACGGGTCATCCGAAGGCAAGGTCGCAAAAAACGTAAACGCGAACGGTGTATCCATGTAAAAATCGGCCCCACGCGTCTGATCGGCCAAACCAAGTGCGGCAATCATGGCGAGCGCTATTTTCAGAAGCCTGCCGCCCGTGCGTACTGCGCCGCAATGAACATTGGATGAAGCATTATCCATGAACCCTTCTCCTTTCATATGGTTGCACATTATACCAAATCCGCGGCAGATGCGCCGCTGCATTGAAAGCAGGTTCACTGACCGCCGTCCGCATTCGCCTTGGCGCGCTTTTCCGCGGACTTGCGGATGAAGCGCGGGAGGTTGCCCCAGACGGAATGGTAGCCGAATCCGCCGTTCTTCATCTCGTCTATCGCATCGTCCACCGTCCAGCCCTCGCGCAGAATGCGGTACATCGCGCACATCGTGCCCGTTCGGTCGGCACCGTGCTGGCAATGCACCAGGACAGGCACGGCGTTCGTGTCGTCGACGATGGGAAGGAACTCGTCGACATATTTGTCCTTCATGTTGGCGGTGAATATCTCGATGCGCCGCGCCTTGAGCGGAAGGTCGCCGATCTCGTCCGAATCGGAATGGTTGTCGCGAAGATTCACGACAGTCTTTATGCCAAGCGCAACGAGGTTCGTCATTCCCTCCGCGGTCGGCTGTGCGCTGCGGTAAAGCCCATCCGCGACCTTGTGCAGATTCGGAACGCCAGCAAGCGTCATCGGCACAGCCCACTTCCCAGGCCGCGCCGCATCCTCCGCGCCGCAGCCAAGAACCGCCACCGCCGCAACGCATACGATCATCAAGTTCTTCATTGACTTATCCTCCCGAAGAAAGCTGTTTAAGGCGGTTGGCGATTCCCGTCTCGATAGACGAATACACGGGCGATGGATACTCCCTGCTGCAGCGCCTTGCCACAAGCGGGGCCTCTTTCCCGATGCGGCGCGACATCTTCGCAATCTCGCGGAGCATCATTTTCTCTGACACGCCTATCTTCGCCGCCATGCGGACAAACTTTCCGACGGTAATCCATTTGAACACATATTCGTCGTCGACCTTCATGGCCATGCGCTTGCCGACTTCGGGATAGACAGCAGTGCTCATCACATCATACATCGGGGCAAGCGTCGCAACGCCGCCCTTATAGAGCACCGTCCAGACGACCGACTTTCCGGTCATTCAGGTAGACGTCAAGCGATTCCATTCAACGGCCTCCTTCTGGTCGGCTATATACAGACCCGCGCCGAGGGCTTCAAGAACCTTCAGCATCTCGCGTATGCGAGCCGTCTCCTTGCCGCGCTCGATTTCAGAAATATAGCGCTGCCCTGTTCCGGCAAGGCCAGCAAGTGTTTCCTGCGAAACCCCTTGTGCCTTGCGGATTGAACGAATCTTGGCACCGATGGCCGAAATGTCTCTAAGTTTGCCCATTTTCAATTACCGATCGGTATTATATCATAGCAAACATCCAAGAGTCAATGCCGATTTTTACCGTCCGGTACTAAAAAATCCATCCTCTTGCGTCACGACAGTTCGACCTTATACCACATTCCGCGGCAGATGCGCCGCGTGCATTTCATCTGTCAGATTTTCCGAGAATAGCCGCCTATCAGAGCAGAAACACAAGAAGGAGGTGCCATATGGACAACAGGAAGACATTTCTCGCCGCAACTTTCGCGGCAATCGCAATGGCCGCATCTGCAATGCCAGGGGAGCGCGGCCCCGCGCCGCGTGGAGAGGGCGCCGGCGGACGTGGGCACCATGTCCAGCAAAGCGGGACCCAGCTCCCGCGTATGCAGCATTCCGCTCCGCACAGGAGCGCGTTCTCATCTCCAAACGATCCGTTCCACGACACCTACAGAAAGAACACGGGCGAAATCCGCCGCGAAGCTCCGAAACCCGTGAACAACCTCCACGCCAAGATAAGCGCGGCGCGCGCGGAGGCAATCAAGTTCGAGCTTGAGCGCGAGCGCGCGCACAAAAGCCCAATCAGCTGCTGGTCGAACTTCGGCACGCTCCCCACCGTCGCAGTCGCGCAGTCCGCGCCCGCTGCAGTCGAGCAGAAGTCGATCACCATCGTCAACTCGAACGTGACGATCAACCAGTAGCGGCAGCCGGAATCATCCCAGGCAGCCGAAAAACATGCCCGATCTTGGCGCAGCAAGATCGGGCGGGCATCTGTCCGTTTCGGCAGTTCAGCCGAACGGTATGACAATCTTCTTCGCGCCCTCCGGGAACTGTATCTTGATCACGATGTCGTCGCCGTCGGGCTTCTTGAAGTTATAGGACTTCTTTCCGTTCATCGAAAAGCTGCCGGTGCTGCCGAGTTTCTTGTCCCCGCAGTAGACCTCCAGCTCGCAGTCGGCCTTGCTTCCGACCGGCGAAACCTCAAGCGACTTCTCGTCGCTCATCAAGTTGGAGGCGAGCTTGACCTTGTAGGAGTATTCGCCTTCGCCGATCTTGCCGGACGAAATCTTGCCGGACAGCTCCTTCGTCGCCATCTTGTCGGCGACAGTGACCGTGACCTTGCCCTTTACCTTCGGAAGCGACTTCGCCCACGCGTTGCCGCCGCCGCAAAGCACGAACGTCGCGAATCCGCCTTCGCGGTTCACGGCCGAGCGAAACGGCTCAACCTCCCAGTTGGCGTCGCCGTTCTTCTTCTTGGTGTAGTCCTTGCCCGAACCGTCGGTTATCGATTCGACGACAAGATTCTCAAGGTCTATGTCTACGATGTTCTGCGCGAGGACAATGTACGTGGCCGCGAAATAGCCCTTGCGCCCATACTTGAACCTGTCGAACGTCGCGGAGCTCGGAACGTTCGTGCCGATAGGCGGGTAGACGCAGCACTCCTTGAGGACGACGGACGGCTTCCCCGTGTAGCTCGCAACGCCCTGGCCGAAGCTGAAGCCCTTGCCGCCAAAGCTGGTGCCGAAGCCACTTCCCCCAAAGGCCTTCTCAATGTCCGACATCGACATCTCCTTAACGGAGACGCTACTGTTCAAGGCACTCGAGCCTCCAACAACGGTTTTGCCATATGCAATGGCGGCAATTGCCGACAGGAGACATGCAGCTGCGATTCTTTTCATGTTCGCATCCTTCCTTCGTTAATCGGATTCGCGGCTATTATACCACATCCTGCGGCGATTTTGCAACCGCGACAAGGTCGAGGGTCGTCTGCCACCAGTCCCTCACAAGACAGCGCAGGTTGTCGAGGCGCGACGGTTCAGGCAGAAGTTCGCTGTTCGCGAGGCTGATTACGCCGACCGCGCGCTGATAGTCCCAGAGTTCTCGGATGTAGTCGAGCCGCGCCTCGGACGGGACGACAATCGGCGGGAATCCTGCCGCGAGGACGGGTATGTTCGCAAGAAGCCGGGCGAGTCGTCCGTTTCCATCAAAGAACGGATGCACCCGCACAAACGACACATGGGCAAAGACATAGGCGTTCAATGCCGCCTCTTGCGTTTTGACGACCTTGAGAGCCTTGTTGAATGCTTTAAGCCAATTGTCCATAAGCCAAGGCGTATCGTCCGCCGTCGCGTATGGCATGTAAACGCTTTTGCCGTTCTCGGCACCGTATGTACCGTTGTCCTCGCGCTTCCATGATCCGACGGGACGGTAGATGTCGCGCGACTCCTCTCCGACGACAATGCGGTGCAATGCAAATATATCGTCTGCGGTTATCTTCTTCCTGCCAATCAGGGATTGGACGAAATCTACCCCCTTGGCATGCGAGACCACATCCTGGTGATCCTTGAGAGGCTTGCCCTTTACTGTTAGTCCGTATTCCAGCACGGCCATCGTGTCGCCGAGCGAGAGCGTATTGCCCTCAATCGACGTCGAGTCATGCGTCCAGACGGCTTTCAGCTGCTTGAGAAGTTCTCGCTTGCGCGTTTCCAAAATGCCGTCGAGGAAACTCTTTCGTGACAAGCCATGAGTCTTCATGAAGGACGCGACGGCATTGTGGGAAACTTCAAGACCATGCCGAGACGTCATTTCCGCCGCGATGGCCCGAATGCTCGCTCCGCCCGCCTTTAGGTCCTTTATCTCCGCCTCGTATGGCGCAAGTTTTGACTGGAACGGCTTGCCGCGTGTAACAACTTTATCTCTCATATCGCCAATATTGTACCAAACATTCACCACTCTTGCAATAGCACACTTGTTACATCTGGAATCAGCCGTAGCAAATCGATGGCGCTGGTCGGAAACCTCAGAGGTGCCCTATCCCGCAGAATCAACATCCAGCACCGCCTCGTCTACCAGGTTCTCAAGGGAGAACGCGTGGTCAAGGTTCTTCGCATGTGGACCCATTACGAATAACGCCACGGATGCGGCTAAAGCGCTCGGCGGACATAGTCAATCTCTCGTGAAATATCATCGCATCTATCCTTCGATCTTGCAGACGCGCTCCATCAGCTTGCGCTCCGTCCGACCGAAATCTGGACAGAACCAGACCTCAATCCTCGCGGCATACAGCTTGCCCCAGTCGCCTTCATAGATCTTGAACTCGTTTTCGTAATTGAATTTCACACGACTGTGCACATACTACAGAAAACAGCGTCGCCAAGTCAATCCCCTTCACGCTTTCGTGCCAGCCCCGGACAGACTTCGGCGGAGTCTGGATTGGTCCATTCAAACGGGAACGTTCGGCACTTCTCGGGCTTCACGGGATTGATGCGGCAGAGGTTGTCCTCCGTCAGATAGGCACACGAGCTCCGCGCTTGCCCGTTCTCGATCATGTCCACAAACACAGCACGTCCCTGCGCGGCAAGATGAAGCAAGCGCGAATTCTTCAGTCCGCTTTCCTGACTACAGGTGACAGGTGAACATGGGAAGGAGAAACACAATCAAGAACAGCACTAGCCCGCAGACAAAGGCGCAACCACAGCCAAACTCGCTCGACTTGTCGTTACCAGACTTTGCCTCAGCCCATCTGTTCGCCGCAGAGCTGCACAGCAGAAAATAAGGCGCGGCGACAAAGATCGGAGCGGAAAAACAGGATGCTGCCACTATCACCGGCTCCTGATCGATCAACGCGAGCAATAGTGCCGAACCAAACAACCCGATGACCGTATGCCCCAGCAGAAACCAGAAACGCCTTCCTTGCCGCAGCGAGAGAACCATCCCGAAGGCCAGCGCAAGCGGAGCCAAGAAGATGACGACCCCATCATCGATGTATCCGGGCTGACACGCTTCGGCAACTGCACCGCCGGCCAGCAGCACAGCCAGTGCGACATACACCCAGCCGAGCACCTCTACAATTTTCACTGATATGGGTTTATTCATCGGTCATCCCCATCGCCATGCTTCTGCCTCTCGCGTCCGCCTTAGAAACTCGGGCCTGTATTTACGCTGATGGATGTAGACTTGGTCGATATGGAATGGACGTAGATGTCCTTCGGATGCTCCCCTCCGAATACGGTGTGCGCGACGTTGCACAGCCAGGCGAGGTGGAAGCCTTCCCGTCCAGCAGCCACGACCTTGTATGTCGCGCCGTACTTGTCGTGCTCCACGAGATGAAGGTGAAGTTTCCATTCTGACGGATTCGCGATGTCCGAGGAGATCACGACCTTGACCTCGTCGCTGCCGCCTGACACCTCGTCCAGCAGTGTGTCCGCTCCGGCCACCATCTGGTTTTCGGCCTGGGTGTGCTGCGGCACGTCGGCGAACCACTCCGCACCGGAACGGTAGAAACGGAGGCTGCGCATCTCCGTGGAAGTGTCTACGCCCTGTGTGCGCGTGCGCAGAAAGAAGCACAGCGCAATCGCCAGGGCGAGCAACGTCCCTGCGACAGACAAAAAGCCGATCCTTATCGTCGAACCAACAATGTTCTTCATGCTCACATTATACCAAATCCGCGGCAGATGCGCCGCGCCTATGCAAGATGCACTGTCGTCTTTGCGTCCTTTGCGGCAGAAATCACTTGCCATGCTTGACCGCGACGGTCTGAGTGGCGTGCTGATCGCCTTTCTTTGCCTTGTCAATTCGGTCATCCCATTCGAAATAGTAGCGCTCGACAAGATTTGAAGTGTTTGGAGCAGTCTTACAGTCAAGGTTGAGCAAGATGCAGGCGTTGTCCAGAAAGTTCGTGACATAATCCCTGCGCAGATTCTCGTCACCCAATTTATCAATCCGTCCGTACTGGTCAGAAAGCCACGTCACGTTCCAACGAACATGCATGCTTTGGTCGCTTTTCCAGCAACTCGCCGTAAAATCACGGACGGCCCAGGCGATGCTCGCGGTGCTAGTCGACAGGATCAGCGCCCAAACCAGCGATTTCCACCGTGCGCGAGCAAGCATAGCCACCGATAGCGGAATCAAGGTAAGAACCGCAACAATAGCTCCAATAAAAACCACAAACCGGAACATGTCACACCCCCCTTGGTCAATCAGCTGCGTCCTGCTTTGCCGGCTCCACGACGGCATCCTTGAGTTTCAACGAGCTGTCGAAGTAGCTGTCGAAGTCTGATTTTCGTATTGTACCAGACAGGCGCAGGTTCTTCTCAACATCCACTTTAAACGAAAGGTCCTCTTTCCTCATGACTCCCTTTAGTCGCGCTGAAATGCGCAGAATCGGCATCTCGCGCAAACCCCGGATATTACGCCTGGGATATGAGGCGCACAACTCCAAACCTCCGCTCTCACCATCCCACATCGGATTGTAGTAGCTCCAAGAAGTGATCTGGCTGCGGTCCAGCGGCAGAGTTACACGGACGCCGTCAAGTTGCCGACCGAGCTCCTTGACCTGCTCGCCGGTCAGCGCGACGGAGCGGGATGCCACGAGCTTCACGATGTCGTCGCCAGTAACCGTCCTGCGGTCGAACTTCGGGAGCGGCTCGGACTTGTCCAACTGCATAAACTCCACATCCTCGAACGCCGAGAAGTCCGGCTGATACGGCTTCCGGTGGAAGACAACGGTCCCCGCGAAGTCGACGAGCCGCGCATTGTCCGAAAGCGCCTTCGCCTTGTCGCTGGGCATGAAGGCGTAGAACTCGAACGTTCCTCCGTCCTTGCCCGCAGCGCGAAGCTCGACACACGATACCGAAAGGTCGAGGTCAATCCGCACCGAGTGCGGCCACGACGGATTCTTATTCTTGTCTGCAGGAGTGGAAACATTCTGGACGACAACCTCTGGGAAGGTGAGTCTCCTTCCGTTCAGCCGTTCGAGAACGGTGTCCACCTTCGCTTTCGCGCCCCTGTCCGTAAACTTGGACACGAGCGATACAAGTTCCTCTCCAGTGATTGCCTGCGGGTCGAAGTCGGGCAGCTTCTCGCTTTGCCACGGCACGTCGAACTCAACGTTCTTGAGCGTGAACACTGGACGGAACCCGCAGCTCAGAAGGTTTACATCAGCCTGCTTGGACACCGTGCCCTTGAGTCGACTCAGCTCGTCGCCATAATTCCAGGGGGTGGCCCAGAGGTTCCACGGCAACCCCGCAAGAGCCTTCCGCGGGATCACGGCCCCGGCGTCAAAGGCCTGGTCCCATTCCTTGCCGAACGAGACGCGGAAGAGAAGCCCAACCGTGTCATCGTCGATGGTCGCGACCCCTGTCACCTGCGCGTTCGTGAACGTCAGCTCCCGACCGTCCAGCCGCGCCGCCAGATCTTCGCCGACGGCGTCGCTCATTCTGCCCTTCATGCCGCGCAGAACATCCACCAGCTGATCGCCGGTAATGGACGCGGCGTCGAACTTAGGGAGCTCTGCGAGCTCTATTGCCGGAACGAAGCGGTTCACCGTCACCACGAAGTTCGATCCAAAAGTGCAGTCCAGCTCCTTGACCACGGGTTTCAACGAGAACTTACTGTCTTTCGTCTTCCGTACGAAATTACGAAGCTCCTCGGTCACGCCCGGTACGTCAAGCGTGAACCAGAAGAGCCTGACGTCGTCAGGACACAGCAGCATCCCTCCTGGGTCTCTCATGTCAATTTCTAAATGGTGTTGATCCTTCCCGACGCGCCATGGCGCCCGTTTCAGATCGTGGAACGTGAAGCGACGCCCCTCCAGCTGGCTCGCCAAGTTCTGTCGCTGTCTGAAGCTTGGCACCTTCTCAACACCAGCCAGCAGCGCAACAAGCTCGTCGCCGCTTATATTCGCGGCGTCGACCTCGGGCATCGTCGGCTCGCAGGTGAACATACGACATCCCGAAATCAGCAATGCAGCAACTGCGACAACCCTTGAAATCATTGATTCCATTCCTCTTTCCTCCTTAACTGTTTTTGTTTTCGATATTATACCAAATCCGCGGCAGATGCGCCGCGCCTATGCAAGCGACTCGCACATCGTCTTTTCGTCGTGCTACCTGGCCCATCTTTCGAGGTGGCGGAGGATGAAGGCGAAGGTCTTCTCGCGTTCCTTCTCCGTCTTGAGGGCGCACTCCCACACGACGATGAGGTTCCAGCCATCCGCAGCCCACGCCTTTTCGTGCTCCGCGTCGCGGCAGACGTTGCGGCGGAACTTCGCGTTCCAGAACGCGCAGTTGGTTTTCGGACGCGTCGCCGTCGGACAGATCGAGGTCTGCACGAGCTTTCGCCCATTCCACTCCCAGCCGTGCTGGTGCCAGAAGCATCCGCGCACCTCGATGAGCGTGCGGCACTTGGGGACCACGATGTCCGGATGGCCCACGATTCGCCTGTCGCAGACGCGGAAGCGGTATCCGTTCGCCCACAGCATCTTCCTCACGCGCATCTCCGGCAGCGTGTCGCGCGAGTGTATCGCCGACATCACCTTCGATCGCATCTCTGGCGTTATCGTGTCCACTTCAATTTCCCAACCCGCACGACATTATGCCAACGTCGCGCAATCATGGCCGCAAGCGCCAACACTTCAAACTGGCACGCCTTCATTTTCCGCCTCCTTACTGTTTTCTGCTCCGCTGGCCGAGGAATGCGCCAAGCGCGACGCAGGCGACAATAGGGCCAAGGCCAAAAGAATAATAATCGCAGGAGGCGCTTCTCAGAAATGACATGGCCAGCAGAACCAGGCCGCAGAGCCACGCATAAGTGCTCAGAAGGCCGACCTTGTCCCTGACACGCAGGTCTGGCCATGCAAAGGAAGAGTACGCCATGTAGCCAAGTGCAATCGGGACAATGCCGACAAGCCGCCCCGACGAGAGCCCCAGCCCCGCGAAAACCACCTGCGCGGCGACTGAAGCCGCCATAAACGAGAGGAAGAGCACGATGAACCTGCGATGCCCGGCCCGTCGCTCAATCGTGGCGAGCGGCAGGAAAAGCAGGAAGGCGAAAAGCAAGGCCGCCCGTCCGGAAATCTGAACAAACGGGAACGAGAGGGCCGTCAGCGGAGAAGATACGTCGAATCCGCACTTTTCGGCCATAGTCTCCGTCAGTATCCAAAAGTCTCGGTAGCGCCCCCTAACCCCGCCCCCCAAACCAATACTTGTCGTCATGTCGTGGTAGCTGTAGAACACGACGGCATGGAACACCGGCAAGGCGAGCACCAGCGCGATGGTGAAGATCGGCGACACAGGCTTGACCGTCCGCCAGAGAGTCGGCGCGCCGACGACGATGCGCGCGACGTCGCGCAGGATGTCTCCGATGTCGTAGTCGCCCAGTGAGACTTCTTCCGGCAGCGAGTCAAGCATCGAGGCGGCGTAGCGCTCGCGCGCCTCGGGGGTCGCGCGCTCGAGTATCTGGCGCATCGTCGCCTCGCCCGGCCTCGGCGGAGCCGGCGGCGCAAGCGTCTCGTATTCGCCCTTGTCGCACCAGACAGAAAGGCAGCGTCCGCAGACGTCGATCTCCAGCTTGTCCTTCCCGTCGCCGACCTTCAGCAGCGTCATCCGTCCGGCGCATCCGGGGCACAGGCATCCGACGTGCTCCGCAGCGCGGGCGGAGCGCGTCAGCGCGGCGATGCTTTTGGTGTCCAGAGATTCGCGGAGGACGGGAAGCGTCACGGCCATGCCGCCGCATGACGGACAGCGAAAGCACACCTTGCCCGTCGGCGTCGCGCCGCGCACAAGTTCGCGCCCGCACCGCGGGCAGAAGCCTATGTCCTTTTCGTCCATGCAGCGACAATTCCCTGTTCGCAAACATTATATCAAATCCGCGGCAGATGCGCCGCGCCGGATCGCAATTAGATATTCCAGGCTTTGCGTCGCGGGTAAATGCATTTGCAACGACATAATGCCACCCTCATGTGCTGAGCCGCTACATCAAGCGAAACATGCCAAGTCGGTCTCGGAAGATGCGCAGATACTCCTTTTTCGCATCCTCCGAAAGCAGCGACTCCGCCACCATCGCCTCGACCTGCGGCAATTGCGTCTTGAACTCGTCCACAATTCCGCGCACGGATTTTTCATCCAGGCCATAGGACCTGCCAAGCGCCACAAAGTCCGGCATGGAGTAGTATCCGAGCGACTCGAACTCCGGCGTCGCGAAGTCCGGATCGCTGAAAAACGACAGCGCCATAAACGTCAGGTCGCCCGGAAAGTGCAGAAGCGTGTTAAGAAGATCGTACGCCGGCGTCATGACGTAGTCGCCAAGTTCACTCTCGTAGACGGAAAAGTTCTTGAGATGCGCGTCGCCGTTTGCAAACAGGTAGTCGAAGACAATCTGGCGAAAGACCTTGGGCAGCTCAACGCGGGCAGCCGGACAGGCCATGCGGACGACGTCGGCCATCTCCTCGTAGCTGAAGTCGTACTTGTACGACTCCCCGTGAGTTTCTTCGCTTCGCCCCGCAATCTGGCAGAGATCCTCCTGCCGGACGGGTTTCCCGTCCCTTCGGTCGAACCGTCGCGTAAGGTACGCAAGCTCACCATCGGCGAAACGCACGCATTTGTTCTCTGCCGTCCGGATCCTGAAAAGGCGCGAGGCAATCTGCATCGTCAGGTTTTCGTTCGCCGGGATATCCGCTGCGAAACGCGAATGCGAATCCTCGGGCACGGGCTTGAGGATGAAGTCGCCGCCTTTGTCCACTACGGAAAACTCGCCGTCGACAATCGACAAGAGAACTTTTGACTGCACTCCCGAAATCGAGTTGCGCTGCCCCTTGCGAAGCGTCATCGGCAGACGCAAATCCGCCTTGGTGAAAGGCAGCACGTCTGGCACTCTACCGCGGACGGACATAGACCGCTCCTATCGCTCCTTCGCGGCAAGTCTCGGCAAGCCGCGTGAAATGGTCGTTTTCGTCTATCCTCATGGTGCGGCACTGCATGCGCTTCTGCGCACCTTCTGCGAGAAGTCCGTAGAAAAACGGAAACAGTACTTGAGACCGATGTACAGCCTTTCGCTTTGGAATGGAGAACGCCACCGACGGACGAGTACTCTGCCGGTACTCGCGTGCATAGCGGAATTCATACCCGCCATGCCTGAAGCGGGCCAGCACCCCTGCCTCAATGCCCTTCACATATACTGTCACGCACTTCATGTCGCCTCCATGTCCTTGACGACAAGCTTCAACTCAAGCCCCAGCGCGTCCGCGACCGAATCGACAAGCCGCATCGTCGGATTGCCGCCGCCGCGCTCCAGATTGCAGAGCGCATGCTCTGAAACGCCGCAAAGCGAAGCCAATTCCCGCTGATTGACTTTCAGTGCCTTGCGCCGTTTGGCAATAAACAATCCTATCTCTGCAATTTTCATTACAATGAAGTTTATCATATTATCTTGCCTTGGTCAAGCCGCAGCAGATCATTTTTTTCATTATACTGAAACAAGAAGACCCAGCCTGAAACTTGCTAACCTCAGGTAGTTCATGAGTATGGCGTATGTCTCGTCTTCATAGATCAAATCGGTGTTCATGCGTTGATTATACCAAATCCGCGGCGGATGCGCCGCGCTATGGATGGCGCTTATTTCGAAGGGAGCGTCTTGCCGAGCGTGATCATCGGCGACTGAAGGATCGTGAGGACGACGGCACCGCGGCGGACGAGTCGGTATTCTTCGCCGCGCCTCTCATAGCGCGGCAGGGCGTATGCGATATCGATGGCGAGATCGCCGAGCTTGCCGACGAACGTCTGCACCTTGTCCAATCCGAAAAGCGCGCGCGAGTCGCCGAACGTCGGAACGCCCGCGCCCAGCACCTCTGCGAGCTGCGCACGGCCCTCAGCCGTGTCCGCGACGGGTATCCGCTCGCCATACGCCGTCTCAAGGCTGTCGAGTACATCCTTTGCCAGGCGCTGAAGTTCCGCTTCCTCGACATCGCCAGAATACGCGCGACGCGCGACGAAGTTCACGATCGGCACCTGGAAGAAGCTCGTCGTGCCGCTGTTCGGCTTGCATTCGACAAGCCCTGCAACGGGATGTTCCATAGGCGTCCATTCGTTCTTCGGCGGCCATTCGGGCGAATCGCTCTTTTGCCCTTTCTTTTCCTCCGTTGCGTCGAAGTCTATTCCGAAAAGCTTTCCAAGCGCTTCCCTCAAGCGCTTGGCCTCCGCATGCGCCTTCACCTGCTCCTCCTGAGAGACAAGTCCCGCTATTGACGAGGAGGCGACCGACACAGGCTCCTTTGTGCGCGGGACAAACGAGGTATAGACATGAACATGGACAGAGCACATTCTCTTCCTGTCAACCATTCCCGAGACGGAATACCCTACGCCAACGCCCTCGCGCTCACCGAAGCCGTTGATGTGGCTGAAGCTGGTAGAGACCGTCTGATGACTTTTCGAATCGCCCTTTGTCATCTGTTCGATGCGCTCGTCGATCTCTTCATCGGAAAACTCACCGCCGTACTTGCTCGCCTCCATCTTCACTCCAAAGCGCTTCGAGATGTCGTCAGCAACCTCCTTCATGACCTTTCGGCATTCATCGACGGTCAGCGTGCCGCCGATGCCGCGCTTTTTCCCTCCGATCGAAAAACTATACGAATCAAGCCGGCGCTCTTCGCCCTTGAAATTGAGACTCACGGATTTCACGCCGTGGTAAGGGGTGGACAGACGGACGGATCCGTACGCGCTCCAGTTGGTCGTCGTCACCATCGTCTCCGGGTCGTATGATGCGCTTGTATCGGACAGCACGGACTTGCCGAGCCGCATCGCGTAGTTCGTGGACCCAAGCGTCAGGTCAAACGGAGAGTCGACGGTGAAATCAGATTCCGCGGCGGCGGATGCAGAAACTCCGGCGCAAAGCGAGAAGCCGAGCGAAACGGCGCATACCCATACCATGCAATTCTTCATTATCAACGGTCTCCTTTCCGATTGGACTCGGCTTTGCGCTTCTTCGTCTGCGACAGAATCGGCGACTGGACGACTTCCACCACCACCGCGCCGCGCAGAGCGACTTCGTACTTTCCGTTCCGCTTCACGTATGACGGCTGCGCGTACTTGATCCCGATGCTGATGTCGCCGACTCCGCCCTTGAAGAAATCGCCGGTGCGTCCGAGCCGAAGCATCGCCCTGAGGTCGCCGAACGCAGGCGGCTCATCATCCGGCGAATCGCCTTTCTCCGCCTCCTTCGCGTCGACATCGTACTCTGGAATCTTCTCCCCGAACTCCTGCTCAAGCGCATCCAGTATCTTCTTTGACTCGGCCTTAAGCTCCTCCTCTCCGATATGGCCGTCGAAGGCATGGCGTATGGCGAACGACGTCATCGGGATGAACAGCATGCGGACGCCCATGTCCGCCCTGCGCTCGGTGCATCCGGCAAAGGGCTTCTCGAGGGGAAACCATTCGGCCTTCGCCGGAGTGTTTGTCAGCGTCAGCAGAGCGGCGGACATGTCGTTAGTGGAGGATGGTGCGTCGAGGTCTACGCCGAACACGCGCTTGATCGTCGCGCGCAATGCGTCCGCCTCCCTGTGCGCCTTCTCCTGCTCGGACGTGCGCAGCGAAAGGTCGACGGCATGGGGCTTGTTCGTGTAGACCGGGATATGCCCGTCGTCGCGTGACGACACAGAAGATCGAAGAAAATCTCGCGGACGTTCAATGCGGAGGCTTATCCAGCACTTCTTGTTTTCATGCATCATCGCCGAGAGAAAGTACCACACGTCCCCGAACCTGTTGGTCGTGGTTACACTCTCCGACCGGAAACCTGATGAGAACGAACTGCCGACTTTTTCGCGCTTCACGAGCTCCTCGATCTTCTCTCTTGCCTCCTCCTCCGTCACATCGTCGTCCACATCAATCTCCTCGCCGAGTCGCTTGGACATGTCTGCGGCAATTTCACTGTGAATCTTGCAGCATTCGTCGAACGCCAGCGCACCGGCAAAACTCTTGTCGTCCTCTCCAATCGAAAGACGCGCACTCGAAAGCGTTTTTCCCTCGCCATTGAACGAAAGCAACGCTTTTTTCGCGCCGAAGTACGGCTGGGCAAAATGCGCTTCGCCGGAATGGTACCAGTTCGTGACCGTCTCGCCTGTATCTGAGTCCTTTCGGACGTCCTTATGTGACTTGACGGCGCTTCCGAGCGCCTTCGCATACTCGGGCGATCCAATCTCAAGGTCGAAAGGTGAATCGACGACGATCTTGCCGTTCTCGACGCGGAATTCTCCGGCCAGCGCCGTGCATGCGCACAACGCGCCGACGATGCACGCGGACAGAATCTCTCTTCTAAAATTTTTCATGCGCAATATTATACCAAATCCGCGGCGGATGCGCCGCGGAAGGTCATTTCACCGCCATGCCGACCACGGCGGAACCGGGGTGCCGGAGGAACGCGGCGAGATAGGGCTTCACGTCGTTCGGCCATGTTGTACAGATCCTCTGCGGCGTCCCGCCCGGCTTGGCGATGACGAGCTCGTTCATCTGCTCGTTGTTTATCCATCTACTACTTTCGCGAACCTTGACGTCAAAAGGTCCGCCGTATTCAAACCGCTGGCGCGCACCAATAGGGCCGACTCCAACAAAGGTTGTTCCGTAGCCGTGGTCGAGCGTTATCGTACGCTTGCCGAAGAGCACGAAGATAAGCTGCGCGAACGGGAAAAGCATCACGAAGGCGAAAGCTATTTTCGCCGGAAGCGGTATGCCTGTAAACCTGAACCAGACCATCCAGGTGAAGAATGTCATCACAGCGACAAGGACAATCGCCAGCAGCCACCTGACGCGGCGCAGAACGACGGATATCCGCCCTTCCAAGTCGCGCGAAATGGACATTCCCCTCGGAGGCCTCCCGGCGAGCAGCGTGAAGTCGCGGCGCTCGATCCCCGCTTCTTCGGCGGCAATCTCGTCAGCGCTCTTTCCCGCGGGCTTTGGCGCGCCCGCCGTTACGGCGACTTCCTTCGCGGCCTTGCAGAGTGTGTAGATGATGTCGCCATCGGTCGAATCGTATATCACGCGTGGTCCGTCAAGATCGAACCTTGTCTTCACGATAAGGCGATAGGCAGTGTAGGTTCCGCCCTTGCTCCTGTGGCACACTACTTCGTCAGTGCCGATTTCACCCTTCATAGGAAACGAAAACTCCTTCGTGAAGCCGAATCGTCCGACGCCGGTGAACCGCGTTCCTCCCTCGCGCCGGAAGGTGAAGACCGTCCTCCCGAAAATCATCAGCAGAATCATGCTGGCGACAAATATCTCGGGGCCGAAAAGCATCAGCACGGCAAGGACCAGCTTGAAGCTGAACGGCTTTGTGAAAATGTCGATGACAATCATGTAGCAGCCGAACGACCAGAAGGCGAGCCAGAGCATCAAGAATATACAGGCCGCGCTCCAGTGACCGAATGTGACGCGAACAAACGGCTCTCCGTTCTCCGACCCGCGCTCGATCTCAACCCCGTCGCATGTCGCAATCTGTTTCATCTTTTCAAAGCAACACCATGCCAACCCAACGGCGGATGCGCCGCGCGGTCAGTCTGCCGCAAGGCGGCGGGAGGCGGCAGACCAGTCGAGGTGCTTTTCGACGACGGCCTTCGCGTACGCCGCGCGCTGGTTCTGCCAGTCGAGATAGTAGGCGTGTTCCCAGACGTCGACGACAAGAAGCGGCTTCACGCCGGTGCGTCCGAACGGCGTGTCGGCGTTCGCGGTCGATTCGACGGAGATCTTTCCGTCCTTCGCGACGAGCCACGCCCAGCCGCTGCCGAAACGCTTCACGGCGGCGTCCGCAAGCGCGGCCCTGCACGCGTCGAGCGACACGAACGCCGCGTCGATCGCCGCCATGAGCGCGTCCGACGGCGCGCCGCCCTTCCCCTCCGGCGCGAGCGAGTTCCAGTAGAAGTCGTGGTTCCACGCCTGCGCCGCGTTGTTGAAAATGGCCGTGTCGCCAGCCGCGCGCGCGGCGACGACGATCTCGCCGAGCGAGAGGCCTTCGTACTTCGTCCCGGCAGTCAGCCCTTTCAGCGTGTTGACGTAGCCGGCGTGATGCTTGCCGTAATGGAACGAAATCGTCCGGGCCGAAATCGTCGGCTCCAGGGCATTATCGGCGTAGGGGAGCGGCGGAAGTGCGATCTCGTTCATGGTTGTTGTTCCTTTCGGTAAGGTGTTGCAAGCCGTCGCCAGGGCCGCACAAGCTGCTCCGGCGCAGAACTGCCGTCGTGTCAACTTTGTCGTCATTGCGGCAGTAGTATATCAAAACTGCGCAGCGCCAGCAATCGTGCAAGGCCAGGCGGAAATCCCTGCACGGATTCGGCATCGCCCGGCCATCGCCCATTCGTCCGCGCCGAACGGCCGGGCCTCAGCGGGGCAGCAGCTCGGCGAGGGCCGCC
>JAFUEM010000052.1 GCA_017463935.1 Kiritimatiellia bacterium
ACGGGCCGCCGGTCGTGGCGCTGAAGACGGACGAGCTGAAGCGGCTCAAGGCGGCGGGCACGGCGCCGGCGGTGACGATCGGCATCAACGGCGTGGCGCAGCTGCCGGACGAGCGCGCGTGGGACGCGGCGGCGGAATACGAGGTGCCGTTTACGGCGGGCGACGCGATGCTGGAGATCGCGTATGACGGCGACATGGCGCGGCTTTACGCCGACGGGCGGCTGGTGCAGGATGATTTCTGGAAGGGTCGACCGCTCCGGTACGCGCTGCGGCGGCTGCCGGAAGGGACGCGGCGGCTGACGCTGAAGGTCCTCCCCTGGGGGCCGGATGTGCGCGCGCACGTCTTCATCGACCGCGCGCGCTGACGCGCGGCGGGGTGCGTGCGGACGAGCGGCGGAAAGGGTGCAGATGACGGGCGAGAACGAGAAGCAGACGATTCGGCGCGCGATGAAGGCGCGGCGGAAGGCGATGGGCGCGGGCGAGAAGGCCGCGGCGGACGCTGTCATCTGCGCAAAGCTCAAGGCGCGCGGCGACATCGGCGAACGGATCGATCCGCTGACCGGGGGTTCTCCGCTCGCCGTCTATCTTGCCGCGCCCGACGAAATCAACATCGACCCATACATCGAGTACATGCTGCACGCGGGCGTCGACGTGGTTGCGCCGCGCTGGAACGGCGAGACTTACGCGCTGGCGCGGCTGAAGGGGCTGGACGAAAAGAGCCTGCGGCGCGGTCCGATGGGCATCCGCGAACCGATTGACGCCGCCATCGTGGAGCCGAAGAAAGTTGCGGTGTGGATCATTCCCGGACTGGCGTTCACGCGCGGCGGAAAGCGCCTCGGCTATGGTGGCGGCTGGTACGACCGGCTTCTTGCCGCCGCGCCGAAGGACGCCGTCAAGATCGGCGTCGCCTGTTCGTTCCAGATTGTCGACGACCTTCCGGCGGAGCTGCACGACATCCCGCTCACCGACGTCATCAACGATTCGCTCGACGACGAGGCGTGATATTCCCTCTTGCACGGTGAGCGAAAATATGATTTAATATGCCTGATATGGCGAATTGATGGCGTGACCTTCTGTTAATTCGCCAGAAAGGAATAGTTGTGAAGTATACTGTTGCAATGACAGAAGACGAAGCGTTGCGCGAATCGGGAAGACGGCTCGCGCAGATTCGGCTGAGTCGGAATATGACGCAATCCGAGCTTGCCCAGCGGGCGGGCGTATCTAAACGTACGCTTGAAAGGCTTGAGATTGGGACTGGCGGGGTGAGGATAGATGCATTGTTTGCCGTCTGCGGAGCGTTGGGCCTTACTTCCGGTTTTGAGACGCTTCTGCCTGAAGTGCAGCTGTCGCCGCAGGACATACTTGAAAATCGCAGAATGCCGAAACGCGCGCGCCGGAAAAGCGTTGCGGCCAAAGAATGGGGGACTGCATGAACGAGGCGGTTGAAGTTTTTCTGTGGGGGCGGCGCATCGGCGTTGCATCGCGCATGGACGGAACGCCTTGCGCGTCATTTGCGTACGACAGGGAATTCCGCGACGCCGGGATTGAGCCTTCGCCGCTGATGATGCCTGTCGGTGTCGGCGCATACTCATTCCCGGCACTTCCGCAGGGGTCGTTTCACGGACTCCCCGGAATGTTGTCCGATTCCGTTCCCGACAAATTCGGTAACGCGGTGATTGGTGCCTGGCTGAAAGCGCAGGGTCGGCTTCCCGACAGCCTCACGCCTATCGAGCGGCTATGCTATACCGGAGTCCGCGGGATGGGAGCCCTTGAATACAGACCGGCGATGCTGGACGCCGACGACACGGCCGAGGAAGTCCATGTGGACGCCCTGGCGGAACTTGCAGACGAGGTGCTGAAATCGCGTTCCGAGACTGTCGCGAAACTCGTGCCGGACATGACGCGGTATTCGTCTATCCTCAAGGTCGGGTCGTCGGCGGGCGGCGCGCGGGCAAAGGCGCTGATCGGATGGAACGAGGCGACGGGCGAGGTGAGGTCCGGACAGGTTGCGCTTCCCGAAGGCTTCGGCTACTGGCTCATCAAGTTTGACGGGCTGACGGGGAACGGCGACAAGGAGGGCGACGACAAATGGGGATATGGACGCGTCGAATACGCCTACTATCTGATGGCCCGCGCCGCCGGAATCGAGATGACCGAGTGCCGACTCTGGAGCAGGCGGCATTTCATGACGCGGCGCTTCGACAGGCTTCCGGACGGCGGCAAGCTTCATGCGCAGACGCTTGGGGCGCTCGCCCACATGGATTTCAACGATCCCACCGCCTATTCGTACGAACAGGCGTTCCGCGTCACGCGCCGCGTGGTGAACGACGCGCGGGCGAACGAGCAGCTCTTCAGGCGCATGGCGTTCAACGTGCTCGCGTGGAACTGCGACGACCACGTGAAGAACATCTCGTATCTTATGGACCGACGCGGCGAATGGTCGCTCGCTCCGGCGTACGACGTGTGCTACGCGCACAATCCGGAAGGGGACTGGACCTCGCGCCACCAGATGTCCGTGAACGGGAAGCGCAGCGGTATCACGGAGGACGACATCCTTGCCTGCGCGCGCTTCGTGAACATGCGCGAACGCAAGGCGCGCGCCGTGCTGGACGAGGTCAAGGGCGCGGTGAACGACTGGCCGCGCTTCGCGGCGGAGGCGGAGGTGCGCGAAGACTTCGTCGACGTCCTTTCACAGCGGCTCGCGTCGGCATGAGCGCGGCACGGACGACAGCGGAGCCAAAGGTTCAAGGCAGAATAAAATGACAGGAATAGGTTCGATAGTCAATGCGGGGGCGATTATCGCAGGCGGATTGGTTGGGCTCGCGGTCGGCTCGTTCATCTCGAAGCGCGTACAGGCGACGCTGGTATCTGGAATGGCCGTGGGCACCCTGTTCATCGGCGCAGGTTCGACGTTCTCCAAGATGCTCGTGTCTGGCGAGGGCGGGTCACTTGAATCGCGCGGCGCGCTGATGCTCGTCATATCGCTCGCCGTCGGAGCTGTCGCGGGCGAGCTGCTGGACATCGACGGAAAGATGGAGCGCTTCGGCGAATGGCTGAAGCGGGTGTCGCACAACGAAAGGGACGGCTCGTTCCTCGACGCTTTCGTCACCGCCTCGCTCACGTTCTGCATCGGCGCGATGGCCATACTCGGCGCGCTTGAGGACGGTCTCAAGGGCGATCCGTCGCTCCTCTATCTCAAGTCGGTGATGGACGGCATCTTTACCATTGCGCTCACGGCATCGCTCGGGAAGGGCGTCCTGTTCTCCGCGATTCCGATTCTGCTTTTCCAAGGGTCGATCACGCTCGCCTCCAGCCTGCTGCGTCCGATCATGACGCCGGAGGTCCTGGACGCGATTTCCCTCGTCGGCGGAGTTCTCATCTTCTGCGTCGGCTGGAACATCCTCTGGCACGAGAAGAAGATCCGCGTCGCGAACCTTCTCCCCGCCCTCGTCGTCGCCGTCGTCTGGACGCTGGTCGTGACGCGAGGGGCGTAGAGAAAATTCAACTGACACGATTTCACGAAAACCGAAAACAAGAAGGAGAAACAAAATGAAAGTGCTGATGCTGAACGGATCATGGAACGCCGACGGTTCGACCAAGGCGGGCCTCGCGGAAATGGCGAAGACGTTCGCCGCCGAGGGCGTGGAGACGGAAATCGTCGACATCGGAGCGAAGCCGATCGCCGACTGCATCGCCTGCGGCAAATGCGGCGAGCTGAAACGCTGCGTCTTTGCGAACGACGCGGTGAACGCGTTCGCCGAGAAGGCGAAGACGGCCGACGGATTCATCTTCGCCTCGCCCGTCTACTACGCGCATCCGTCGGGACGCATCCAGAGCTTCCTCGACCGCCTCTTCTTCTCGACGATGCGCGCCGACGGCTACGCCGCGCTCCATCACAAGCCCGTCGCGGGCATCGTCGTGGCGCGCCGCGCGGGCACGAGCGCGAGTTTCGATGTGCTCAACAAGTACGCGACAATCTCGCAGATGATCGTCGTGGGGAGCAGCTACTGGAACGAGTTCCATGCGCTCACGAAGGACGACGTGCCGGGCGATCCGGAAGGACTTCAGACGCTCCGCAATCTCGCGCGGAACATGGTCTACGTGATGAAGTGCCAGAAGGCCGGACGCGACGCCGGCATCCTCCCGCCCGCGAACGAAAGCGGCGTGTTCACCAATTTTGTCAGATGAGGGAAAATGACAACTACATCGACAACTCTTCTGCGCGACCTTGCGCGTGATTCGCAGCACGTCCGCTGGGGCGAGTTCGTCGCGCGCTACCGTCCCATGATGGAATCGTTCATGCGTGAACGATTCCCATCGCTTGATGCCGATGACGCGATACAGGAAACGCTGGTCGCCGTGTGGGCGGCGTTGCCGTCCTACCGTTATGCGCCGGAAGAAAAAGGGCATTTCCATAACTACCTGACAGGGATTCTCCGCAATAAGGCGCTGCGGCAGCTTCACAAGGACCAGCGGCAGGCGAAAATTGCCGAAATGGTAGGGCGCGATGACCCCATCGCGCCGGTATCAGTAGGGTCATGTGTCCCGCGTGACCTCACCGGTACGGTTCCGCGCGCGCCGCAAAGCGCAATCCAAGCCGCCGATGAACAGGCCTGGCGTGAAACGCTCGTTGAAATCGCGCTCCAGCAGCTGATGAGCGACGAGTCGATTCAATCCCGTACGAGGCAGGTGTTCCTGCGTGTGGTGGTGAACGGCGAGAAGCCGGACGACGTCGCCGCCGCGTTCGGGATCACGTGCAATGGCGTTTACCTGATTAAAAACAGGATGATGCCGCGCCTTCAGAAGATTGTGGCAGCGCTTGAAAAGGCGGGGAATATATGAGTCTCGGAGTGGACGAGATAGAGGGAATTCTTTCCTCCCGCGAGCGGATGCCGACGGGCGCGTCGTTCCCGGACGGCATAGTGTTCGGCAGCTGGCGCGTGACGGCCTTTCTCGGAAAAGGCGGGAACGGCGAAGTCTATCGCGTTGTACATGTTTTGCTCGGGACACCCGCAGCCCTCAAGGTGCTTGTCCGCGATGAGCCGCGCGCAAGGGAACGCTTCATGCGCGAGGCGAAACTGCTTTCGGAATTGAAGTCTGCGTCGTTTCCGCAGTTTCTTGAATACGGTGAAGCGAATGGATGTGTCTATCTCGTCATGGAACTCCTTGAGCCGGGCGATCTGCCGTCCGGCGACAGGGAAGTCGTGCGCTTTCTGCGGCAGATTTGTGAGGCCGTCGCCGAACTTCACGTCCGTGGAATCGTCCATCGCGACATAAAGCCGTCCAACATCCTCTGGCGCATGGTAGGGCGCGATGACCACATCGCGCCGACATCGGTAGGGTCACGCGTCCCGCGTGACCGCGGACGCGCGGGACGCGCGTCCCTACCCGTCCCCGTTCTCGCCGATCTCGGCCTTGCAAAGGACATCGCGACAGCGGGCGTCGGGCGTTCGACATCGGATCTTACAGTTGGCGGTGTCGGCACGCCCGGCTACGGCGCGCCGGAGCAGATGGAGCGAGGGGAGGCGTCCGTCGCATCTGACATTCATGCGCTTGGTGTATTGGCCGACAGGTGCTTCGGCGGCAAGCCGCCGAAAGCATGGGTGCGAATCATCGAGCGCGCGACGTCATCCATTCCCGGCCGCCGCTATCAGTCCGTGGCCGCCCTCGTCAAGGCAATCCAGAGACGAAACTTGGTGCGTCGGTCGTGGACGACGCTGGCCGTACTGCTTTTGGCAGGATTGTCGGCCGCCGCTTTTGTCATGCTGTACAGGCGATATGGGGGTGAAGAGTGGAAGTGGTGGTTGATGCGCTCTCATGAACCGATTGTCAGTGTCGAAAAGGGGTATGTGCCGTATGAGAATCCCGTTTCAGGCCGCAGGGGTTACCGCATAGTGACGCAAACAAACACCGTGGACGGTGTCGTCATTCGCTTGAACGGCAAGACGGTTTTGTTCAAGAAACCGATGGTGCTTGAACCGGGTGAATACCGCATAATCGGCCCGGGGCGGCTTGACGCGGATATTTCGGGGGCGTCGAACGCCGTCGTGCGACTGAAAGGCTGCGTCTTGAACAACTTGACTGCGGCAGGGTATCAAAAAAACAAGGTGAACTATATTCTCGAGGGCGATGCCTATCTCAACTTTGCGAACCTCGACGAAGACTACCGTATTCGCAAATGCATTGGACACTTTGACGGACTTGCCAATGGTGATGGCGGGGATGTCGCGTTTCGCGGCCCGTCGACCCGCGAGGAATTGCGCAAGACGAGACGGAAGGAGCGCACACGCGAATGGCAGAAAGAATTGGACGAGATAAACGCAACGCGGCACGACGATCCTCGCACGCGAATTTATTGATTTCCGCGAAAGATTGCGGCGCGAACTTTGCAGTATGAGATAGAGGCAGGGCATACCCTTCCGCGGAAGAAGGCGTGAAGTCGCGGTTGCCACGTGCGGATTTTGCAGAATCTCGCCCACAAACGGCGGAAGTTTTGCTATAATTTGCATCAGACAACTTAAGACTTTGCGTTCGACGCATCGTTTTGGCTCAGGTGAAATGTAGGAAGTTTCAACTGTAAGAGCCGGGACGGGTGGAGAATGCGCCCCTAGGGTGCATCTTCTTTCCGTGGTTCTTACTGGGCATCCTACAGCCTCACCTGAACTGCGGCAGAGGATTGCGCCCTCTTTCTTTTGCCGCAATCGAAACAAGGGCAAAAGGAAAGGAAAGAAAAATGAGAATGACAGGCCCAGGATCCGCGAGGGGGACATCCCACGCATATCCCTTTTATGGCGGTGAGTTTTTAGGCAAGATGGGGGCGGCGTGGTTTGTGTCGTATGCGTATCATGAACACGTTGATGCGACGCATGAAAATTGGAACCGTACTGCTACGGCAAGCGGGAGGATTCGCAGATATAACAACACCTTCTCCTATCATCGCTATTGGCTGGACAAAGTCATGACGATGAATGATCAAAATCTTGCAAAGAATACGATTGGCCTTACGCCACGTGAGGTCAAAGACATGGCGAATGCCGTAATGGCGGAAAACTGGTAAACGAAAGGAGCAAGAAATCATGAAGAAAGTAAAATGTTCTCATTGTCATGGTACGGGTAAAGTTACATGCTCTACTTGTAAAGGACGTGGCAGAATAAAGTGTCCCACATGTAGAAGTTATGGACATGCATGTCCTGTTTGCACTAAAGGGTGGGATAGGAAACCCGGTTATGTAAAAGACAAATATGGAGACTGGGTTCACTGTCCAAATTGTCATGGGGATTATACCAATAGCAAATTCACGTGTTGGAGATGCGGAGGTGATGGTGTAATTGATTGCGACAAAACAGAGCGTTGCTCTGTGTGTGGTGGGACTGGCAAAGTCGAAAAGTTTTCAAGCAGGAATAGCAGAGCGTTTCTGGCGCTGGCAATGATTGGCGGATTGTTTGGGCTGCATTATGCATATATTCGCCGATGGGGATTGTTTGTAATTCAGTTTGTCTTGTTTGCAATTTTTGCAGCACTTTTGTTTGGGTCTGAAATGATCTCAGAACATATCAGCATAGAAGTTGCCATTCTCTCAAAAGCAAAATGGTGCGCGTATGCGATAGTGTTGATTCATTGGCTTATAGGTCTTTCCTTTGTAAAAGAAGATGGTCAAGGGTGCAGCCTGGTGAATGAGTTCAAGAAGTGTTTGTTTTGGTTGTTTTTCTTGTTGTTTGGATTTACGGGAGCACATCTTGCGTATGGTAAGTCTAAATTGCTCGTGTTTCACGCAGGATTCTTGATGCTGTTTTCATTGCCAGCAGTCAATTGGGGTTGGGGGGATAAATTTATTGATACAATGGTGTCCATATTGGTATATGGTTCGGGACTCGCTTGGGTAGAAGTTGTCGTTGCATCGATTATTAGTCGCGGCAGATTCATCAAGGAAGGCAACGAATAAAGTAAGGAATTTTCAATGAAAAGCATGTTGGTACTTGTTGGCGTAATTGCCATAGTCGTCATATTGGGATTCTTCGTAGCTCCGCGCGAGCAACGCGAGGCGATGCTTGACAAGGTGGCTGTGTTGGGCGATCCATCGGGCGGTGAGAAAACGCCGCGAATCGTCAGGGAACAGCAGCGCAAGGAACGCATAAGACAGAACATGGAATGGACGCCGGAGAATCAGGCGCTACATCCGATCGAGTACTGCCAGGCGCAACTTGAGAAGTTGTCCGAGAACGCCAGCCGTCTTGATGTTCAGGCTCACAAGTACGCTGTCGCGAAGAATCAGGCGCAACGTGTGATCGCCGACTCGGAGGCTCAACTCACAGACATTGCGCAATTCCTCAAAGAGGCTAAAAATGCCTACAAGGAAGCTGATGCTGCGGGGAAATGGCCCGTGACGATTCGCGGATTTGCCCTTTCAAAAGAGAAAGCGCAGGAGAAGATTGTTGCGGCAGCTGAAAAGCGTCCAACACTTCAAAGTGCGATAGCGCGGAATCGGGTCTTGCTAGCCACGTTGGAGAAAAAGTCCACGCGTGTTGCCGAGGAACAGAAGAACATAATCAAGACAAAAGAGCGGATTCAGATGGTTCTCAACGACCTCAATCTGAAGAAAGTCGTAGAAGGAGATAACAGCATAACAGATGTATTGAACGCCATCAACGACTCTCTCGGGGCACTTGGGACAAACTATGAGGATCCCTCAATTGACGATATGCTTGTACCCGACAAGTCGTCGACGATAAAGGTGTCCTTCGATGCAATCATGGCGGAGTAACATGGTAAAGGTTCTCGCTTCAGTACGGGCATGTGCCGCGCAAGTCTGCGCGGCACTGCTCGCCGCAATGATGTGTGGGTGTTTTTCACTTTCGTTGACACATGAGAGTGAGGGAATGGCCGCGAAATATCAGTTGGGTGGGAAATACTCTATTAAAAACGTTGAACTTCAACTTGCGGAGGCATTAAGGAGGCAGGCACCGCAAAATATTGTGTTCACAGAAGACGATACTTTCGATTCCATACCGTTGGAAGTTTGCGTTTCGGACATTATTGAAGAGAAGGATACTACGTCATCCGTACAGCTTCTTCCTGGGTTACTGACTCTTTGCACATTTCCTACAGTGATGGAGAAAAGCAGAAGCCATACGGTCAGCATTTCCAGTCCATTAGGGAAACATGATATTGGCATAAATATAGTAGGGCGAGAAACAGTCTGCTGGACACCGCTTGGTTGGGTGCCTTTCGCTTTCCCCTTGGATGGTTTTGATTATACGGGCTGTGATTTGATGGATACGTGGAGAGACGATAAAAAGGAAGCTTGGTCCAACGCAACGATGAATGCCGTCGCCAAGACTGTAATCTCCACATTGTCAAAAGCGCGTTATGATGCTTACATGAAGGAACTTGCGAATAATGCTCGTAAAAAGAAGATTGCAGAAGAGGCGAACCATAGGGAGAATGTCTTGCATATGGCAGAGCATGGATGGCCGCAGGAAGCGATGCTGAGGGATTTTGTGCTCAAGGAGACGACGGGGCTTTGGGATGTCGTAGTTTCCCTCCGTGCGGAAATATCCATTCGTAAGAATCGTTTGCAGATGTTGAGCGATGCAATCAAGGGCTTTGGAAGAAAACCGGAAGAGGACGCGGACTACATCAAATGCAAGGGCGAGTATGATGCGGCTCGTAGTGCGCTTGTGCAGATATTCAAGAGCCTTGAGAACACCTATCTTGCCGCCAGTAAAAACGCTGCGCTTTACGAAAGCGCAGAGGCACATGCGAGAACTCGAAAGGCAGTTGAAGAATGTTCTCGTTTTGCAACTGAAGCCGTAAATAGAATTTCGAGCCATAATAGCAATTAACAACCAAAGGAGACAACAATGAAAAACAACACACACTGTGGCGGTGAGTTCCCTGGGATGAATGAATACTCCAATGTCGTGATTAATGCGGATGAAATTCGCGACGTTGTGAAAAAGTTTGACAGGCAAACGGAAACCGGCAGGGTATTTTTTCCCGGAGACGAGCCGTTTGCAATGAAATGCGAGACGCTGCTGAATAACGCGGCTTCCGAAGTTGACTGGCTTTCCGTGTCCGAAATGTCGTTCTCGGCAACAGACAAGGTGCTTTATTCGAAAGACGATCAGCCAAAGGTGGTATCTGTCGGTGAAAGTGACATCATTGCATTGATAGACAATACAAAGAAAGGCTTGTTTGGTAATCTGGCGAAGAAAGCATGCGCAGAAGGCTCTATTATAACAACGAAAGGGGTGCTGGCGTATCGTTTAAGAGAGGGCAAACTAGTGAATGGGTTTGCAACATGGCGGACAATTGCAGTCTCGTGCGATGGTGGTAATGGTTGGCTTTTCAAGCCTAAGAGTAAGCCGACATCGGTTAATAGAGAGTTTCCTTGTGGTTGGTATATTATCATGCCTTTCTATAATTTTCCTGAGAAAAAGCGAGAGCGGAGTGTGGATGAGCTAGGAAGGCATTTATGGCTGATTGCACGTGGCAAGGGTGCTAATTTTGACTACGACGATTGGGCGCCGGAGGCGGCTGACGAATAAATCAAAGAAAAGGAGGTAACAATGATTAATGTCGAAGGTATTGCCAAGGTCTTGTCGGACTTCAAGGCAACCCACGCAAAAAATTCGCGCGTTGTTATGAGCGATGCACCAGAAATGGACGAGTTGTTCAGAAATTTTCGCACCTCGGCGAGAGCGTGTTTTAACGATCCACAGGATGCGTCTGACGCGTTCAGCGTCATGGACAACACGCATTTGGCGAAAAACGATGAGTTGAAGCGCGTTGCAATAAACCGTGCTGACGTGCTTATGCTTCTTGACGACGCCGATTCCAAGGGTTTTAAATTGTTCGGCAAACACAATGAAAAACCGGGGCAATATGGTATCCTATTCACGAAGAAGGGAGTTGTTGCCCTCAATCGTTCGGGTGATGCACCCGGAAGAACGTGTGGCTTCATTTCGTGGGAGGCATATCAGTTCTGTCGGGCATTGCTTGTTGATCAGCGCCAAAGCGAGAGATTCGACTACGAGACCGACGCATATCCCGGAAAGTTTGTTTTCATGTGCTACGATTGTGGCCTTGAATCAGACGAACTGTATGAGAACGTGATGTGCAAGATTGAAAAACTTCTTGGTTGCAACAATGATTGGGTAGAGATTGTCAAAGCCTGGAAGTGAGTTCCATGCCTATATTGTAGCGGCGGTTGTAATAGGATAAATTCAATGTTTGAAGTTACCCTATATGGCCGAGAGGTCGTTGTGCGTAGCCGCTTCTGGTTCGGGACGTTCCATTCGCTGATGTACGAGGTGTGCGATGTCTCAGGCGGGGAGCCGTACACCCCGATCGCCGTATTTGATGCGGTTGATGATGTCTGGAAGTACATTGCAGCCGAAGGACACCGCGTAAGAAACTGGAAGTCTTGGCTTTTAACGACTATAGACGTGTATCGCCAGTGTCGCGAGATGGAAGAACGTTTCGCCAGTTGGTCGACGAAGTTGGGCGAAAACCTCCAATCCGGAGATGTATAATAAAAACCGAAAATCCTCCAAGGCCTTATTTGCTCCTGCATAATATTCTTATCAATAAAAAGGAGTTGTCTATGAAAATGATAGCGGTGTTGCTTCTCTCTTTATTTGCACTGGGTTGCGCTGAAAAGAAGGATGAGGTGTTCTCGCTCGAGGAGGCGAACAAGTGCCTTTTCGACAGTGACAAGAAAGCCGTCTTAGAAGCGGTTGTGTGGATAAAGAAAGCCGATGCGGCAAGGACGAAAAGGAGTCTGTCGAATACTTCGAAAAAGCCTACGAGCCAATTCAGGTGTTGTACTCCGCGAGTCGCGATGACGATTCCATAACGGGCAGGAAACGCTCGGCGGCATTGGCGTGGGCGCTGATTGACTTCAGTTACAACCATGCCACCGGCTCGTGTGCGAAGTGGGTGGTGTACGCGCAAATGCTTGGATTGTTGGAAGCGCATAAGATTATGGCCGGCCCACCGGAAAAACTGCGCGGATATCTTCTGCCGCCTGGACAGTAACAATGCTGCATGGTAAGGATGAACAGGATCTGTCGTTTTATAATTGCAGGAAGTAAAAAAAGAAAATAGGAGGCACAACATGAAATACATGTGCTAGGGCGTGGAACGCGAAGTCATCCTGATTCGCAAACCGAAGCCCCGGTGTCGGAATGGCAGGCGACCTGGACTTAAAAATCCAAGGGCCGAAAGGCGTGGGGGGCCGAATCCCCCTCGGGGCACCAGGCTGGCGAAAGGCCGGCAGCAATCGCGCTTCTGTGTGGAGAAGGGTGATTAATCCTGCGTTGGGCGAAGACCGATTGTCGATAAAAAGGATTTTGGTAATTGCATGTGACGGTCAAATTTGCTAAACTTCTGCCCGTTTGGAAGAAAGGATGAGACGATGAAAACATACAAAACTACAGGAACCTGCGCGCGTGCGATCAACTACGAGGTCACGGACGGCGTGGTGACAGCGTGCGAATTCGCGGGCGGCTGCCCCGGCAACACGCAGGGCGTCGCCAAGCTCGTCGTCGGTCGCAAGGTCGAGGACGTCATCGCGCTCCTCAAGGGCGTGCAGTGCCGCAACGGCACCTCCTGCCCCGACCAGCTCGCCCGCGCGCTCGAGGCGGAGCGCACGATACAACAAGATTAAGGGATGCAAGCAATATGAAAACCGGTTTTGACAAGTTCAGGAGATGGCGTCGCTGTTGTGTGGCGATCGCATGTGGTTTGCTGGTCGTTCTTCTTCTTGTCGCTATTATGTCGACATCTTCTGATTTTGTTCATATTGATAATCGTAGCCTCCGTCGAATTGTAGGAGTTATTTGCTTGTTATGCGTGATCATGAATTTCATCACCTTGAATGCATTTAATAATTTACGCTGCCCGCACTGCGGTAAGTTTGTCATGTCAAAATGGCTGGGACGCGACGCCACAGGCCGCAATTGCGCCAGGCGAATAGCAAACCGCCTGCCGATTCAGTGTATTCACTGTGGGAAAGAGATAGCTACAGATTAAAATTCCATTGTGATTGCGAATAGCATTAAGAAGGAGATAGACATCATGTCAAGTGAAAGAGACTGGAAACTGTTTCGCAAGAGACTGCCTGAATGGCAAGAGCGCTGCATGCAGTCACTCCTTGATGAGTATGCCGCAATAATCGCCGCCCCAGAGAAGCCTTCTACGAAGTTCTGGAAACTTGAGAGGCGGCTGAAGCAGGACATCAGGCGCGTCGGTGTCCAGGCGGAAATGAGACGTTCGAGAATGCATTTCAACTTGCATTGCCTTCTCCTCGAAAAAGCCATCACGATGTCAGACCTTGACGGCTTCAGTGAAGGGTTGGTGGCCTCTCTTGCGGAAGTTTAAGTCGGAGGACGCGCAGTAGACGATCACCTTGTATGACAGGGAGGAGAAACAATGCAATCATGAAAGAGAACCTCCTTCGCGGTCTTTGCGGTCTTTGCGGCTAAAACAAAACAATGAAAAAGATACGCTGCCCGTACTTCGAGCTGAACGACCTCGAGCGCGCGTACCACGACAAGGAGTGGGGAACGCCGTGCCGGAACGACCGCAAGCTCTTCGAGTATTTGATGTACGAAGTGCTGCAGTGCGGCCTGAGCTGGGACACGATCATCCAGAAGCGCGCGGCGTTCCGCGTCGCGTTCGAGCGGTTCGACGGAAGATTTCAAGGTAGAAGAAGAATCGGTCAAGACAAGTAGGTTAAGCTATGAGCAATGTAAGGCCAACCGCGATTGAGGTGCGCGGAGCGAAAAAGAACAACCTCAGGAACATCGACGTCGACATTCCGCTTGGGAAGATCGTCGGCGTCGCGGGCGTTTCTGGAAGCGGCAAGTCGTCACTTGCGCTGGGCATTGTCTATGCCGAGGGATCGCGCCGTTATCTCGAATCGCTCTCCACCTACACCCGCCGACGCATGACGCAGGCGGAGCGCGCGGAGGTGGACGACGTGCGCTACGTACCGGCCGCGCTCGCGCTCCGACAGCGTCCGGGCGTACCCGGGATCCGCTCCACGTTCGGCACATCGACGGAGCTTCTGAACTCGCTCCGGCTCATGTACTCGCGCCTCGCGTCGCACCGGTGTCCCAACGGACACTACCTCGCGCCGTCGCTGGACGTCGCGGCGGAGCGCGAGCTGGTCTGTCCAAAATGCGGCGCGCGCTTCTTCGCGCCCGGCGCGGAGGAGCTGGCCTTTAATTCGCAGGGTGCCTGCAAGCGGTGCGACGGAACGGGTGTCGTGCGCGAAGTCGACATGGATACGATCATCCCCGACGATTCGCTCACGATCGACGAAGGCGCGGTCGCGCCGTGGCAGTCGCTCATGTGGTCGCTCATGAAGGACATCGCGCGCGACCATCTCGGCGTGCGCACGGACGTACCGTGGCGCGACCTCACCGACCGCGAGCGCGACATCGTCCTGCACGCGCCGCCGGAAAAGCACCACATGGTCTATCAGATCAAGAAGGACGGACGCTCCGGCGAAATGGACTTCACCTTCTTCAACGCCGTCAACACCGTCGAGAACGCGCTCAAGAACGTGAAGGACGAGAAGGGGATGAAGCGCGTCGCGAAGTTCCTGAAGGAAGGCCCTTGCCCCGACTGCGGCGGGACGCGCCTTTGCGAACGCGCCCGCGCGCCGCTCCTGCGCGGCATCCCGCTCGACAAGGCGTGCGAAATGACGCTCGCCGAGGCGGAAGAATGGGTGCGCGGCGTTCCCGCGTCCCTGCCGAAGCCGATGCGTCCGATGGCGGAACGCATCTGCGAATCGTTCCACGATACGTCGCGCCGCCTGATCGAACTCGGTCTTTCGTATCTCTCGCTCGACCGCGCCGCCTCAACGCTCTCCACCGGCGAGCGTCAGCGCATGCAGCTCGCCCGTGCCGTCCGCAACAGGACGACCGGCGTGCTGCATGTGCTCGACGAGCCGTCCATCGGACTGCACCCGTCGAATCTGGAAGGGCTGACGGGCGTGATGGATGACCTGATCGCCGACGGCAACTCGGTGCTGCTCGTCGATCACGACACGCAGGTTCTCGCGCACGCCGACTGGCTTGTGGAGCTGGGCCCCGGCGCCGGCGCGAACGGCGGAAATCTCGTCGCGGCGGGAACGGTGAAAGAAATCGCAAAGAACCCGAAATCGCAGATCGGGCCATTCCTGGGCACAATTATTTCAGCCGCAAAGAACACAAAGAGCGCAAGTGACACAAGTGACAAAAAAGACAGAAGGGACAATCTCCGCGCCTCTCAGCCTCTGCGTGAGATCAAACTTTCTACGGCAGCTATTCACACCGTTCAACCCCTTGAGGTGGCGTTCCCCAAGGGCCAGCTCTCGGTCGTGACCGGCGTTTCCGGGAGCGGCAAGACGACGCTGATCCTCGAAAGCCTCGTGCCGGGACTCGCCGCGCAGATCGCAGGCCGTGCGCTTCCCGCGCACGTCCGCGCGATCTCTGCGCCCGGCATCGCGCAGGTGAAGCTCATCGACGCGACGCCGATCGGCATCAACATCCGCTCGACGGTCGCGACGTACGCGAACGTCCATGACGAGCTCCGCAAAATCTATGCCCGCACGGCGGACGCCAAGGCGCGCGGATACAAGGCGGGCGACTTCTCGTACAACACGGGCGCGCTGCGCTGCCCGGTCTGCGACGGCACGGGCGAGATCAACCTGGATGTCCAGTTCCTGCCGGATGTCGACATTCCCTGCCCCGACTGCCGCGGCGCGCGCTACGCGAAAGCGGCGTTTGCCGTCCGGCGCAAGGGCGTGTCATTGCCAGAGCTGATGGCGATGAGCGTCGACGAAGCGCTTGCGGCCTGCGCGGATCTGCCCATCGTCAAGAGCCGTCTTCAGACGCTCCACGACATCGGACTCGGGTATCTCACACTGGGCGAGGAGACGCCGGGGCTTTCCGGCGGCGAGGCGCAGCGGCTCAAGCTTGCGAGCGAGATGGGGCGCGGACAGGGAGACACGGTGTTCGTGTTCGATGAGCCGACGATCGGGCTTCATCCGCTCGACGTGTGCACGCTGATGGACGTGTTCCGCCATCTGATCGGAAATGGCGCCACCGTGATCGTGATTGAACACGACCTTGACGTCATCCGCGCGGCGGACTGGGTTGTCGACATGGGGCCCGGCGGCGGCAAGGACGGCGGCCGCATCGTCGCCGCCGGCACGCCGGACGAAATCAAGTCCTGCCCCCGGAGCGTGACCGGGCTCTATTTGTAAGGGGATCGCGCAATCTCGCAAAATCCTTGATGGAATCGGACAGACCCCGCCTGAGAAGTTGATAATGGCTGAGCGCGCCGTTTCCGTCTGTCCGCAACGCGGGGTGTTTTTTTGATATACTACGCAACAAGGTTTACCATGACGAAAAGGAACTGACAGCATGAGCATCTCGGATCAGGTCAAGGTCGGCAAGGAACGCGCGCCCCACCGCTCGCTCCTCTTCGCAACGGGGCTGAAGCGCCGCGACATGAAAAAGCCGTTCATCGGCATCTGCAACAGCTACGAAAGCTTCGTGCCCGGCCACTGCCACCTGAACAAGGTCGGCGCCTACCTCAAGAAGTGCATCGAAGAGGCGGGCGGCGTCGCGATGGAATTCAACACCATCGCCGTCTGCGACGGCCTCGCGATGGGCCACGCCGGCATGAAGTATTCGCTGCCGAGCCGCGAGCTGATCGCCGATTCGGTCGAGTCGATCGCGCGCGCACACTGCTTCGACGCGCTCATCTGCGTGCCCAACTGCGACAAGATCGTGCCCGGGATGCTGCTCGGCGCGCTGCGCGTCAACATTCCGACGATCTTTGCCTCCGGCGGCCCGATGGCGCCCGGCAAGCACCCGCTCACCGGTCAGGACTCCGACCTCAACACCGTCTTCGAAGGCGTCGGCGCGGAGAACGCGGGCCGCATTTCCGCGAAGGACCTCGAAAAGATCGAGGAGACGAGCTGCCCCGGGTGCGGCAGCTGCTCGGGCATGTTCACCGCCAATTCGATGAACTGCCTCTACGAGGCGCTCGGCATCGCGCTGCCCGGCAACGGCACGATCCTCGCGACCGATCCGCGCCGCGCCGACCACTACCGGGCGAGCGCGCGCCGCATCGTGGCGATGGCGAAGAAGGGCGGCCCGCTGCCGCGCGAGCTGATCACGCGCGACTCGCTCGACAACGCGCTGACGCTCGACATGGCGATGGGCGGCTCGACGAACACCGTCCTGCACACGCTCGCGATCGCGCGCGAGGCGGACGTCGACTTCTCGCTCGAACGGATGAACGAGCTGTCGGCGCGCACGCCGTACATCTGCAAGCTCTCGCCCTCGGGCCACTACCACGTCGCCGACCTCGACCGCGCCGGCGGCGTCATGGCGATCCTCAAGCGCCTGCCCGCGCAGCTCCTGCACCTCGACGCGCCGACGGTGAGCGGCAAGACGCTCGGCGCGCAGATCCGCGCGGCGAAGATCCGCGACGACGACGTGATCCGCACGCTCCCGAACGCCTACTCGCCCGACGGCGGCCTCGCGGTGCTCTGGGGCAACCTCGCGGCGAAGGGCGCGGTCGTCAAGAAGGGCGGCGTCGCGCCGTCGATGATGACGTTCACCGGCAGGGCCATCTGCTTCGAGTCGCAGGAAGACGCGTGCGCGGGCATCCTCGGCGGCAAGGTGAAGCCGGGCCACGTCGTCGTCATCCGCTACGAAGGGCCGAAGGGCGGTCCCGGCATGCAGGAGATGCTCGCGCCGACGAGCTACATCATCGGCGCGGGGCTGGGCGAATCGGTGGCGCTCATCACGGACGGGCGCTTCTCGGGCGCGACGCACGGCGCGTGCGTCGGTCACGTCTCGCCGGAGGCGGCGGAAGGCGGGCTCATCGGGCTTTTGAAGGACGGCGACGAGATCACGATCGACATTCCGGCGCGCGCGATCAACGCGAAGCTGACGAAGAAGGAGATCGCCGCACGCGCGAAGCGGGCGAAGACGTGGTCGCCGCGCATCAAGGGCGGCTGGCTCGAGCGCTACGCGCGGTTCGTCGGCAACGCCTCGACGGGCGCGAGCCTCAAGGCGTAGGCATCTTTCGCCAGCACGAATTTTCACCAACACGAAGAAACAGGAGAAACGATGAAAGCGTTTATTGAAGCGGGCAAGGCGACGATGGGCATCGAGTTCGGCTCGACGCGCATCAAGGCGGTGCTGATCGACGACACGTTCCAGGTCATCGCGCAGGGCGCGCACGACTGGGAGAACCAGCTCGTCGACGGCGTGTGGTCGTATTCGATGGAGGCGATCGAGCGCGGCGTGCGCGACGCCTATGCGCGGTGCGCGGCCGACGTCGAGGCGAAGTACGGCGTGAAGCTGACGCGCCTGGCGGCGCTCGGCATCTCGGGCATGATGCACGGCTACCTGCCGTTCGACGCGGCGGGGAAGCTCCTCGTGCCGTTCCGCACCTGGCGCAACGTGATGACGGCGCAGGCGGCGGCGGAGCTTTCGTCGCTCTTCAAGTTCAACATCCCGCAGCGCTGGAGCGTCGCGCACTACTACCAGGCCATCCTGAACAAGGAGCCGCACGTCGGCGCGGTCCGCTGGCTGACGACGCTCGCGGGCTACGTCCACTACCGGCTCACCGGCGAGAACGTGATGGGCGTGGGCGAGGCGAGCGGCATGTTCCCGATCGATCCGGCGACGGGCGACTACAACGCGCGGATGCTCGCGGCGTTCGACGCGAAGGTCGGCGGCGAGCTGAAGAGCAAGCTGCCGCGCGTCCTCAAGGCGGGCGAACGGGCGGGCACGCTCACGGCGCGCGGCGCGGCGTGGCTCGATCCGACGGGCACGCTCCAGCCGGGCGCGGTGATGGCGCCGCCGGAGGGCGACGCGGGCACGGGCATGGTCGCGACGAACGCCGTCGCGCCGAAGACCGGCAACGTCTCGGCCGGCACGAGCATTTTCGCGATGGTCGTCCTCGAACAGGCGATGAAGGGCTACTATCCCGAGATTGACGTCGTGACGACGCCCGCGGGCAGCGAGGTCGCGATGGTGCACTGCAACAACTGCACGAACGAGATCAACGCGTGGGCGGAGCTCTTCAAGGGCGTCTTCACGCAGCAGGCGGGCGGCCCCAACATCTACGGCACGCTCTTCAACGAGTCGCTGAAGGGCGACGCGGACTGCGGCGGCGTCGTGGTCGTGCCGTTCCTCTCCGGCGAGCCGGTGACGGGCGTCGCGGACGCGCTCCTCAAGGTCGTGCGGCAGCCCGACTCGAAGTTCACGCTCGCGAACTTCTTCCGCGCGCAGATCTACTCGGCGTTCGTCTCGCTCAAGCTCGGCATGGACATCCTCGCGAAGGAGAACGTGACGATCGATTCGCTGACGGGCCACGGCGGCATCTTCAAGGACAGGGGCATCGCGCAGCAGTACCTCGCCGACGCGCTCAACACGAGCGTGACGTGCCTCGCGACGGCGGCGGAGGGCGGCCCGTGGGGCATGGCGGTCCTCGCGGCGTACGCGGCGTCGGGCGCGGGCGAGAAGCTCGAGGACTATCTCGCGCACAAGGTGTTCGCGCGCGCGGCGACGGAAACGCTCGCGCCGACGGCGGCGGGCGTCGCCGGCTTCAACCGGTACGCGGAAAACTTCAAGAAGGCGATCAGGGGGTAAGACATGCTGGAGCAGCTCAAGGAAGACGTGTTCAAGGCGAATCAGCGGCTCGTGTCGTCGGGCCTCGTGGTGCTGACGTGGGGCAACGCCTCGGGATTCGATCCCGCGACGGGCCTCGTCGTCATCAAGCCCTCGGGCGTGGACTACGACAGGATGACGGCCGCCGACATGGTGGTCGTGGACCTGGACGGCAAGGTCGTCGAAGGCAGCCTGCGCCCGTCGAGCGACACGGCCACGCACATCGCGTTCTACCGCAACTTCGCGGGCGTGAAGGGCGCCGTGCACACGCACTCGCTCGAAGCGACGGCGTGGGCGCAGGCGTGCCGCGAGATTCCCGCCTACGGGACGACGCACGCCGATACGTTCCACGGCCCGGTGCCGCTCACGCGCATCCTGACGGAGCAGGAGGTCGCGGAGGCGTACGAGGCGAACACGGGCAAGGTGATCGTCGAGCGCTTCCGGGACCTGGAGCCGCTCGCGGTGCCGGGCGTGCTCGTGGCGGGCCACGCGCCGTTCACGTGGGGCAAGGATCCGCAGGATGCGGTGGACCACGCGATCGCGCTCGAGGCGATCGCAAAGATGGCGCGCCTGACGGAGGCGGTGAACGCGGCGAAACCCGCGCCGGGCCTCGTCCCGTACGTCGGCGAAAAGCACTATCAGCGCAAGCACGGCAAGAACGCCTACTACGGCCAGGCTAAGTAAAAATCAACCCCTTGTCAACGGGAGGGAAAATTTGATATACTATCCCCTACATTTGGAAAAGCAAGGAATAATGAACTAATGCCTACAATCAATCAGTTGATTCGCAAGGGGCGCTCGCCGCTTGCCAAGCATTCGAAATCGCCCGCGCTGAAGGCGTGCCCCCAGCGCCGCGGCGTCTGTCTCGTCGTCAAGACGATGACCCCCAAGAAGCCGAACTCGGCCCTCCGCAAGGTCGCCCGCGTGCGCCTGACGAGCGGCTATGAAGTGACGGCCTACATCCCGGGCGAAGGCCACAACCTCCAGGAGCACAGCGTGGTGCTCGTGCGCGGCGGCCGTGTGAAGGACCTGCCGGGCGTGCGCTACCACATCGTGCGCGGCAAGCTCGACTCCCTCGGCGTGGCGGGTCGCAACCGCAGCCGTTCGAAGTACGGCATGAAGAAGCAGAAGAAAGAGGGGAAGTAAGCCATGAGCCGCAGAGGTAAGACAATCGTCAAGCGCGTCACGCTCGATCCGAAGTACAACTCGGAGCTCGTCGCGCACATGATCCGCGTCGTCATGAAGGACGGCAAGAAGACCGTCGCCGAGAAGATCGTCTACGGGATGATCGACAAGGTGAAGGAGGCTCTCGCCGCCGATCCCGAAAAGTTCAAGAAGGACGACAAGCAGTTTACCGATCCGCTGGAGATCGTCTCGGCCGCCATCGACAACATGAAGCCGCAGGTCGAGGTCAAGACGCGCCGCGTCGGCGGCACGACCTACCCGGTGCCGGTGCCGATCGCCGCGAACCGCCAGCTCTCGCTCGCGCTGCGCTGGACGACGCAGTATGCGTCGGGCCGTCACGGCATGGGCATGCCCGCTGCGGTCGCCGCCGAGATCATCGACGCGTTCCAGGGCCAGGGCAACGTCATCAAGAAGCGCGACGACGTTCACAAGATGGCGCAGGCCAACAAGGCGTTCGCTCACTATGCGTGGGGCAACAACGCCGGCTGATCACGCGAAATTGCTTTTCCGAATCGAACCGCGGCACTTCTGCCGCGGTTTTTGTCTTTTGGTACGCACGAATCTACCCATGTGGGTAGTGCAACGGCGGCCGGGTTTTGGTAAAATAAGGGACATGAAGGCAAAATTTCTCCTGACAGCCCTCGTCCTGCTCGGCGGCGGCGCGTTCGCGGCCGAGCCGAAGTCGGTCACGATCGCGCAGCTCAACGCCCTGGAGTCGGAGTCCGTCGCCGCGACGGGGCCGGTCGTCGTCAACGGCGTCGTCACCTTCGTCTCGGGCATCGACGCGGGACGTTTCGTCATCGCCGATGCCGAGACGCCGCGTCGGCCGGGCCTGACCGTTTTCTCGCCGACGGGCGTGGCGGCGCCGCAGTTCGGCGACTACGTGCAGGTGGAGGGCGCGCCCGTCTGGCGCGACGGCGCGGCGGTGGTGG
>JAFUEM010000095.1 GCA_017463935.1 Kiritimatiellia bacterium
CGCACCTTCAAATCTCGCCTCCCATGTAGCCCATGTCGGTCAGGAGCTTTTCGTTCTTCATCCACTGCGGTTCGACGCGCACCCACAGCTCCAGCGCCACCTTGACGCCGAAAATCCCCTTCAGCTCGCGTTCGGCGCACTTGCGCACGTACTTGATCGTCTCGGCGCCGCGGCCGATCACGATCGGCTTCTGCGAGGCGCGGTTGACGAGGAGATCGACCTTGACGTCCCAGCGGCCCGCGTCCTCCTTGATCTCCTTGACGCAGACGCCCAGCTCGTGCGGCAGCTCCTGATGGAGCTTCGCCAGATACTTCTCGCGGATCGAATCGGCGATTGTCAGCCGCCGCGGATAGTCGGTGACGATGTCCTCCGGGAAGAGCGCCTCGCCCTCGTCCGCCAGGTCGAAGAGCGCGTCCAGCACATCCTGCGCGCCGCCCTCCGTCGTCGAAATCGCCTTGACCCACTTGACATCCCACTTCCCGCTCTCAACACCCGTCTTCCCATTCTCCACTCTCAACTCTCCACTCTCAACTCCCTTCCCCTCATTCTCCACTCTCAACTCTCCACTCTCAATTCTCAACTCTTCCCACTTGTCCCTGAACATCGTCTCGAAGAACGGCGCGCGGTCGGCCTTGTTCAGAACGAAGACGACCTTCTCCGGCCGCTCCCTGGCGACGCGCTGCATCCAGCCGATGTCCTCCAGCTGCGGCTCCTGCGCCGCGTCGAAGACGACGCAGAGGATGTCCGCGCCCGCCGAGCTGCGCCGCGCCATGCGGTTCAGGAGCCGCCCCAGCGTGCCGACGGCCTTGTGGAGGCCGGGCGTGTCGAGGAGCACCAGCTGGCCGCGCGGATCGGCCACGATGCCGCGCACCGTGTTGCGCGTCGTCTGTTCGACCGGCGAGACGATGGAGATCTTTTCACCGACGAGCCGGTTGACGAGCGTGGATTTGCCCGCGTTCGTCCGTCCGACGATCCCGACAATGGCGACCTTGCCCATCACGGAACGGGGAAGCCCGCGACCAGTTCCTTCGCCGCGCGCTTCACGCGCGCCTGCACGGCCGTGTCGGCGATGTTGTCGAGGACGTCGGCGATCCACGTGCCGATCTTGATCATCTCCGGCTCCTTCATGCCGCGCGTCGTGACGGACGCGGTGCCGACGCGGATGCCGCTCGTCTTGAACGGCGACTCGGTGTCGTACGGAATCGTGTTCTTGTTGACGACGATGCCCGCCGCGTCGAGCGCGGCCGCCGCCTCCTTGCCCGTGATGCCCTTCGTCGACTTGACGTCCACGAGGAAGAGGTGGTTGTCGGTGCCGCCCGAGACGATCCGGTAGCCGCGGTCCTGCACGGTCTTGCAGAGGACCTGACAGTTCCTGACGACCTGCTGCGCGTAGCCCTTCTTCGCCTCGCTCATCCACTCCTTGAAGACGACCGCCTTCGCCGCGATGATGTTCTCCAGCGGGCCGCCCTGCATCCCCGGGAAGACGGCGCTGTCGAGCGCCTTCGCCCACTTCGCCTTGCAGAGCACCATGCCGCCGCGCGGGCCACCGAGCGTCTTGTGCGTCGTCGTCGTCACGAAGTCCGCGTACGGAACGGGGCTTTCGTGCGCGCCGCCCGCGACGAGACCCGCGATGTGGGCCATGTCGACCATCATGATGCAGCCGACCTTGTCGCAGATTTCGCGCACGCGCCGGAAGTCGATCGCGCGCGGATAGGCGCTCGCGCCCGTCAGCAGGATCTTCGGCTTCACCTCCAGCGCAAGGCGTTCGATCGCGTCGTAGTCAAGCCGCTCCGTCTCCCGGTTCACCGTGTACGGCACGATGTTGTAGATCTTGCCCGAAAAGTTGACGGGCGAGCCGTGGCTCAGGTGGCCGCCCTGGTCGAGCGACATCGACAGAATCGTATCGCCCGGCTGGAGCGTCGCGAAGTAGACGGCCATGTTCGCCGCGCTGCCGCAGTGCGGCTGGACGTTCGCGTGCTCCGCGCCGAAGAGCGCGCACGCGCGCGTGCGGGCCAGCTCCTCGGCCGCGTCGACCGGCACGCAGCCGGAATACCAGCGCTTGCCCGGATAGCCCTCAGCATACTTGTTCATGAGGACGGACCCTGCCGCCTCGCGGCACGCGCGGCTCGACGTGTTCTCGGACGCGATGAGATTGATTTCGGTGTCTTCCTGCTCGGTCTGCGCGACGATGGCCGCGAACACCTCGGGATCGTCCTGCGCGAGCCCGCTCACGTCGCTCAGCCGCCCGGCGCGCTCGAGCTTGGCGCGACGGCGCGCGTGGCGTTCGCTCGCATCCTCGGGCGTCGCGATGAAGGCGGCGGCGATCTCGGCCGCGTACGCCGCGCTCACCGCCTTCGCGCCGAGGCAGAGCACGTTCGCGCCGTTGTGCTGGCGCGAGACGACCGCCTCGTCCACCGTCCGGCAGAGCGCCGCGCGCACGTTCTGGAAGCGGTTGGCCGTCATCGACACGCCGATGCCGCTCGTGCAGACGAGAATGCCGAAATCCACCTCGCCCTTCGCGACGGCGAGCGCCACCGCCTGGGCGTAGTCGGGATAGTCGCACGATTCGCGCGAAGTCGTCCCCTTGTCGATCAGTTCCGCCTTGCCCGCGAGCGCGGTGAGCAGCGCGCCTTTGAGTTCATAACCGCCGTGATCGGCACCGATTGCAATCTTCATCTTGTCTCCTGTTGAATGAGAAAATAGTATATCATATTTTCCGCCGCCCCACGGCGGCCCCGGCGCGTTTCTGCGCGATCGCGACGACGGCCTTGCGCGCGGTGGCGAACGCGAGCGTCAGATTGTAGCCGCCCGTCGGTCCGTCGATGTCCAGCACCTCGCCCGCGAAGTAGAGCCCCGGCACGCGGCGCGACTCCATCGTTTCGGGATCGACCTCGTCGGTCGCGACGCCGCCGATGGTGACAATCGCCTCCTTCAAGGGGCGCGGCACGGGATTGTCGACGCGCACGCATTCCCCATCAAACTCAACTTCCAACGAAAGCGTGGAGAGGACCGAACTGCGTTCGGCCAACCGCTTTCCGTGCTCCATCCACCGTTCGGCATTGTAGACCGCCGCGCCCGACAGCCCGAACGTTTCGCAGTCCACCTCGCCCGCGTACGTGTAGAGGAGGCGGCCCGCGCCGTCGAAGACGCGCGCGCACCCGTTCTCGAAACGCCGCCCCGCCCGCCGCGTCACGCGCGGATCGGCCGTCTCGACGCCGATCAGCCCGGCTCGGGGCGGAATGATCCGGTGGCCGAGCGCACGCGCGAAATCGTGGCCGTCGCCGACGCTGCCGAGCTTCGGGTAGCTGAGGCCGCCCGTGGCGACGAGCACCGTCTCGGCCCAGAGCGTGAAGGCGCGCGTGGCGACGATGAAGCCGTTCTTCTGCGGCTGGAGGCCGATGACGGGCGCGTTGACGATGATCGGCACCTCGCTGTCGCGCAGCAGGTCGCCGAAGGCGTGGACAATCGTCGCGGCCTTGCCGTCGGCGGGAAACATCCGCCCGTCGGGCTGGCGCCGGACCGCGACGCCGAGCGACCGGAAGCCCTGGATGATCTTCCGGGGCGGCAGTTCGCGGATCGCGGCCGCGGCAAAATCGCCGCGCTCGCCGCCGGCGGCGAGATCGCGGATGAACACGTCGGGCGGAATGTCCTTCGTGAAGTTGCAGCGGCCGTTCGCGGTCATCAGCACCTTGGAGCCGAGTCGCGCCTTGCGCTCGAAGACGACGCACGGCAGCTGCCGCTCGGCGGCGACGGCGGCCGCGAACATCCCCGCCGCGCCGCCGCCGATGATCGCCAGCGCGACCGGCCGATGCGTGAGGTTCGTCTTCATGGCCGCGTCTCCGCGCTCCGCCGCTTACAGGCCGCCCATGATGAGCGAACCGAACGTGGAGATCGGCGTCGTGTCGCGGAAGTTGTCGAGCACCTGGCGAACGTCCTTCGCGAGACCGTCGATTTCGTTGTACAGTTCGTCGTCGGTCAGGAGCTTGCCGACGGTGCCCTCGCCGTTCTTCAGCCGCTCGGCCGTCACGTTGAGGTTGTCGAGGAGCCGGTTCGCGCTCTCGATCGTCGCCTTCGCGTCCAGCGAGTCGCACGCCGCCTTGAAGCTCGCGATGGCGTCGCTGACGTTCTGGTAGAGCGGATCGTCCTCCTTCAGGAGCCGGCCGACGAGCCCTTCGCCGTTCTTCAGCCGCTCCGACAGCTCGCTCGCGTTGGCGAGCGTCCGCTGGAGGTCGTTGTAGACGGTGTCGTCGGACGACAGGAGCCTGCCGACCGTCCCTTCGCCGCGCTCGACGCGCGCGGCGACGGTCTGCACGCTGCCGGCGGCCGCGCGCGCGTCGGCGACGGTCGCCTTGAGGTCGTCGTAGACCGTCTCTTCGTTGAGGAGCCGGCCGATGGTGCCCTCGCCGCGTTCGACGCGATCGACGACCGAGAGGACCTTGGCGCTCGCCGCCTCGATGTTGGTGACGATGGCCTTCAGCGCGCCGCCCGACGTGAACGTGTTCAGGTTCCGGGCGATCGTCGAGACGTCCTGCATCCAGTCGCTCGGCGTTTCGCCGGCGAACAGCGTCTCGGCGAGCGGCCGCACTTCGCCCTCGCCCTCCTCCAGCAGCAGGTAGTTGCCGCCGAGCAGCGACAGGTTGCAGACCGCGATGCGGCAGCTCTCGCGCAGCACCACGTCGCCGTCGATCTCCACGGTCACGACGAGGTTGCTCGGCGTCAGGTCGATGCGGTCGACGGTGCCGACCTTCGTGCCGCGGTACATCACGTTGTCGTGGTCCTTGAGGCCGCCGACGGCGTCGAAGACAACGCGCGCGTGCACCTTCTGGCGGCCCTGCAGCACGTCGACGCCCGAGATGACGATCGTGAAGTAGACGAGGAGCGCGAGGACCGCGAGCATGAAGAGGCCGACAATTGCCTCGGAAAACGGATCTTTCTTGCGTGAACTCATGGGATTTCTCCTTTCATCGCCGCGAGGAACTCCTTCACGTCGCGGTTTTCGGATTTGAGGAAGTCGCCGGGCGGCGCGCAGACGATCGCCCGGCCCTCCTTCAGGAGGAGGATGCGGTCCGCGATCGCGAGCGCGCCCGGAAGGTCGTGGGTGACGACGACCGAGGTGATGCCGAGCTCGCGGTTGAGCTTCTTGATGAGACGGTTGATGGTGACCGACGTGACGGGATCGAGGCCCGACGTCGGCTCGTCGTAGAGGACGACGTCGTTCGTCGGCCGCACGATCGCGCGCGCGAGACCCGCGCGCTTCTGCATGCCGCCGGAAATCTCGGCGGGATACTTGCCGGCCGCCGCCGTCAGCTCGACCGATTCGAGCGCGGCGGCGACGCGGCGGTCGATCTCGTCGTCGCCCATCGACGTGCATTCCCGCAGCGGCAGCGCCACGTTGTCCGCGACGTTCATCCACGCGAGGAGCGCCCCGCCCTGGAAGAGGTAGCCGATGCGCGAGCGGATCCGGCTCAGCTCGCGGCCGGAGCACGTCGCCACGTCGATGCCGTCGACCAGCACCCGGCCCGACGTCGGCGTCAAAAGGCGCACGAGGTGCTTGAGCGTGACCGACTTGCCGGTGCCCGACGGACCGACGACGCAGAGCACCTCGCCCGCGCGCACGTCGAAGGTGAGGCCGTCCAGCACGGGCACGCCGTTGAACTTCTTGACGACATTCTGAAATTCGATCAACGCCATTTCAAGACCTTCCTCAACGGTAGCAGACGCGGGTGATCATGTAGCCGAACATGAGGATCAGGAGGAACGAGACGATGACGCTGCGCTGGGTGGACTTGCCCACGCCCGTCGCGCCGAGCTCGGTGCCGAAGCCCTCCGCGCAGGAGACGGTGCCGATCAGGATGCCGAAGACGAGCGACTTCAGGAGCCCCACGAAAAGGTCCTTCGTGGCCGCCATCGACATCGCGCTCGAGATGTACTGCGGGAAGTCGACGCCGAGCTGCGTCACGCCGACGATGCCGCCGCCCATCGTGCCGATGACGCAGCAGAAGAAGCCGAGAAGCGGCGCCATCAGGACGAGCGCGAGGATGCGCGGCGCGGCGAGGTAGCGGATCGGCGGGATCGACATGATCTCCAGCGCCGCCAGCTCGTCGTTCACCTTCATCGTGCCGAGCTCCGCCGCGATGGCCGAGCCGACGCACGCCGCGAGGCACATGCCGCAGCTGAACGGGCCCATCTCGCGGATGAGCGAGATCATCACCGCCGCGCCGAGGTAGATCTCCTGGTTGAAGCGCCGCAGCTCCAGACCGACCTGCAGGGCGAGGATCATCCCCGTGAAGAGCGAGACGACCGTCACGACGGGGAGCGTGCGGATGCCGGTGACGTAGAGCTGCTGCGCGAGGTCGTGGCGCGCATCGCGGCGGCAGAGGACCGCCGGAAAGTACGCCGCGCTCTCGACGAGGATGCGCGCCGCCCAGCCGAGCGACGACAGGAACTTCGTCAGGTGCCGAAAGGTGCTGCCCGCGCGCGTGCGCGGCACATCATCCCAGATCGGCTCGCGGACGACCCTCATTCGGCGGCGGGCGCTTCAGGTGCCGGGACTTCGACGGCCGGAACTTCGACGGCCGGGGTCTCGACAGCCGGCACTTCAACAGCCGGCGCGGCCGCCGCCGCTTCCAGCTGCTGCGCGGCCGCATCCGCCGCATCAAAAAGCGAACGCTTCGCGCGCTTCTCCCAGCGCTTCACGAGCGAGGTCGCCGCCTCGACGCGCGCGACCGCGAGCTCGTCGTCCTTGACCGATTCCTTCAGCGCGGCC
>JAFUEM010000053.1 GCA_017463935.1 Kiritimatiellia bacterium
CGCTGGTCCGGGGGGTTGCGCGCGGCCGCGCGCACCGCGCCGAGCGTGACGAGGTGTTCGCCGCCGAGGAGGAACGGCACCTTGCCCGCGTCCAGGACCGTCGCGGCCTGCGCCTCGACCATCGCCAGCGCGCGCTCGGGCGCGCCGAACGGCAGCTCCAGGTCGCCCGCGTCGTGGACGCGCACGTCGGTTTCGAGGTCGCGGTTCTGATACGGCGAATACGTCTCGATGCCGAACGACTCCGAGCGCAGCGCGGCGGGCCCGAAGCGCGTGCCGGGGCGGAAGCTCGTCGTCGAATCGTACGGTGCGCCGAAGAGGACGACCGAAGCGTCCGCAAAGGATGCGTCAGCGGCGATGAAGTTCATCGGTTCAGGAGCTCCTTGACGTAGTTGGGCAGCGCGAACGCGCCGCGGTGGAGGTCGGTGTTGTAGTAGCGCGCGGCGATGCCGAGCGCGTTCCAGCGCGCCGCGTCGAGGTCGCGCACGGGATCGTACTTGAGCGACGCGAAGCCGAAGAGCCAGTGGCCCGACGGATAGCTCGGGATGTGGCACTGGTAGACGGTCGAGACGGGAAACTCGATCGCGATGTGCGCGTGGGCGTTCTTGACGCTCGTCTGGTGCGCGGCGTAGAACGGCGACTCGTGCTGGTTGATGAGGATGCCGTCCTCCTTGAGCGCGTTGCAGCAGTTGCCGTAGAACTCGCGCGTGAAGAGGCCCTCGGCGGGGCCGTAGGGGTCGGGGCAGTCGACGATGATGAGGTCGTACGCGTCCTTCTTGCCGCGCACGAACCGCAGGCCGTCCTCGAAGTGGAGCCGCACGCGCGGGTCGCGCAGCTTGCACGCCGTGAACGGCAGGTGGATGGACGAGAGCGTCACCACCTCCTTGTCGGCCTCGACGAGGTCGATTTCGCGGATGGACGGATACTTCGCGAGTTCGCGCACGGTGCCGCCGTCGCCGCCGCCGACGACGAGCACCGTCTCCACGTTGGGATGGACCGCCATCGGCACGTGCGTGAGCATCTCATGGTAGATGAACTCGTCCTTCTCGGTGATCATCAGCTCGCCGTCGAGGACCAGGACGCGCCCGAAGCCGCACGTGTCGAGGATGTCGATCTGCTGGATCTCGCTCTTGTGCGAGGCGAGCTGCCGCTTGACCTTGACGGAGAAGCGCACGTCCTCCGTATGCTTGTCGGTGTACCACAGTTCCATGGAGAGTTGCGAGTTGAGAGTGGAGAGTTGAGAGTGGAGAGTTGGGAGTTGAGAGTGGAGAGTTGAGAGTGGAGAGTTGGGGATGGAGAGTTGGGAGTTAGTGCGGGAGGCGGGAGCGGGAAGTCTTGACGATCGAGACGAGAAGTTTCTTCACTTCAATGCAATCATCGCAAATGGAGCGGTACTGCCGATCCGTCAGGAATCCGGTATCGTGCAAGAGATCCAGCCAATACAGCGTCTCGCCGCACTCCTTGAGCGCGATGCTGAATTTGTTGACGAAATCGGCCTTGCTCTGCCCCTCCTGCCCTTCGCGGACATTGGCGCCGATGCTCGTGCCGGCACGCAAGAGCTGCTTGCTCAGGACGAACTCTTTTTTCTTCTCCGCCAAATGCCGGTTCAGCCTGACGACCCTGACGGCCAAGGCATAACTCTTGTCTGCGATGATGCTTTCCCTCATCCTGCTCCGCCCTCCATTCTCAAGTTGTGACACGCCACGCTCAACTCTCCACTCTCCATTCTCCACTCTCAACTCACAACGACCTGCAGGTTGTTGAGCGCCATGTCCAGGGGGCCGGTCATGAAGCAGCCCTTGGCCTTGGTGAATTCGATGTGTTCGAGGATGTCGGGCGTGACGCGCTCGCCCGGCGCGAGGATCGGGATGCCGGGCGGATAGCTCATCACGAACTCGCCGGCGATGCGGCCGAGCGACGATCGGAGCGGCACCGTCTCCTTCTGCGCGACGAACGCGGCCTCGGGCGTCATGGCGACGTCGGGATCGATGTATTCGTGGTCGAAGAGGCCGACGGGATCCTTGCGGTGCAGGCGCTTGATCTCGGCGAGCGCGGAGATGAGCCGCTCGACGTCCATGCGGCGGTCGCCCGCCGAGATGATGGCGAGGATGTTGCCGACGTCGCCGAACTCGATCTGGATGCCGTAGTCGTCGCGGAGCAGGTCGTACACCTCGATGCCGGCCTGCCCGATGTCGCGCGTGTGGACCGACAGCTTCGTCAGGTCGAACGCGAAGCACGTGTCGCCGTTGCAGATCTCGGGGCCGAACGCATAGTAGCCGCCGAGGCGGTTGATCTCCTCGCGCGCGTACTCCGCGAAGGCGATGGTCTTTTCGTAGACCTCGCGGCCGTGGAAATGCAGGTGGCGGCGCGCGAGATCGAGCGAGCTCAGCAGCAGGTAGTTCGCGCTCGTCGACTGCGTCAGCGTGATCATCTGGCGCACGTAGTCGGGGTTGACCGTGTTCCGGCTGAGAAGGATCGAACTCTGCGTGAGCGAGCCGCCCGTCTTGTGGAGCGAGACGGCCGCCATGTCGCAGCCCGCCGCCATGCCCGAGACCGGCAGCCTGTCGGAGAAGTAGAAGTGCGTGCCGTGCGCCTCGTCCGCCAGAACCTTCATCCCCGCCGCGTGCGCGATGGAGACGATCGTCTCGAGGTCGGAGCACACGCCGTAGTACGTCGGGTTGTTGACGAGGATGGCCTTCGCGTCGGGGTGCTGCTCGATGGCGCGCTGCACATCCTCCACGCCCATCCCCAGCGGGATGCCGAGCCGCGCGTTGCGCCCGGGGTTGACGTAGACGGGGATCGCGCCGTTGATGACGAGCGCGTTGATGGCGCTGCGGTGGACGTTGCGCGGCATGATGATCTTTTCGCCGCGGCCGCACGTCGTCCAGATCATCGTCTGGACGGCGGACGTGGTGCCGTTCACCATGAAGAAGGCGTGATCCGCGCCGAACGCCTCCGCCGCGAGCGCCTGCGCGTCCCGGATGACGCCGACGGGATGTCCCAGGTTGTCGAGCGGCTTCATGGAGTTGACGTCGAGCGACATGCACAGGCGTCCGTAGTACTCGGGCAGCTCGGGATTCATGCGCCCGCCCTTGTGGCCGGGCACGTCGAAATGCGCCAGACGGTTGATCCGCTGCGCGTTCAGCGCCTCCGCGAGAGGCGTAGCTTGCTGTGTAAGGTGTGACAATTCATGTGACCCTTGACGCAAGTGAATCCGTAAGGGGCGTTGCTTCCCGTCGTGCACTCGCACGTGGAGAGTCGCCTATTCCGGACGAACGGGGGCGTATGTTATCATATCGCTCCCCGCCTGTCAACCGCCGCCGGCCGTGACGGGCTACGGCTTCGCCGGAAGCACCTTCACGCGGAAGAAGCCGCTAGGTTTCTCGCTGCGGTCGCGCGGCGAACTCGTCACGGTGTGGGACGGGCCGGCGGCGGGCCGGAAGGAGTCCGCATCGTTCGTGAACGCGGCGCTTTCGTCCAGTTCGTCCGCGACCTCGTAGCCGTACCACAGGCCCTTGACGGCGTTGCCGATGGTGGACGAGACGACCGTTTTGCCCGCGTCGTCCGCCGCGACCGCGACGGGCGGATCGTCACCCGCCGCCACAAACTGCGGCGCGCCGACCGTCTTGGGATTCACCGCGACAACCGCCCGATAGGTCTTGTCCTGACCGGCGACCGGTTGCGCGACGACGGTCAGATACTTCGCATCGAGCCCCGCCTTCCGATCCTCCGCCGTCAACTCCGGCGCAACCGTCTCGACGACGGCCGCCGCCGCCTTGTCGTTCTTTGCCGCAAACGTCAAGACGCCGTCCGCGGACGACAGGCCGTGCAGGCACGTGCCGTCGCCCGCATTGAGGACCACCGGAGCGAGAGCGCTGAAATCGGCGTTGCCGACGATCACCTGATCGGTCAGCTCGTCCGCGTGCGCGGCGATGTAGGCGCGGCGGTCGGCCACGATGTAAATGCCGTCGTGCGCATCGCAGACGGTTCCGGCGGGCAGCGTCCATTCAACGCCAAAGCGCAACGTCCAGCCGCTCATATCGACGACCTCATCGTTTGCGTTCGACACGACCACCACCCCTTCCGCCTGCCGGGAGAAATCCAGCGTGATATTCGGCGCGAGCGCGGCGATCGGCGATTGCGCCTCGGGAATGCCGGCATTGAGGTTGGAGCCGTAGCCGATCGCCTTTGCCGTATTGGTGGCGGAATGCGTGACGTAAAGATGCGTGCGGCGCGGCACGACGTAATTGTCCCAGATGTCGTCCACGCCGGCGTCGATGTCGGCGGGACGGGTGGTGAACCGCCACACGTCGATGGAGTCGTCCGAGACGTCATCCTTCCACTTCGCCAGATCGAGCTTGGAATCCGCGCGCATGAGGTCCGCCATTTCGCGCATCTTCACCATGAACGGCACCTCCGTCTCGCGCGTGCCGGGCTCCTTCAGCTCCTGATCCATCAGCGTCCGCAGACGGCGCAGGTAGAGACGGCGGAACTTCGCCGACTGCCACACGGCCTCGAAGCCGTCGTTGCCGCTGTTGATGACCGAACTCATAGTCGCCGACGAGTAGCACCTGACGCGGTTGCCGCCATAGAACGGATGGCTCTTGAACCAGTCGTTCGTGGCAAAGAGCCCGTAGCCGCCCACACCCGAATCGCGGTAATACTGTCCGAGGCTGAGGTTGAAGTCGTAGCCAAGCGGCATCCACGTATCGGTGCCGCGCACACCGTCCTTCATTTCGGCATTGTCGTAATAGGCGCAGACGTTCGCCCAGACGTCATCCATTTCCTGCGTGATGCGCGCCGAGGCCAGATAGTTGAGCCACGCGGGAAGGTTGAACTTCTGCACAACGAACTTCGTGAGCGCCGCGACATCCTCTTTGCCGCTCTGCGCACCATAGTCCTTGAGCGGCTGGCGCAGCGTGCTCTGCAAAACGGTGATGTTCGATTCGTCTTCGTCATCGGGCGTCTTCTTTTCGATGCCGCCCGCCGTCGTGCCGCTGTCGCTCTTCATCGTCCCGACGTTCTTGTAGCTGTAGCCGAACTTGTCAAGGCCGTAGATGTCTTCGATGAGTTCGTCCGTGAAACGCTCTGAATTGAACGCGAGCTGGTAGAATTCGCCGTTCAGGTTGCAGCGCACGGGGAAGTCGAACGGCACGAGGTTGCCCATCTTGCGCCAGAGCCAGAACGACATCATCTGGCGCATGAAGCTCGGATCCGCGAACTCGCTGATGAGCGACGTCTTGCGGATTTCCTCGATCGTCTCGCCGCTGACAATATCCTTCATCGTGAGCGGATGCGCCTTCGCGAACCTTAGGCCGTGGCTTTTCTTCGTGAATTTTGCCGAAGTATTGCCGCGCAAGTCGATTCGCACATAGTCGTAGTAGTTGGACGTCGAGCTGTCGTAGATCGCGACGCGCGCCTGATTGGGAACCTTGCTCCTGTCCTGCTTGTCGGCATCGACGTCCATCTGCGTGAGATGATCCCCCGCGGCGAACAGGTGCCAGGTCGGCAGCGTCGCGCTCATCTGGCCGGCGGACGGCTCGACGATCGTGCCGTACCACTCGTACCCGTCGTCGGAATTGTGGAAGCTCGGGCTCGTCCACTCGTTGCCGCTCGCGTCCGTCGCGATGAACTTCCACTGGACGAGGTGTCCCGCGGCGGGGAGATCGCCTGCGGAGATCGTGGCGACGAACGTATCGCCCCAGTCATTGGCGTCCGTCGTCTTCGTCGCGAAATCGACAGTGCGCGTCTTGAGCGTCTTGTCGTCGAGGTCCGTGCGGTAGATGAGACGAATCGCCGTCAGCCGGTCTTCGTCGCGGAAGGCCGCGGCCTGTGTCGGGTGCATGACGGGATTGAAGGAGAATGTGATTTTGTAATCGGTGCCCGGCACGGCGGGCGGGGCGATGCGGGCGAATTCACTCGCGCTGTCGTGCTTCTTCTGCGATGAAATTTCGTAAAGCGGTCCGGCGTTAGGCCCGAGGCGCACGAGCCCCGCCGTCGCCGTGTTGGCCGTCCCGCGCGTCGGCGTCGGACAGAGCCAGCGCGCCGTCGCCGTGTTCGCCTGCGTTTCGCCGACGATGATGGAATACCCTTCCGGCACATCGCTCGGGATCACGACCGTCTCGACGATGGTGCCGGTCGGCGTATGCATGAGACGCACGAACGGCGACTTCTTCGGATTCACCTTGTCGCCCCAGACGAGAATGCCGTGCAGGTCGTCGTCCATGATCATCGGTTTGCCGTCGAATGTTCCTTCCGCAAACGCGCTCACCGCCGCGTCCGCGCTGTTGGCGTAGCGTTCGGACGTGTAGAAGACAAAGCGGCCGCCCGGCGCGATCATCACCGACGGAAAATTGCCGTAATCCGCCTGTCCCGTCTTCTTGCCGCGGTTGGTACGCGTGAACTTGTAATCGGCGAGATCGGCCCATTTGTCGGACGATGTATTCTCGACTTCGACCCAGCCCGACTCCAGCCCGTTCACGTCCATGCCTTCGCGCAAGCCGGGGTTCTGGTCGTCCGTCGGCTTCGGCATGATTTCGCTGATGCGCAAGACGGCCTCCGTCGCCACCTCGTCTGTCGCGGGGTCGAAGGTCGGCGCGGGCGGCTCCACCGTATACGCCTTTGTGCGGACGATCTCCGCATACTGCGCGGCGGGCAGATCGGACGTTTTATAGGCGAGCATCTTGATGACCTCAAAGCCCGCGCCCGAAGCGTACGGATCCGTCGCACCGCCATACAGCGCGCGGACCTGAAAGCCCTTGCCGGGCGGCGTCGTCATTTCGCCGTTGGCGCAGACCTCGCCGTCGTCAATCTGCAACGACGCGCCGCCCGTCTTGCTGAAGCGCACGGTGAAGAGATGGTCGCCGGACACGACTCCGGCGCTGACCGTCTTTAGGGTCGTCGTGTCCGTCCCGTACATCTGGGTAAGGAGGATGTTGCCGTCTTCATCCTTGACAAGGACCGTCTTGTTGTTGTCGGCATCCGTCCAGCCGGCGTCTGTCTTCGCCACCTGGCGTCCCATGCACCAAAGGACCGCGTACTTTCCCGCGTCGGCTTTGACGCTGTCGGCGGAGCCGTAGGTAATAAAGGTGAATGCGTCGCCCAGCGGCTCCACGCCGCTCGCATAAGGAGTCTCGCTGCTACCGCTCCACGATGTGAACCACGAGCCGGTCGGGTTGGATCCCGGCGTCCACGCGAAAGCGGGCTCCACGTTCTCGGCCTGCGCCGCCGCGCAGGCAAACATCGAAAACACCAGCAGCGACAGCGCCGCAACTCTTGTTTGTATCAATGCAGTCATCGCGAAAGACCCCCTTTGGAAATGGTCAACCTTGAACTCGGCCAACGAGCAGATGAAGACAGTATATCAAATATCCGCCTGCATTTCAGCAGGATTCTCGGCCGCCGGCGGTCACGGGGACGGGGACGGGCCGCGCTCAGAAGCGCGGAAGCTTGGCGAGCGAATCGATGCGGCCGCCCTCGCGCGAACGGAGCCGCCAGATGCGCCCGTGCTCGTCGCGGAGCGCCCGCAGCCGCCCTTCGTCGCGGCGGTGGCACGCGCAGTCGATCAGGTTCGCCATGTAGACGATCTCCTTCGCCCAGTCGTTGCGGTCCGTCCACCGCTCCGCCGCGATCCGCACGCCCGCCGCCACGCCGCTGATCTCGTTCAGGATCGAATCGGTCAGTCCCGGATGGCGCGAGTAGCCCACGCCCTCGCGCAGGATGTTGAAGAGCTCCGAGCAGTTCGCCCGTAGCGCGCCGCCGCGCAGGTAGAGCGTGCCCAGCTTCAGCAGGTAGCCGCCGAGCGGCGCGTCCATCACCGAATCGAGCTCGCGCTCCAGGTCCATGTTCGCGGACTTCGGGCCCGACGCCGCGAAATTGCCCGCGAGGATGATGCCGGGCAGCGACGCCGCGAGCGGCTGCCAGTGCCCCTCGTCGCCCCAGTCGGTCAGCAGGTACCCCTTCGCGCCGCATTCGCGCCCCGCCTTCTCCGCCGCCTGGAGATTCGCGCGCATGTTCTCGACGCGCCCGGCGAGCGAGCGCCACGCCGACGTGCCGGGGCAGACGTAGAAGTCGAGCCCCGACGCCGCGAACGCCGCCGCCTCGCGCGCGAACGGATGGTCCGCCTCGTAGCCCCAGTCGAGCGCGATCAGGTCCTTCGGCAGCCGCGCGATCAGCTCGGGGTGCTTCAGGATGATGTCGCCCCAGAACATCGGCCGCTTCCCGTGCCGCCGCGCCACGTCCGCGACCTTGAGGAGAAAGGCGAGATACGCCTCCTTGTCCGCGATCTCGAACGTCTCGTCGCAGCCGATGTTGACGAGCGGCGCGTCGAAGTTCGGCAGCAGCTGCGCGAAGAGATCCTCGATCAGCGCGAGCGAGCCGGGGTTCGCCGGATCGAGCGTCGTGGGATACTTCTTGATCGTCCCCCACGGCGTCATCGCGCCGCCCTTCGGGAACTTCGCGAGCGCGTTGTACTTCGGGTGCGTCAGCCACCGCTCCATGTGCCCGAACGAATTCTGGTTCGGGACGAGCGCGAGGCCCTGCATCTCGCAGTACGCCTGGAGCTTTTTGACCTCGGCCGCCGTCAGCGGGTCGGCCTCTTCCCAGACCGCCTCGTGCCCCGCGTAGGCGAACGTGTGCTCGGTGTAGAGCTGGAACTGGTTGTAGCGGTAGCGCGCGAGAATGTCGACGATGAGCCGCAGCGTCCGCAGCGTCGGCACGCGGTCGCGGCTGATGTCCAGCAGGTAGCCCCGGGTCTCGAACATGGCGCGCGCCCCGCGTCCTCACAGGCCCGCGACGAGCGCGGGCAGCTCGGCGGTGAGCTTCGCGAGGCACCGCTTGAGGTTGTCCACGTACTGGCCCGTCATCGCGCCCTTGCCGCGCACGTCGGTGACGCACTTGAAGGCGACGCACCGCACGCCCGCCGTGCGGCAGACGTGCGCGACCGCCGCGCACTCCATGTCGCGCAGCGTCACGCCGAGCTGCGCCAGCAGGTCGTTGTCCGCGTCCGAATCGTTGAAGCGGTCGCCCGTGCCGATCTGGTGCAGCGGCAGCCGGCCGGTCGGTTCGAGGGGGATGTAGGGCGTGTCGTACTCGTCCAGCGTGCCGACCATCGTGCCGTTCACGGCCGTGAGGTCGAAGTCGTACTGCACGGCGCTGTCGATCTCGTAGATGTCGCCGACGTCGATCGCCGCATCGAGGCCGCCCGCGACGCCGACGTTGACGACGACGTCCGCGCCCAGCCCGATCGCCATCTGCGTCGCCGCCGCCGCGTTCGACTTGCCGATGCCCGAGACGACGAGCAGCACGGACTCGCCGTTCAGTTCGCCGCGCACGACGCGCCGGCCGAAGCGGCGCTCCTCGGTCATGTTCGTCAGATTGTCCGTGAGGCACCTGGCCTCGTTGTCCATCGCAATCAGGAAGGCTTTCATCAGTTTAGGTTTTTGTCGTGTTGTTGAGTTGCTGTTGCTTGTCGGAAATCCGTTTCACGGCGGCCAGGAGCTCCGCCTTCGCCGTGGCGGCGACGGGGCAGCCGTCGAACGCGACCGCCGGCGCGTCGCCGTGCGTGCGGTCATAGACGAACTGGCCGCCGACCATCGTCTGGACGACGTCGCCCGCGTGCATCGCATGGACGACGAGGTTGGCGAGGTCGTCGGCGGGCGTCAGGTGCAGCCGGTCGAGATCGACGACGCAGAGGTCCGCCTTCCGGCCGACGGCCAGCGCGCCGATGTCGTCGCGCCCCAGCGCCCGCGCGCCGTTCACCGTCGCCATCTCGATCACCTCCCACGGCGTCAGCACCGTCGGATCGTGCGCGACGCCCTTGTGGAGGAGCGAGGCGAGGTGCATCTCCTCGAACATATCGAGGTTGTCGTTCGAGGCGGGGCCGTCGGTGCCGAGCGCGACGTTCACGCCCAGCTCGCGCGCGCGGCGAATGCGCGCGATGCCGCTGCCGAGCTTCAGGTTGCTCGTCGGGTTGTGGACGAGCGAGATGTCGCGCTCGGCCATGAGGCGGAAGTCGTCGTCGGTGCACCACACGCCGTGCGCCGCGTAGCCGCCGTAGTCGAACAGCCCCGTGTCGACGAGATAGGCGATCGGCGTCCTGCCGTGGCGCGTCAAGCAGTCGTCGTGCTCGCGCTTCGTCTCGCTCACGTGCACGTGGAGCCGCCGCTTCAGCTCGCGGTTCGCGGCCGCCAGCTCGCGGCAGAACCGCTCGTCGGTGAGGTATTCCGAATGGATGCAAAGATCCATGTAGACGTCGCCCTTCACCTCGTCCCGCATCCAGCGGTTCCAGTCGCGCGTCGCCGCGCAGCAGTCCTGCAGCCGCCCCGGCGCGCCGAGGCGCCCGACCGTGGTGACGCGCGCGCGCCTCCCCGTTTCGAGAAAGGCGTGCTGGTAGTGCCATTCGTACATGTCGGCGACGCACGTCGTGCCGCCCGCAAGCATCTCCAGCGCGCCCCACACCGCGCCCGCGTGGACATCGTCGTCCGTCAGCAGCGCCTCGCGCGGGAAGATGGCCTCGCGCAGCCAGCGGTCGAGCGGCAGGCCGCCGCCCGCGCCGCGCAGGAGCGTCATCGGCGCGTGGCAGTGGCAGTTGACGAGGCCGGGCAGGATCAGGCGGTCGCGGCAGTCGATGACGGTCGTGCCGTCGTCCGGCTGCGGCACCGCGGCACTTCTGCCGCGGTCGGCCGGGCGGATGGCGGCGATCGTGTCGCCCGCGATGACCAGGTCGCCGGTGACGACCGTGCGGTCCGGCAGGAGCAGATGGCCGTTTGCGAGCGTCAGACCGTTCATCGCCGGCTCCTTATCGCGGCCACCGCCGCATCGATCTTTTCGGGGATCAGGATCGGCAGGGCGTGTTCGCCGCCGGGGAG
>JAFUEM010000054.1 GCA_017463935.1 Kiritimatiellia bacterium
GCCCGGTGCGCGCGCGCGCGACGACGCGATGGCGGACGCGCGCAACGCGTTCGACTGGGAGCGGCAGTTCACGCTCGCGCTCGACCCTGAACGCGCCCGCGAGCGGTGGCTCCGGACGCGCGCGTTCACAGACGAGGCGCACACCGACGACCACTGCTCGATGTGCGGCAAGGAATTCTGCGCCGTACGCACCTCGCGCCGCATCCGCGAGCTCGCCGCCACCCTGCCGCAGTAGCGCCGCCCACGGCAATCACTTCGGATCGCCTTGCCGGGCGCGCGCTTCCGCCGCCTCGATGAGCGCCTCCATTTCGTCGCGCAGCTCGGGATACCAAAGCGAACAGCCGCCGAACTTGTCGAACACAACCTGCTTCACGGTGCAGAACTTCCTGAATGCCGGCGGGGCGGCGTTGTCGCCGTCGATTCGCTTGACGACGTTCGTGCCGCGCAGGAGCTCAAGCCGCCACAACGTTCCGTCGCAGATGCCGGGATCGGTGTAGGCATCCTTCCAGCCGCAAATGTCCACCTCTTCAAGGCACGCGAGAATCTTCTCCCAGTCGTCCCGTCGGGACAGCCGCTCGCCTTTGAGAATGCACGGCTCCTGATGCGCGCGCACAGAATGATCATAGACCTCGACCGACACGCGCTGACGCGCGAAATCGATTGCATAGCGTTGATCAGGTCCATTCAACGCGCCCCATTCACGGTAGCGAAGCGACGTGATGCCGTTTGTGGCGAGGCAAGGCGGCAGATCGGGCGGATAGACGCCGTTTCCGAACACACGCTCCACCGAGGGGAAGCGGCTCCTGATGTCCGTCGCAGGAATCTCATAGAGGCCCAGCGCGTCCAGCTGACATTCGCACCGTTTCAAATGCGGCAGATCGCAAAAACCATTGACGCCAGAGCAGCCGATCAGCGTAAGATGCTCGACCGATGACGTTTCCAGACCCGAAACCGACGGCATGTGCAACGAATTGTCGATTGTCAGATGCGTCAACGGCAATCCGGCCAGCGCGGAAAAATCAAGCTTGTGATGAACATCATGAACGGCCAGCGAAAGCGAGGTGAAATTCGTCAGCGCCGCCAACGCCGCCAGTTCACGCTCGTAGTCACACGGATAGGAGTCGTGCCAGCAGAGATAGTCGGTTCGGACCGACAGGTCCAGTTCTTTCCCGGGCGGCACCTGTGCGAGCCGCGCAACCGCCGCGCGAAAGCCCTCCCGCGTAACCTTTTCGCCGTCAGATGCGCAGCTGCATCTGGCCGGATCCTCGGTCATGATGAAGGCAGCGCGCACGATGTCGCCGCCGCCACGCGCTTGCGGCGAAGTCGTGCGCCCCGACGTGTTGCATCCCGCCAGCGCGAGTGCGAGCGATGAGACGAGGATCGTTCGCGCAAATGTTTTCATAGATTGTTTCCTTTCTTGATTTCGCAATCCTTTAGCCACGACTTCATTTCACGCGGGAAGTTGGTTTCAAGTATGGTGAAACCGTTTGCGACGAGCCATCCCCAGCCGTCATCCGGCGAACCTGTGAGCGACGCGCGGTCGTCGTGTCCGGCCGTGTGGTTGTGCCAAGTTGCCGCCACGAACGCACGCGAGCCGCTCGCAAGGACCTTCGGCAAGAGCGCGAACGTGCGCGCATCGGTCGAGGCAAAGCGGAACTGGAACGCGAACGGCTTGCCGTTCGCGAGCCAGTCGTCCACATAGGCGTCCAGATCGGGTATCTTCTCCTCGATGACAGGGCAATACAAAACCTTTTCAAGGTCGTCGCCAAAAACTTTCCGCGCCTTCCCATACGGCCAGTCAAGCACAAACACCGTCTCTTCCAGCGTTCCGCATTTCTTCACGAGTTCGAGAATCTGCGGAACAAGCGCGCCGCCGTCCTGTCCGGCCTTGTCGAGATAAAGCCGTACGCGACCCTTGGCGGAGAGCATGTATTCCTCAAGCGTCGGTATCTTCTCCGCCGTGGTCTGGCCGAGCGCGTCGCGCAGATTGAGCCGTTTTATCTCCTCTAGCGTCATGTCGGAGACATACCCCTGTCCATTCGTCACGCGCCCGACATGGGGATCGTGCAGAATCACAAGATGACCGTCTTTCGTGCGCCGAACGTCCGTCTCGACGATGTCGACCCCGTAGCGGATGGCGTTTTCGAGCGCGGCAAGTGAATTCTCCGGTGCGAGTTTCCAGTCCGCGCGATGGCTCGCGACAAGAACGCCGTTCGTTCCCATGCCGCCGAATGACGCGCCTGCCGACACCATCGCCGCCACCGCGCATCCAAGCATCCTCATCCGTTTTTTCATCTTGTCGATCCTTTCTTCGTGGCCTTTGCGTTTTTTGCGGTTCAGCCTCATTGGAACTGGTGAAACTTCTCGAGAAATTCAGGGTCTGTCCCCGCTGGGAGCCCGTCGTCTAATCCTCAAATAATGTCAGAAACGCGCCTTTCCAGCACCATCGCCTCCAATCTGTCATTGTCGAACCTTCCTTTACGGTGGGCCCTGTATGCTGTCTAAAACATTTCTAGGGCTTCCCACTCAGCGCAGTTTGGATTTCATCACAAAGATTCTGATACCACTTGAGCGGCGAGCGTTCCAGTTCAGGCCTCCGGCCTTTGCGCATGTCGTAGGGCGCGATGACGACCGAGACATTCTTTATGCCCACCGCCGACGCGAGATAGAAAATGTCTTCGATCGCGTCGTCGCCGACGGGTACGCACCCGATTGTCACCGCCTTGCCGTGGATCATGATGTCGCCGCCGAGATCCGTGCGCCCGTCCGCTTTCGCGCGCGCCCTGTCCGACGCGTTTGGATATGTCACCTTGAGCGAAAGATAGTAGCTCGAGTTCGGGTTCAGGTATTCGATCCCGTAGATCCCCTCCGGAATCTGTCCGTCGCCCTCCCGCAGCTTCGGGCCAAGCGTCCCGCTGAACGCCGTCATCGGATAGATGCGCGGAGCTTCCCAGCCAGGCGCATGGACTTCGACAGATCGCTCGTTCTTGAAGACGAGTATCCGCAACTTTCCGCCCGCGCTTGCCGCCACGTCTTTCAACTGCGGCTTCTTCGCGAGAATCGCCGCCGTTCTGTCCGCAATCGTGTGCCGCGACGCCTTCGCGGCGATCACGCCGGCGCCAAGCTCCACCGTTTCGCGGATAGACAAGCCCTTCTGCCATGCCACCGCCGCCACGCCACTGGCGAAGATGACGCCGCCAACAACGACTCCAATCGCAATGTTTCTGATTTTCATGACCATCCCTCCGCCTCTGGATTTGTGCTCATTGCGCTAAAGTGACTCGACAAACGCGGGGAAACGCGTCACAAGCTCCGCGCGTTCACGATGAAAGAGCATGTGCTCCACGTCGCGCCGCTTGAGCTCGAGATCGACCGACTTCGCCTTTGCCGTCAGCGCCGCCTTGAGCGACTTGAGGTCGGTGACTTCCGGATGCACTGCAGACAGGAACGGATAATCCGGTTCCGTTCGCTGCAGCAGAAAGATGGCATCGTAGAAATCCCGCCCCTTGCCGCGTGTCAAGAGCGCCGACAGCTTCATGGAACAGAGCGTCGCCTCGTTCGGCACACACACCGGGAAGAAGAACCCGCAGCGCCGAACGTCAGCGAAGACCCTCTCGTATTCCCTCCCTTGGTCCTGTGCCTCAATTTTCATCATAAACCGTTCTTCCTTGAAAGCGGAAAGGCCTAAATCATGCAGCAAGCCCGGAAACATTATGCTCCTCCGCATCGCCGTCAGGCGTGAGGACTCCCTCTCCTTCGCCACGACGTTCAGTCCGTTACGCACAAGATAAGCGATGAGCGCGTCGGTAAAACGCATGAAGTCATCAACGGCAAGTCCCTTGCAGTCGAAATCAAGGTCTTCCGAAAACCTATCAATATCCTTCGTCAAACGCAGGTTCGTACCGCCGATGAACGTCAACTTTGCCGCCCACGGGCTCCTGGCAATCCATTCAAGCGCAAGGCACTCGACGTACTCCTTCAGGATATGCTTCGCGAACTGTCCCGCGCGAAGCTCCTCGGGGAAGAACCCCTTTATCGACTCAAGCGAGATCATATCGCATACACCTCCTTGACCAGTCTGATCCTTCGCGCAAGCGTCTGTGAACCGAAGCGAGATACAACGCCGTCAAGTGCGCTGTCGCGCGAAATCTCCTCCAACACGTCGGCATCAAGGCGCAGCGTCTCGATCTCCTCCGGCGTGTCATACTGCGAATTGAGATACAGGAAATCGCAAAGCGCCTTCGCCGGCGTCGCGACATGGACCGGCAGTCCATCGCCCACGTGCTCCACGCCATAGCCGAACATCAGCTCCGGTTTGACGCTGCGGTATGAAAACTCCCCGAAGTCGTTCTTGAACGAGGCCGTCTTGAGCGAGGTGACGGACGTGAACTGCACGACAGATTCTGGAATCAACCCCGTCCTTGCCATCACATACTCACACGAAAGATAGCTTGGCGAATACATCCTGCCCGCAAAGTAATCACCTATCCCTGGCGTACCTGCAACATCGGCAAAGGCGTACCACGAGCGCCTGAGCCGCTTGATGTAGCCCTTTCCCAGCCATGTTGAATAATTTCCCCTGTCGAAACGGGGAAACGCCGCCACGACCTGCTCGTTGGAGAAGCAGGCAAAGTCATGGAATCGCTCTCTGAATGTTATGTAGTTCATTTTATTTCCGAAACGAGGATATTATACCACGTTTCAGAAACGAAAGTCAATGCACACATCGAAAACATCTTTTCTTATCGTGCCAGTCCCGGACAGACTTCGGCGGAGTCTGGATTTGTCCACTCGAACGGGAACGTCCGGCACTTGTCGGGCTTCACGGGATTGATGCGGCAGAGGTTGTCGTCCGTCAAATAGGCACACGAACCGTCCGGACGGCTCTTGAGGATGAGGCTCTTCCGGTCGGGCGCAACTTCGGTCTCGCGCGCGATAAACTCCGCTTCGCCCATTCCAAGAAACGCCGCGATGCGCGCGATCTCCGCGTCCGAGACGCGCACGATCCCGTCCTTGATGCGGCAGCACGCCCCGCACATCCTACACTTGAACTCCCTCTGCTCCATTTCCTTGCGTCCTTTGCGCTCTTTGCGGCAAAAACCATTGGACATTCTTATTGGCATTCGGCACTCGCTTCGCTCGGCGTGTTCGCGTCCCTATGGGTTGCGAACCCCCGCAAGGGGCGGTTACGGCAACACTACAACACCACCTTTTTCGCCTTCTCGTAGTCTTCCGGTGCGACGAGCACGCACATGCGCGTTCCAAGTCCACCGTTTCCGTAGCGGTGATAGGAACGATCTTCGCTGAGAATGTCGAGTCGGCATCTTATGTGCGCATCCTCAAGCGCCTGCGCAGCCGCCTTTGCCTCATGGACAGCGACATTGTCCATGAGAACCGCCCATCCGTCGCGGGTCTCCACTACGACGTCCTTCGCATCAGTCTCGCGCCAGTCGATTCCGCCGTCGTCGTCGTCAAGGTCTTCCAGTGTCTTCTGCGGCTTTGTCTTTGTGAAAATGTGGAATTGCAGCCCGATAAGCGGCAGCATAATTGCCGCAATCACCATATTGTGCGGCACTTTGCCGCTCTCCAAATAGACTACGACAGCAAAGACGGCAATAAGCACAGCGACAAACAAAGAAAACTTCTTGAAAAAGGATCGTCCGTCAGAGCCGCCCGCGCCGCCAAAACCCTCCTCAACCTCCCATTCGAATCGATGCTTCCACGTCTCTATTCCGTCAAGATAGTCGAGGAGCGCGTTCTCCGCCTCAAGCCGCAGAACCGGACGCTTGCAGTGGTACAGCGGCTTGTCCGCGCCATCGCGATATTCAAGGTCGATGCCATCGGGATGGTCGTCGAAGGCGATCTGCATGAACGCCTCCTCGTCATCGTCGTGCATGAGAATCAGCCAGTTGCCGCGCCGCGCATCATCCGCCATCAATTCGCGGATGAGCTCCGCGCTCGCCTCGGTCTCCTTGACGTTCTCTGTTTCAAGTTTCATTTCGCTTCACCTTTCTCATTCCCTCGCCTCTCTCGCACGATGGATGAGACGAGAATCCCCCTACACAGAGCGGAGGAGGATAAAACGGATGACAAGCTGATCCGGGCAAAGGGTTTCATGGAGCGATCCTTTCGGCAATCAGTTGAAAAGCGAGTCAGGCCCGTTGGGGAGATAGGAACATTCGACTGCCTTTGTGTCAAGGTCGCACTCGAAAGCAAGTGCTGTTACCTTTGCGTCGCCCTTCGCGGCAGTCTCCATTATCAGCACCGCCTTTCTTCCGCCCTGCGATTCGCCATTCAGCATGTAGTCGAGTAGATACGCCTTTATGTTCGGGTCGGTCTTGATCACGCCACGCGCCATTTCGCAGAGATTTTCGCGCGAATCTGCCCCTGCCAGCGTATAGAACGTCCCCTTGACTCCGTCGTGCACGTAAAGCGTCGGGATGAATTCTCCGGTGTCCACCACTATCGATACGTCACTCTCCTTGGCGTTATCGACCAGCAACTTGCACTCCTTGGTCAGATTCAATTCTACTTTTCCCATTTCATCATCCTTGTTTTTCAGGTTTTCCCTGCTGCAACCTAAGACGGCAACCGCCACAAGCCCCAGCCCCATCATCCTTTTCTTCATAGCCGATTTCCTTTCTTTGTGCCCTTTGTATTCTTTGTGGCTAATCCCATCACGCAAGGAAAGTCATGACGAGGTTGACCATCATTTCCTTCTCGGCAGGTTTGGATTCGGCGATCATGACCGTCAGCGCGACAAGCGTGTGGTCGGCGATGCGCTTGGAGCCGTCCTTGCGCAGCAGAAGACGGTTGCGCTTCAAAAAGTAGAGGAAGAGTCCCGCCGCGATGCGCTTGTTGCCGTCCGAAAAGCCGTGGTTCTTTGTGACGAGGTAGAGGAGGTTCGCGGCCTTCTCCGGTGCAGAAGGATAAAGATCCTTGCCGCCGAACGACTGGTACACCGCGCCAAGAGCGGACTTGAAGGAGCCGTCCTTCTCGTTGCCGAAAAGCGCGGAATCGGCGGAAAACTTCATGCCGTCGATGAATTGCCTGCATTCCTCGTAGGAGAGTTCTACCGAACGGCCCTTAGCCTTGGGCTTGGCGATGGTCTGGTGATCGTAGCCGTCGAGGAGGTCAAGCGCAGAAGAATAGGTCTTGACGACATCCAACACCTGCTCCGTGTCAAGGCTGTTCGACACGCGCTTCATCACCTCCACCGCCTGACCGAGCTGCTTCAGGCGCTCGCGGTTGAGCGCATAGCCGCGCACAAGGTATTCCTTCAGCACCTTCGTGGCCCAGCGGCGGAACTCCACGCCGCGCTGCGAATGTACCCGATAACCAACAGAAATGATGACATCGAGGTTGTAAACTTCCGTCCAATATGTCTGGTCGGCATCCTTACCCATATGTGCAAATTTTGCACACATGGTCTCTGCGTCTATTTCTCCATCTGCTATCGCATTGCGAATATGGCGCCCGATAACTGTTCGATCCTTCCCGAACAACTGCGCCATCTGCGCTTGGGTAAGCCACACGGTTTCGGCCTTAACCTGCACTGGCATTGCGAAGCTTCCGTCCTTCGCCTCGAAAAGCACGATCTCGTTTTTCATTTCTGCTCGCTCCTTTCGTTCACATTGAGATTGCCTACTCCTGGCACTGTTTTTCGCAAGAGCCGGTAGCAGGCGACGTGTTTGTTGTAGAGAAACACGGAATCGGGATACGATGGCGACACGACGGCCCGCCATCCTCTCCGATCCTCGATCTCCTCGCTCTCCCACACGCACTTGAAGTTTTGGTCAAAGACATAGACCCGCGACCAGTTGTGGTATGTTCGCGGAGCCTTCACGACCACCAGCCGCTCGTCCTCGCCGCTCCCGAACGACGCCGCGCACGGCATGATCCACCCGTGGCCAGCGCTGTGGCGTCCAAATATGGCCGTTGCCTTGAACGCCGAATCGGCAATCTGTATGCAGTCCTTCCCATTATGGCTGGCAACCGCCACGCAGACCGTATTCGTACCGAAACGAATAGGCGACGATTCACTGGCTATCGTCGTTCCGTCACGCAGCTTATACCGCCGCCGTTCCCGCTCCTCATGCCGAACATTGTCGTTCCAAACGCGCCCGTCCCGGCTCGCGCCCTCTTCGACAAGCCGCGCAATCTCGGCGGTCGTCGCGGCATCGCACGGCTCAAGCGTCCAGTGTTCGATGTCTATTCTGCTCACACACCCCGCCGCGAGCGCCAGGGATGAGACGAGGATCGTTCGTGCAAAGAGTTTCATGGGTTGCTCCTTTCGGTGGTTGAGTTGTCGGTTAATTGTTTCTGCTCTACGGTGATTTTTCCGCCGGAGAATGCGATGCGGTAGTGTCCTGTGGCGACGAAGAACAGCATGGTGAAAAGTACCGCAAGAAATGCGCTGAGGATGAGCCGAAGCGTGTAGCGTTCGACAAATGCCCAATGTTTGCGCACTGAGTCAACCAAGACTCCGCGAATACCCTGCGGTGCGTCGTAGCGCACAAGACGGAGGTTCATCGCGAGTCCGAAAATGAAGTAGAGCGGTGTGCTGTAGACGATGTTCGGTCCGCGAAACGTCTGCAATGCGTCGAAGCCGCGAAGCCACCAGTAGAGCGAATAGACGCCGTCTATCCCCACCCACGCGAAAAGCCACGCCAGCGGAAGCCGCTTCCAGTCGAGATAGACTAGCGCCCTCACCGTCCACGGTGCAAAGACATACGCCCAAAGCCCCATAATGAAGCAGATCAGATAGTCCCAGTCTGCGGACGGCGTCAGGTGCGACCCGGCGATGAGGATGCCGATGCCGACGGCAAGCGCGGCAAGTCGCCACGGCCTGACAAGTTCCCGCGACACCAGCGGACAGTCCTTCTCCAGAAACCCAAACTCATAGTTCAGCTTCATCTCGCTTCTCCTTTCGCATAATACCCCGTAGCTCCCTGTAGGCAATAACAGCTATGCACAAAAGCAGAAGAGGAAGTATGGTCCGATGAGGGAACTCCGAGACTTCAACCCGCTCACCCTGATATCCAGGCGAAAAACATTTCTCCAATTCCTTGGTTATGCGATACTTGCCGAGCTCTATCTCCCCATAAGGAGAATCGCCAACAAGAAGAGTCAACGTCCCAATTTTTCCACCTGTTAATCTGCCCACAGGGCGCACATTTGTTATGTCTGTTATCGGGCATTGCCAAGACGACTTCTTCATCCCCCAATACTGGTTCGTTTCAATATGCAACACGCCGTCACAGACGACATAATCAATTCTTTCCACATGAACACCGACAACTGCCGCAACCATGCCCGCCGCCACCGCAAGTAAGACTAATATGATTTTCTTCTTCATGCTCCCGCTCCTTTCATTGGTAATTGGAATTGGCACTGGCTACATTTTAACATTGGCAACACTCATTTTGACACCTCCGTTGTGGCTTTGGGCGTGGAGGCGAAAAGCCATGGTTTGCGAAACGCCCAATAATTGTCAAACACGGTGGCGACGGGAATCAGACGCTTCGGGCCGCTGAACCCTCGACCTTGGGCGGAAGTCCAAAGTTCCGCTTCCGTGGCGAAGGACACGAAGCCTCCCTCCAAAAACGAGAAGATGCCATATTCGTCAACACCCTCTTTCTTGAAAAGAAGCATCGTCCTGTCAAACGACAAATGCGAAAGCGTCGTCATCGGCGACGACCCGTCTCGGACATTTTCCGAGGATTTATTGGGATCCCGAACGGACGCCGTGCCGTTATAGCGCACGAGGTTGAAGCTGAGCGTCGAATCGATTGCCTCAAGCTGGTATGGGAACACGAGCGGCATCCGGAACCAATCCCGCAAGCCCTCGTAGGCGTAGAAATCCTCTGGAACGGCCGAGCGCACAGATTCGGGAAGCGCCCCTGCGAGAAACGCCTTCCGCGCCGTCAAACCATCGCGCGCCGCCTGCTTGCGCGCCTCGACGCTCCGCTGCCACCTGTCGCATCCGCCGAAAAACGTCACCACCGCGAACGCGAGGGATGAGACGAGGATCCCCCTACGCAGAGCGGCGGAGGACAAGTTGATTCGTGCAAAGGATTTCATGGGTTGCTCCTTTCGCTCATTTTACGACAGAAGAAGCAGTGTCGGCTTCGGCTTCTTCGACCAGGCTTGAAAAGAACTCATGTATATGCAACTCTTGCGACGATAGTATTTTCTGCGCCTTCTTCATCCAATAGATACCCTTGCGATTATCGTCATACACATTCTTGTAGAGCCATGCGAGTTCAATCATCGCATCAACGCATCGTGGATCAATCCGTATTGCCTTGCGGAAGGCTAATTCAGCATCTCGCAGCGAATATCGATCGTCATTGCTGAGTTGTATAGCCATTCCACGCCATGTAAGCAGATACGACGTCTCGTACGATTTGTTTTGTTCTATCAGTTTCAGGACATCGTTATAACGACCCAGCTTCCAGTTTCGTCTTATCTCTGTTATTAGCTTCTTCATCTTGCTTCTCCTTTCGCATTCCTTCTCCCCTCTCGCGCGAGGGACAAGACGAGAATTATTCGTGCAAAGGGTTTCATGGGTTCTGTTCCTTTCGCAATCAGTTAAAGAGCGTGTCCGGCCCATTGGGGAGATAGGAACATTCGACCGCCTTTGTGTCAAGGTCGCACTCGAAAGCAAGTGCCGTCACCTTTGCGTCGCTCTTCGCGGCAGTCTCCATTATCAACACCGCCTTTCTTCCGCCCTGCGATTCGCCATTCAGCATGTAGTCAAGCAGATACGCCTTTATGTTCGGGTTGGCATTGATCACGCCCCGCGCCATTTCGCAGAGACCTTCACGCGAATCTGTCCCTGCCAGCGTATAGAACGTCCCCTTGGCTCCATCGTGCACGTAAAGCGTCGGGGTGAATTCGCCGGTGTCAACCACTATCGATACGTCACTCTCCGTGGCGTTATCGACCAGCAACTTGCACTCCTTGGTCAGATTCAATTCTACTTTTTCCATTTCATCTTCCTTGTTTTTCATGTTTTCCCTGCTGCAACCTAAGACGACAACCGCCACGAAACCCAACCCTATCATAATTTTCTTCATGGGTCGTTTCCTTTCATTACAACCGCTGATAGACGAGATATGTCTTGCCGTTTGCTTCGATAATCGTTATGTTGCCTTCCCTGCCGTCGCAATGCGAAAGCGCGGCGGTGTCTGGCAAAGGAACATCAATGCGGCAAAACGCCATTATCCTCCGATAGCTGGCGAGTGCCTTGTCGCCGACCTCGTCCGTCCAAGGCGAACCATCAACGAAGCGCGATTTGTCGAGTGTTGTGTCCGCGACGGCAAACACAGCGACAGTCTCTCTCGTCGAAATTCCGCCAAGAAACGTCAAATTGTCGTATTCGATTGCGGACGGCTGGCAAATGGCCGCCTCCGTCCATTCGCGACTCGGCGGCATTGCCATTCGCGTCGGGACGCAATACGAAATAAACGCGACGAACGCAAAGCATACATATGCCACGGCGCAAAGCACCAGCAGCCCTATCGCCCGCCCCCATTTGCGGCGGCAGAGCGACACAATCATTGCAACACCAATGTTGGCTACCGTCGCAAACATAATGAGAATGTGGATATCCTTCGGCCAGGGCACAAGGTCTTCCATGCAGCAGTTGGCGAACTGCAAGCCACACAATACGGCGGCGACGGCGACAAACACGACCGCCGCGCCATACCATGTGCAATACATGAACCGCCCCACCGCCATCATCATTTTCTTCATCGCCATATTACTTTCTTCAATTTGTCGTTACACGCTCCAATACATCGCCCACTCTGAAAAACCAAAGAGCGTCAAAACAAACCATGCCGACAGCAGAATGCAACACCCGACGCGGACGTCTTTATCCTTTTCCAGTATCGCCCCAAGAAGAAACGCGAAATACGCCACATACGACAATACGACAACTGGCCAAAAGAACAATTGCAAGACTTCAATGTGCGCCGCGAGAAAAAACGCTACCATATACGGCCCGACAATCGGGTATGCCAAAGGGCTTATCAAAGCAAGCCATAAAGCAAACAGGCCAACGCCAAAGGCCTTATCGTAGATGATATTGATTCCAACAAATGTAGCAATCACCAGTGCCAACATGTTGAAAAGTAGCGACTTCTGCCAATAAGGATTTATCCGCTTCATTGATTTTGCTTAGTTGCTGGACCATTCGGCGTAAAGCGTCTTTGCGGCGACATCATAGAAGAACGAATAGCCGCCGCATGTGGCATAGCGGTAATTGTATGCCAGGAAATCCTTTGGATACGGAATGTCGCCATTGTATTTTCTCCAGACCTGATGGACGAAATCGCAATCGCCGCAGCCGTTCGCGCAAAAGTTGCGCGTCAGCGACTCCGCCTGAAACTCGTAGCCGCGTGCCTTGGCGAACGCAAGCAGATCGTCCTTCTCGACTTTGCAGCGCAGTTCCGCCGAACCGCCAAGCCCCAGCAAGGCCGGCGGCAGATAGCTGAACGCAATCTCCTTCGCGTCCCATGGGATCATATTCGGCGCAATCGGAGAGTTTCTGAATCGCCACGCGTCCCATGCGTCCGCGCGCATCTCTATCCTGCCGCTCTCGCGATCCACGTTCCGGAACGGCGCAATCGTCCGCGTCACCCAGAACACCGGGGCAAACACGAAGAAAAGCAGGAACGCCAGCACAATCCACGCGTCATAGCGCACGTCTCTATCGCGCTTGACGCCATCCGTATAGATGCGCGGTTTGACCAGGCCCCAGACGAACGCGGCAATCGGAATCGCCACCATCAGCCAGAAGTGGCATTGTCCGGGCAAAGAGCGGATGTCGTTGAAACCGATCCCCGCATATGCAACAATGCAGAAGGCAATCTCGACCGCCCATGCGAGCGTCGCCCTCTTCGCCGCCGAGTAGAGTCCGTCCGACCACGGAGGCGCGCTTTTGCCCTTGGCGACTCTGCCGTCATTGCGCGTATCAACAAGCCGATAGACGAGCATGATCACGCCAATCGGCAGGGCGATCAGCAAGGCCAGCGACACGAGCACTATCAAGAAGTTCATCTCGGCCTCCTTTCATTTGACGGCGCTACATCATATTTGCGGAAGCGGCGGCAACGGGTAGGCAAGGGTAAAAGCGCGTCTGACGCCTTTCACCTTCACCTTTGCGCTGAACGCCAGATTGCACCCGTCATTTGCGCTTCCCGGCACCGTAAAGCCAAAACTTCCCGCGCCAGGGACCATCGACTGTGCATGACGGCTGCGACGCTGCGACGAAACCGTGATCTGACGGTGATGCTTGCCCGAGCCCACCGTCTTCTTGCGCTCAAGGGCTATCTCAAGCGATTCAATCGCCTCTGGATTTTCGAGCGACCAATCAATCTGCGCAGGGGCGCCATATTTCCACATCGCGCACGACAGCGACAGCACGAGGCGCGGCGCGCGGCGCGCGCGGACAATACTGAAGATTAACAGACCGGCAAGGAACAGCCCCGCCAATGGGAATATCGCCAGGAAAAACAATAACGGATCAAATCGCCCGACCTGTTCTTCGCCGACAAATACCAGCACGAATGACCACGAGAACACATTCCAGAAGGCGGCAAACAGACACAAGCCCCAGAGTTCGGCATAAGAACGCTTCAGTATCCGCCGCTCGAAAGAAAGCGCCGCGCCATTGCTCCCGCGCAGAAGCGAAAGCAGCATCCACAGCCCGCCGACCATGATCGCGAAACCAACCACGCCGAACAGTCCCATAAAGCCCATCACTCCGATGTCGCCAAGCCCGCCGGGTTTCTCAAGAACGCTCTTCCTCGGATCGTCCGGTGAAACGTACGCCGTGACCGCATCGCCCTTCTTGTATTTGTCAGCCAAATGTCGCTGGTGGTCGTAGTTGTTGGATGAAACCTGCGAGATCGCTAAACGGTCGCCTTCATATTTCTTTCCGTCAACGGCGTATTCGTATCCAACGCACACGCTATACACCGTATGCGGATGGCGTCCGCCCGATCTGTGCGAATACATGCCTGAATAGAGGACTTTCGCCGGAACGGGCACATACGCCTTTGCCGCGGACCATTCGCTCACATGACGCGTGAGGCCAAGGGAGCCGACAGTCAGGAACGGGCATCCGAACAGGACAAGCCCAATGGGAAGAAGCAGTTTCTTCACGCGCGGCGGCGCGCCAAGCCGTCGGACAGACGGGAAAGCAGATGCGATCATGAATACGCCAACTAAAAGAAACAGAACCAAGACCATCCCAGCGACAATTGGCCCGGCGTTGCCAGGCAACGCATCCGGGTCTTCCACCGGATTCTCCACGGCGAGAACCGCGTCAAATGGATTCTCCGGATTGACCAGGCATTCATGTTCCGTTCCGGGCGCATACTTCTCAAGAAGCGGAATGCGGCTCGCGAGGTGGCTGAACTCAAATTCGCTTCGATCGGGCCGACGGAGGGAATTTGACTTGTAGGTTCTTCCATGGCGCTCATAAGAGAACTCCGCCTTAAAGACGAATCGATTGACCTTCTCCATCTCGACGGACGACTTGACAATGCGGCAAGGAACCGTCTCGTAGCCCTTGAGCGACGGCGTCACGAACACGTCGGACATGATCCACGCGAAGACGGATACGAACGCGACAAAGACGCATCCAAACACCATCCGCCCGAACTCAAAACCATTTTTCTTTTTCATCGTCATTTCCCCTTCTGTTTGCCGTTCTTTGCATCCGTCTGAGCACATTGCGCTAAGGCGGATGCGGTTCAACTGCGCGCGTCAACCGCGCCGCGCGGCACTACATGTCCGCCGAAACAAGGTTCAACGTGACAAAGACGAGAAGCGCCTTTTTCCCCGACTCTTTCTGCGAAAGCCCGCCACCGACAAACACCGCCGTCCGACCTGGCTTGACAGTTGTCCGAACGTCAACACTGCGAACAGGGAAGAACGGCTGCTCCATCGGCAGGTCATACCGTGAGGGCGCCGCCGGCGGGGCCGTCACGCCGTAGTCCTTCCAGATCGGATCAGCAACGAACTGCACATTGAGCGCAAGATCGATGAGGCGGCTGTCAGATGTCAGTGTCGGCGTTATGTCGACGATAGCGCCAACCTCTCTCATCGTAAACATCGTTGGATCTACCGCAGACAGCACACAGTTCTGAGAATGCAGACTGTCGGCAGAAGCGGACGACTGACTGTTGGTCGAGACGGGCGACTCGATTGCAAGATCATAATCCGTTGGATAAATGTATTCCGTCACGGCCTTCGTCACATACTCTTCACCTGGACGCACAACGACATGGGAGGCATCGATGAGGTCAACATCGTCACGATCCAGAAGCTTCTTGAAAAGTGCGGCCGCATCAGCGACATGACTCGAACTCTCGAATCCGACCGCCTTGAGCGCTTCGCGTCCCGCGCCGACCAGCCGCACGTCGCATTCGATCAGATATTGAACATTCTCATTTGCACACCCATTGAAATACTTGACGATCTTCACAAGGTTGTCAGGGGTGTTGGTGACGCGCAGATAGACCGTCAACCCTTCACGGCGACTCACGACGGAAGATCCCTCTGGCCAGGTAAGTGCAAGACCCTTTTCCGAAAAAAGAGCCTTCCATTCTTGTTCTGTCTTTTTGTCCGACTCCCTCTGCTCGGCTTCCGCTTCAGCCTCACGTTTCGCCCTCTCTTCGTCCGTTTCGCCATCATAATTCGCCGGAAAGATGCAGCCAAATGTCATCAGCGGGAATGAAAGCGTATCCATCCCTTCCGGCGGATTGTCCTGTCCGGGCAGCATCATCGATGCGCACAGCATCAACGCCATCAGCAGTTTGTTCATTCGGGCCTCCCTTTCATTTTTGGTTTTTACCGTTCGACAACTTCCCAGTGGCCGTTTTTGTCGGCACCAATGCGGCGGATTTCGCCGGATGCCTGAAGGTCCTTCATCTTGCGGGCAACCCATCGCGGAGATATTTGTAGAAGATCGGCAAGTTCCATTTTCGTAATGAATGGATCTGCCCTCATATTCTGCTTTATCTGCTCAGAAAGAGAATCTGAAGTAGGCGTGCACTGAACAGAGCCTTTCGCGCGATTTACAGTGCACTTGCCAGCTTTTATCAAAAGAAAATCATCCGCATTAGCACCATATTCGCAAATTTCACGAATGCGTTTCTGTGTAAAGTCCTCTATTGCCTCAATGCGTCGCACGGGCAGATTGTATCGCGGGTGACGCTTTATGCGAAAGCCCCGCAATCCGTCCAGACGCTCCTTCATCTTCTTCGTCAATCCGCCTGGGAATCCAAGCCACTTCAGATAAAGAGCAGGATTGACGCGAGAAACAAACTTTCGCAGATCACAGAACTCGTCATGCGAATCCCCCCTCCTGTCCAGCGCAAGGGAAAACAATCCGTAGCCGTTATCGAATATGGGCGCGGCTCCGGCAATCTCGTTTGTCTCATTGTCGACAAGATAGCCAAAGTTGCCCATGTGCCGATCCGTGTTGAAGATTACGGCATCGAAAAAGAAGATATTCGCAAACCGAGGGTCGGCTAGAGCCTCGTCGCGCGAGACGAGACGCCCAGCCGGCACGTAGCCGTACCTGTCGCTGGTGAAAAGCGGACAAGTGGAGCAGAGACGGCCTTTGAAACGTGAAAGCCCGTATGCAACGTGGTCGAGCCCCATTGCCTCGGCGATCTGCGCGGCATAGAATTCGGAATACGGCTCGAAACCGGTATTGGACGCTCCTTCCGTGCCCGACTTGTAGAGAAGAACCTTGCCGTCAATTCTCCTCCAGCATTTCGCGAGCATTCCGTTCGTGGTGAACTCGGGGGAAGACGTCCATTGTTCGCGAAAGTCCGGCCCCACGCCAGCGAATGCCATCTGCGCAATCGACTCGGAGAAGTCGTTTTCGTAGAGATTGAAATCCTTCCATGAGTCTTCACAACCATCGGGAACAACCCAGTAGACGTCGTTCAGCGAAAGCCCCCTGCAAAGTTCGATTATACCTTTGACATTGCGGGAACTGAGTCCGATTCTGGCCATCAATTCCTCGATGTTGCGTCTGTTCCTCGGCACCGTACGCCGCGTGAGCCAGGTCCAGAGCGCCTCGTCGTTCGCGACGCCGTGCATTTCAAGCGGGAGAAACCTGCGCTCCGCCTCGTTGACGGAGACGACGCGAACACCCTGCGGCTCAACCCATTCAAACCGCAGAAGTTCCCGATCTCTATGCCTGAGAATCATCGTCTAAACCTTTATGCGAACATTATAGCATTTCCGCTTTCCCCGGTGCAACTGCCTTTCCTCCGTTATCTTCATCGCGCCGCTTCCAGAAGTAAACGCACTTTTGTCGTTCGTTTACCCTCCGTAAAGATTGGCTATTGTTGATGGTGAAGGTAAATTCCTCACTCCCTCCCCGAGCAACCATAGTTTTTGAATTTCTTTTTGCGCGTCAGCGCAAGGGAGAAGATAGCAAGGAGGAAAGGGGGTGGGGGGAGGAGGAGGGGAAGGAGAACCATTTATGGGAATCCCAAGACAACGCTCCGCCGAC
>JAFUEM010000096.1 GCA_017463935.1 Kiritimatiellia bacterium
CCCGCGCCGCCGCCGCCGCCGCCGACAAGGAAGACACGCGCAAGTGCCGCCCGCTCCAACGGGAACAACGCGACGCTGGAGGTATTGGTGAATGCATAAAGTTGCGAGCCGTCGGACAGGATCTCGGGCGGACGCACCGCATAGCGGATTACGACAATGCCGCTGCCGCCCGCGCCGCTCAGACGATAGTTGCCACGGCCGCCGCCGCCGCCGCCCGAACCAGTCGAATCCAGCCCAGCCTGCCCCGCCTTGGTCGATGTGCCGCCATCACCATACGTATTCGACGTATCGGCGCCACCGGACGCAACCGTGCCTGTCGAGCCGCCGCCGCCGCCACCGGCCGCATACACAACGACTTCGCCGGTGATGTCGCTTTCAAATCCCACGCCGCCAGTTCCGCCCGTGCTGCCATTTGGCGCAGCTCCGCCGACGCCGCCCGCGCCGCCGCCGCCGCCGCCGATGTTGTTGCTATACCCCTGCCCGCCATCATTGCCCAGTCCGGGCGCAGCCTGCTGGGCCACACCGGAAATGCGCGCCGCATTGGTGCTGGACGATCCGCTGGCCCCGCCGCCGGAGCCACCGTTGCGACCGGCGCTGTCGCTGTTCCCGCTCGTCCAGTTGCCGCCGCCGCCGCCGCCCAGCGCCAGCGCCACTTCGGCTGCCGTCGTCAGGTTGCTGATGGACGTGTCGCCGCCGTTCTCGCCCGGACCCGCCGGAGCGAAGGTCGGGTTATACGTCGGATTGGTGGCGATATCGCCATGCGCCCGGGGAAGACCGCCCGCGCCAACGGCAACGACGTAGGATTGACCAGCTACGAGAACCGCATTCGTCACGACACCGCCGCCACCACCGCCGCCGCCGCAGTCGCCGCCGCCCGAACCGCCGCCGCCGACCACGAGCACCTGGAAGCTGTTGGGGACGATGTGGTTGCGGACGGGGACCGTAAACGTCTGGGCGGAGGTTGCATTGGTGAAGATATGAACGATGTCGTACGTGTCGACGCCGCTGTTGACACGGCGGACGATATCACCGCCCGAGGCGCCGCCGGCGTCCAGGGCGGCGGCCGAATCGATGACGGTGAAGTCGGCGTGGACAGCAAATGCCGTGGCCATCGCTACGGCTGTAGCGAACCCTTGCGCGCATTTTCGCACCCGCGCGCGCATCCAGCTGTCGCACCGTTCACGCATGCGTCAACTCCTATTGTCGCCTTTTGATGTCATTCCAACACCAGTATTTACTATGTTTTTCTGCGCGACTGCCGCAAAGTTGCCGATGGCTTATTGACAAGCTATCGGCAGCCCTGTTAACAGTCTTTGAACACTTTATCACAACTCGCGTAAAAGCGCAATGGGGAATTTTGATTTACGCAGAAGAGAGACTAGAACGGGGCGGCAGAAGAGAGGCTAGACTAGCTAGAACGGGGCGGCAAGTGTGCCGCCCCTAATCTAGAACGCCCGCACAAGGTGCGGGCTAATCTAGAACGCTCGCGCTCTGCGCGAGCTAATCTAGACTTTCTAGACAAGCGCGGCTGCGCCGCGCGATCTAGGTTAGCCCGCGCAGCGGGCGTTCTAGATTAGGAACGGGGCTGTAGCCCCGTTCCGTTCTAGTCTCTCTAGACACCGCCCCGTTCCGTTCTAGACTCTCTAGTCTCTCTAGACACGCGCCTTTCCACAAAAAACGCAGAGCGCGGCATTTCTGCCGCGCTCCTCGTTTTGCTGCGCATTTCGCGCGCTTCGGCTTACTCCGCGATCGGCGCCACGTCGAGCGACACCTTGTAGAAGCCAGCCTCGGGGCTCAGGCCCTCGACCTCGATCGTCGTGCCCGTGCTGACGCCCTTCGCCACCGTTCCGAGACCGACCGTGCTGCCGCTCTCGATCTTGTAGCAGAGACCCGCCGGAATCTTGGTGATCTCGCCGTCAGCCGCCGTCTCCAGCGCTTCCGCGACGACAACATCCAGCGCATCTTCCACGGCCTCCTCATTGACCGCAACGCTCACCGTGAAGGTACCGTCTTGATTGTCAACGACGCTCTTCGTGAAGAAGCTCGTAACAAACGCGGCCTTCTGTGCATCCGTCAGCACCGCCGCAACCGCCGAATCCACCGTCACCGTTACGGCCTCCGCCGCCGCCGCCGCGTCATCCGCCTTCACCGTCGCTGATCCGCCCGCCGCAGCTTCGCCTTCGGTCGGCACATCATCTTCACCAACCTCAAACGCAAGCGCAATCGTGTATTCCGCTTCGGCTTCCGGCTCGACTGTCACCGTGAAGGTGTAGAAGTAATAGGTAACTTCTTCCCCTTCCTCTTCCACTGCCTCTGTCGAGCGAACCGGCGTGCTGATCGTCACATTTTCATTTTCCGATTGAGCCGTGAAAGTGCCGTCATCAATGCCAACATTCACCACGACTTCAACCGACTTCTTGCTCACAGCAAGATCTTCGCTGATATTCGTGATATCTTCAACAGCATCGCCGTCAAGCGTCACCCCACTAGCAAAATCTGCGCCCGTCAAGGTCAGCTTATAGGTCGCTTCCGCCGGGAAGGGATCGGTCGTCGTCCAGACCACATTGTCAAGCGCGCCCGTGCCCTGGAAGCCCGCTTCGGCAATCACATACCTGTAAACACCCGACTGAACGAGGCTATAGAAATCGGTCGTCTTATCCGTCGCCTCGACCGGTTCCCCATCAATGTAGACATTGAAATAGGTGAGATTGTTGTCGTCAACCGCAGCCTTGACCGTCAGACGATACCATGTATCAGCCGCATAAACACCGTCAACGGTGAAATTGGTCTGATCATACTCTTCCGTGAGCTCATTGTAGACACCTGCCGTCACAACGAGGTTGGTCGTCTCTTCGTCGCCCTTCAGCCACACAAGGAGCTTATCGCCGGTCGAAGCCTCAACATCCTTCTCGCTTGCCGTGAACTTGACATCGGCATCGAAGAAGACGGGGCCCACGGAGGAAAGATCGATGGTTTCCGTCGGATTAGCAGCTGCGCGGCGGAGCAGCACATCGTTGCCCGTATCGACCGACAGGAAGGTCGCGTTTGATGCCGCGTTCGTAAACGCATCCGGAACCTTTGCCGGCGCTTCAATTCCGGCATCCACGTACTTCTTCAGCACGGTCTGGGAGAAGTCACCACCATCAGTACCGAGCCAATAGCGCGCGTTGTCGCCCGTGCCCTGATCGTCCCGACCAACGGCAAAATCATTTTCGCCGTACTCTTCGAACCCAGTCGAGTTCAGAACGTCGGCCTGCGCCAGCGCGGCGAAACCGAGTGCTGCGACTGTCGTCATCATCAGCTTTTTCATGGTTTTTTCTCCTTTGGTTGTCGTGTTTTGAAATCTGCCTTTTCCAATGTTCGCCATCATTCTACCAAATATTCTTCTCCCCCGCAAGGGGGAATTTAAAAAATTTTCACCCGCATGGGGGAAAAGCAGGAGCGGGGCTGTACTTTATCTCGAAGAATTCAACTCCGAGCAGCTGGGCTCCCGCTACCGCTCCGCGCAATTCGTTCTGCTTCGCGTGTGAAATTGTTCTGCAGCTGGATCAATCTTGTTTAGGTTTTAGAGGGACGGTAGCTTTGCCAGTTCAAACGTTTCGTATTGAATATCCGGCCGCCCGAAGTTGATCAGCAGCCCATAGGGAATTCGCGTGGCGCGGAGGTAGTGGATCACCTGCGCCCATTCAATTTTTGTTAGGGCCTTGACCGCCTTGAGCTCAATGATATAACTCCTGTTGAAACAGGTAAAGTCGGCCCGGTAGTGGGTTCGCAGCGGTACACCATCGTAATAGATGCGTACCTCATCTTCTCGCGCATAGGGGATGGCGTTCCGTTGGAACTCCAATTCGAGCGCATCGGCGTAAGCGGATTCAAGAAAACCATGCCCAAGCGTCTTGTAAACTCGTTTAGCGCAGCCCATAATGGCATATGCCTGTGGATTGTCTTGAAGTTTCATGCCGTGCTCCTATTTGCGGACAGTATATCAAAAAAGAGGAGGTCTGGAGGAAACATCCTCCAGCTTCAAACCACACGATTCCGATCCAGCTAAGGTGCAATTACGCGCGCGAAGCAGAACGAATTGCGCGGAGCGGGAATGCGCCTGTCGCGGAGCGATCAGGTTGCCCGACGAGCAAAGCGAGGAGCCTTGCGAAGCAAGGTCGTACGAGGCCGCGCGGGAGCCCGGCTGCTCGGAGTTTATTCTCCCAAGGAGCGGACGAGCTGTTTCACGTCCTGCGCGCGGTCGCGCGCACAGACGAGCGTCGCGTGCGGCGTGTGCACCACGACGACATTCTCCAGCCCGACGACCGCCGTCACGTGCGCGTCGTCCGACACGATGATGTTGTTCCCCGCGTCGTACACCGCCGTCTTCCCCAGCCGCACGTTCCCGCGCGCGTCCGCCGGAAAGTGCGCGGCAATCGCGTTCCAGCCGCCCACGTCGTCCCACGTGAACGCACACCGCGCGACGAGAATGTTCGTCGCCTTCTCCATCACCGCGTAGTCCACGCTCGTCGCGCGGATCGCGGGATAGCGCGCCGCCATCACCGCCTCTACGTCCGGCGCGGCGGCGACGGCATCGATCAGCCCGCTGAATTCCGGCGCATGCGCGGCAAACGCCGCCGCCATCGTCGATGCCTTCCAGATGAACATCCCCGCGTTCCAGCTGTAGCGGCCCGTCGCGAGATACGCCCGGGCCGTCTCCAGATCGGGCTTCTCCACAAACCGCTCCACCTTCGCAAATTCGCTCGCCGTGCCGAAATCAACCTTCTCCGCGCGCGCGATGTAGCCGAAGCCCGTCGCGGGATGGTCCGGCTCGACGCCGAGCGTGACAATCGCGTCGCTTCGGGCCGCGACCGCAAGCGCGTCGCCCAGGACGCGGCGGAACGCCTCCTCCGGCGTCATCAGCTGGTCGGCCGTCAGGATCGCGCCGACGGCGTCCGCGCCGCCGCGCG
>JAFUEM010000097.1 GCA_017463935.1 Kiritimatiellia bacterium
CCCCCCCCCCCCCCCCCCCCCCCCGAACCCGGACAAGGAGAAAAAATCATGCAAATTCGCGTCATCACCATGCGCTACAGCGAAGGGCTGCAAGGCTTTCCCGAGGATGCCTTGCGGACGGCCACGTTTGGGCGCGAGGTGCTGGCGATGGAGCAGCATTTTTTCGTCCACGGCAATGTGCCGCACATCGCGCTCGTTCTCTCGCTTGCGGACGCGGGCGGGGCCGAGCGCGGTTCTGTGCGACAGGACAGGGGCGGCGAAGCGGCCAAGGCGCTGGAAGCGCAATTGCCCGAAGAGCGGCGGCCTGTCTATCTGGCGCTGAAGGACTGGCGCAACCGCACGGCGAAAGCGCAAGGCTGTCCCGCCTACGCCATCGCCCGCAACCGGCAGCTGGCGGAATTGGTCATGAAGGCACCCAAGACGCTGGCGGCGCTCAAGGAAATCGAAGGTTGCGGCGAAAGCTTCGCCAGGCAGTACGGCGATGCCGTCCTGCACATGCTGGCTGAAGTGACTCCCGGCGAGGGGCCCGCTCCGAGCGAGGGGTCCTCTATGACCGATGTGTCAGAAGAAGATACTAGAAATAAATAAAATCAATCAACGCGCACGCACGCATGAAGAGCTACGGACAGTTGTGGGAAAAGATCGTCTCGGAAGGGAACCTTCGCGAGGCCTGGCGGTCGTTTCGCCGCCACCACAGCACGAAACCTCCTGTGCGGCGCTATGAGCAGAACCTTGACGACCATCTGTCCGAAACGCGGCGCTTGCTGCTCGAGGGAATATGGCAACCCGGCGAATACAATCAGTTCGTCGTGTTCGAGCCCAAGCCGCGCGTCATCAGCTGTTGCCCGGTCAAGGACCGCGTTGTTCACCATGCTTTCTGCAATGTCTGTTCGCCGCTGATGGAGCGGCGGTTCATCGAGCAGAGCTATGCCTGCCGCAAGGGGAAAGGCTCACATCAGGCGCTCCGGCGCGTACGGACGCTCGCGCGGCGGCACGCTTACTTTCTCAAGATTGACATCCGTCACTATTTCGAAAGCATCGATCACGATATTCTGCTGGGCATCCTGCGCGGGATGTTCCGCGAGCGCGAGGTCATTCGGCTGTTGGAGACGATCGTCCGGAAGCCGATTCCCAATATTGCACCGACGGGCCGCGGGCTGCCGATCGGCAACCTGACAAGCCAGTGGTTTGCCAATCTTTATCTTGACGGGCTCGATCACTACGCCGTTGAAGCGCTGGGGCTTGGACGTCGTTATCTCCGCTATATGGACGATATGCTTGTCTTTGTCGATTCAAAGGAGGAAGCATGGCGGCTGTATGGCGATCTGCGCGCCTGGCTTGACAACAACCGCAAACTGGAACTGAAGGAGGCGGCGACATTGGTTTCGCCTGTGAGCGAGGGGGTCCCTTATCTCGGTTTTCGTGTCTGGAGCGGTTATTGGCGGATGAGCCATCGTCGGCTCCGGCGAACGCAACGGAGCCTGAAGCGTCACTATTACACCTATGCCGGCGGACTTTGCGACGGGCAGAAACTTCAGAATGTTGTCCGCGCGATGGAGGGTACGGCCCGTTGGTTTGGCTTCCGCAGCATCTACGCCAGGACGGAGGCGCGCTATTTCGATGGAGACTGCGACACGGCGAGAGTCACGGTGCACGGGCGGCTGAGGAAAATTCTCCGCACACGCCAGCACCATCGGAATCTCGGCCGCATTACGCATGCGGTGTCAAAAGACTTCATCGAAGCAACAGGAGCCGGGAGACGTTTCTCCTCCGGGTCGAACTGGACCAAACGTGGCGGGAGCTGGAACAACAACGCGACGAACGCGCGTTTGTCGTGTCGCAACAACAACAACAACAACGGCAACGCGAACACGAACAACGGCTTCCGCCTTGCCAGCACTTGCGGCAGTCACGGCGGCGGCATTACGCAAACGGAAGACAGACTGCACAAATCCCATCCCGGTCAACCGGTGCTCGGCGCGGCCGAGACGAAGATGCCCACTGGCGCCACAGGGCCAGTAAGCGCGGCGAAGGCCGCGGCCAACGTCCTGTGCCTTGCGCTGCCGACGGCAGGAGCGCGCGCGGTGCTGCGCGACGGAGGCAATTCTGTTTTCACGATCGGACACAAGAGTTTTCACGGACACAAAAGTTTTCAACATAACACGAAAGGAAACAACGCATGAAAAAACTCAGATGCATCATCGGGGCCCTGGCCCTGGTCCTGTTCGGCGCAGGGACGCTCCTTGCGGCCGACCCACTAGACAGCGAGGAATCCAGCTGCGCATTCGCCGTGGATTCGCGCGCGAATCCGCGCACGGTTGCGACCGCCGCCGAGCTCGCGGACCTGCCCGCCATCTACACGGGCGGCAGCACGGTCCGCGCGACCGACCCCGGCACGGGCACGGCGGCGGACATCGCTTCCGACTGGCAGCCGACATCCGGCGGCACGTGGACGCTGACGCTGGACGCTTCGCCCAGTCAGACGGCGAGCTTCGCGGTGTCGTATGACATCTTCAAGGTGGGCGAGGGCACGTCCGGAGTCCCCTATGTGTTCCGGTCGAGCGGCGAGGCCGCGAACTATGCGGGCGATGACGTCTACTTCACGTTCGGCGAGGGACTGACGCTGGCGGGCCTGGCGGTTCCGTCGGGCTATGCCGTCGAGCCTGTCGCGGACGGGACGTACCGGTTTGTCGCGACGGCGACGGGGCTTGTGTACGCGAGTGAAGAAGGCGCCGCGTTTGATATTGACTCGCGCGCGAATCCGCGCACGGTCACGGATGCGTCGGCCATTCTGCCGCTCGCGTATCAGGCGGGTGCGACGGTTCGCCAGACGACCGCGCCCGCGACGACGTATGTGACGGCGGCTGCCGCGGCCGGCACATACAGCTGGTCGCCGGCGGCGGACGGCGACTGGGAGTTGACCCATACCGTCGGCGGTACCGCATTGACAGCGAAGTTCACGGTTTCGGGCCTCGCCTACCATGAGATCACCTGGAAGCAGGACGCGGAGACGGTTCTCGGCACGACGACTGTCGCGGCGGGCTTGACGCCCGGCTATCCCGACCCGACGAAGGATGCGGACGCCTCCTACACCTATGCGTTTGCCGGATGGTCGCCGGTGCTGGCGGCGGTGACGGGCGCGGCAACCTACACAGCCACCTGGACCCCGGTGCCGATCGACTACGCCATCACCTACGACCTCGACGGCGGCACGGCCGAGAATCCGACGGCGTACAACTGCGAGAGCGCGGACATCGTGCTGACGGCACCCGTGCGCGAACTTTATACCTTCGTCGGCTGGACGGGAACGGACCTGCCGAAGCCGGCGCTGACGGTCACGATCAAGACGGGCAGCACGGGCGCGCGTACCTATACGGCCAACTGGCTCCTCACGCCCGCAAGCGCGGCGACCTCGGAGATCGCGTTCGATGTCGATACGCGGGCGAATCCGCGCGAGTTGACCTCCCGGGCGGCGGTCGACGCGCTGTTGCCGGTGCAATTCATGGGCAGTACGGTCACGGAGAAGCAGCCGTCGGCCGCGACGCGTTCGCTCACGGACGCCGCCTGGAAGCCGACGTCCGGCGGCACATGGACGCTGACGCTCGCCGCGGCCGGCCAGACGGCGACGTTCACCGTCCCGTGGTACGTGTTCCAGAACGGTCTGGGCACGCTGGAGTCGCCATACGTGGTGTCGATGGACGACGAGTTCGCGTATTGGGCTGCGGACGGCATGTACATCACGTTCGGCGACGGCTATTCGCTGGCGACGGCGACGGTGCCGGCCGGATATGCGGTCACGCCCAGCGGCACGGACGGCGTCTATCGTCTCGTCGCAAGCGACGCCACGTACATTGGCGCGGAGAGCGGCTTCGCCTTCGATGTGGACACATTGCCCAACACGCGCAAGGTGACGGTCGACGAAATCCTGCCGATCTCGTACCGTGCGGGCGCGACGGTCAGCCAGACCGTGCCGACTTCGGCGACGCTCAAAGATGCCGCATCCGAAACGGCGGACGGCACGTTTGCGCTCACGGCGGCGGTCGGCACGACCTACAAGCTGTCGCATGCGCGGAGCGGCACGACCCTGACGGCCACATTCGAAGTCCAGAGCGCGCCGATCCACCACACGATTACGTGGAAGTACGACGAAGAGACGGTCCTGGACGTCCAAAGCGTGGAGGACGGCGTGACGCCGGCCCATCAGGATCCGGCGAACGGAGCGAGTGCCCAGTGGGACTACGGCACGTTTGAGGGATGGACGCCGGCGGTTGTGGCCGCGACGGCCGATGCGACGTATACGGCGACCTGGTCGGGCAAGACGCGCCGCACCTACACCGTGACGTGGACGGATGAGAACGGGCTTGTTCTCGGCACGGATAATGTGGAATACGGCACAACGCCGAGCCATGAGCCGCTCAGCAGGGAAAGCGACGGCAACAACGTCTACACGTTCAACGGCTGGTTCCCGGAGCCCGTGCCGGTGAAGGGCGATGCGACCTACCGTTCGCTCGGCTTCACGGCTGAACCGGTGACGGGCGGCTCGGTGACGGGCCCTGCAACGCTTGACCTTGGGAACGGCGTGACGGTGACGATCCCTGACGGCGTGACGGTGGAAGCGAAGGACGACGGCACGGTTGAGGTGCCCGAAGGTGCCCCGGTAACCGTCACGACAACGGTCGCGGGCGAAGGCGATACGAGCGTCACCACCGTCACCGAACTTGTCGGCAAGGCGACGATCGATCCCGATCCGGAAGCGGGCGGTGAGGTCATCACCGTGGACGGTGAGAACGGCGGCCAAATCACCTGTGTGACGGAGACTACGGCCGACAAGGATGGTAACATCACCGAAATCAATGCGGGCGGCGGCGAAGGCACAGACGAGCCCGGCGTGAAGGTCACGGTGGACGAGGGCGGTAGCATCGAGAAGCAGGACGACGGCACCTACAAGGTGACGGGCCCGGCGACGATCACGCTGCCGACCGATCCCGAGACGGTCATCGACGTCCCGGAGGGCGAGACCGTGACGGTTGCGCCCGACGGTACGATCACGAAGGTGACGGAAAACGGTGACGGCACGACCACCACCGAGAAGACCGACAAGGACGGCAACGTCGTCAAGGAGAAGACCGACAAGGACGGCAACATCACCGAAATCGATGCGGGCGGCACCGAGGGCGGTGACGGCACGGCTGACAAGCCCGGCGTGAAAGTCACGACGGGCGAGGGCGGCAACATCGAGAAGCAGGACGACGGCACCTATGTGGTGACGGGTCCGGCGACGATCACGCTGCCGACCGATCCCGAGACGACCATCACCGTTCCGGCGGGCGAGACTGTGACGGTTGCACCTGACGGCACGATCACGAAGGTGACGAAGAACGCGGACGGCACGACCACCACCGAGACGACCGATAAGGACGGCAACATCGTCAAGGAGACGGCCGACAAGGACGGTAACGTGACCGAAATCGAGGTGGGCGGCACCGAGGGCGGTGACGGCACGGCTGACAAGCCCGGCGTGAAAGTCACGACGGGCGAGGGCGGTAGCATCGTCAAGCAGGACGACGGCACCTATGTGGTGACGGGCCCGGCGACGATCACGCTGCCGACCGATCCCGAGACGGTCATCGACGTCCCGGAGAGCGAGACCGTGACGGTTGCGCCCGATGGTCGGGTGACGGTTGCGAATGACCTGAGTCTGGTGGAAATCCTGATGACGGGCATCGATATCGCGGCGAACGGGGCTGTGACGATTCAGTTCCGTCCGACACCCAAGCCGAACTTGGACCTGTCAGCGGACGCTTGGTATGCGGCTGCCCTCGGTTCCAGGCGGCTGGCGGTGGTCGTTTCGACCACGGTGGAGGCGCTGGCCTCGGATGGTACGGCGATTGACATCGCCACGCTGGAGCAGGGTTTTGCGGAGGGCACGGCAACGTTCACGCTGCCCGGTGCGCAGTTGACCGAGCTCTTCGGCGCGTCCAACTGCCTGTTCTTCAGGATCAAGATTGAGGAATGACAAGTCCTGCGGGCGCGGCGCACTCTCTCGGTTGCCGCGCCCGCAGGCATGCAATGAGCGGAACGGAAGTTATGAAGAGATTATCGACTATCCTGTTGACGGCGCTGGCGGCCACGGCCGCCCGCGCCGATGACGGGTGGCTGAAATTCGGGACCGACGGCCCCGACACCTACGCCGATGGCACGGCGGTTCTCGCGGGCGAAAGCTACGCGCTCGTGTGGACGGCGAACGAGGCGTTCGGCGGCCTTGCGGCGGACGGCACGCCGGCGGTCGCGGGC
>JAFUEM010000007.1 GCA_017463935.1 Kiritimatiellia bacterium
GACGATTTACGTGATAGACAATCCCGCTCTGCCAAGGACGGTTGTCGCGCCGGATGATCGCTGGGGATACTGCAACATTGCCAAGATTCACACGGAGAAACTGCCGTTCTTCGAGGCAAGAACTAAGAAGCTCGTCTCGCGCACCTTCGCCATGCTTTGCGGCGGGATGTCATCCACATATGCGATTTCGCTCGTCGGCCCGATGCCCAAAGTCTCCGACATGGATGTTCTGCCGAATGAACACATCCCCGTTGATGTGACCATCAGGATGAACGCTTATCTGGAGAAGTTCGGAATCACGCCAGCCGTGATGAAGCCCTACCGCGTAGCCTGTCAGGAAGGTTGGGCTCATCGGCCTACCAACAACGTCGAGCAGACAATCTGGAATGAAGTTCACCAGTTGCCCACCAAGCCTGTGACGATAGAGTTTGACCCTAAACGGGGAAAGTGAGACACCCCATAGACGCACAAAAGCCGCCTCCAGTGATGGAAGCGGCTTATTTACATTTTCCCGATGGCTTATTTCCCTCGCTTTGGGTCGAATTCAATCTTGATTGGTTTGCTTGGCAGTGCCCTTATCTCTTCCCAGATGGCTTTCTGCACATCGTTGGTAGGTGCTGCTGCCCAACCTTCCTGAACCGCACGGCGATAAGGAATCAACTGCTCGGACTTCACGCCTCGCCCTTCGAGATACATCGGGATCTTCGCCGTGACATCGACAGGCAGTTCGTCTGTGCATCCGTTGAGGTCTGACGGCTTTGATATGGTGTTCATAATCTGCGATTTGAACTGCGATGATGCGCCGCCGCAGAGGATGCCGTAGACGCGAGCAAACTCGTTCTTCGCACGATGGCGCAGAAGTTCATCCTTCGTCTTGTCGTCACCGAGTGCGCGAATGTTCATTATCGCCCATCCTTCTTCGACAGCAATAAGAGACATGGGAAGAGCCGGATCGTCGGCAATGAACACGGCGAACTGCGCGTTGTTCGACTTGCGCAGAGCATTGGCGTTCGCTACGCTCACGGATTCGGCCTCGATCCAAGTATCGACACCTCTGACCTTGGAGGCGTTCTTGGCGAAGGTCGCCTTGAACTCCTCTACGGGAATCCGCTTCTGCGCGTTCACAAAGGCGATTCTGCCGCTTGGCGTGCCTGGCCTTGGGAAAAGTCCTCCGACTCTGGCAATCAACGCTTCGCGGCGTTCTGCGCGTTCCTGTGGCGTCAGTTCCGGCTTGGTCTCGGCGAAGGAGTGTCCGGCTGCGATAAGGGCGACGCCGACAATGACGGTCTTGAAGTTCATGTGATTATTTCCTTTCTGATTCAGATTGTTGCGCTTCCAATCGCTCGCGTCTGCGCTGGAGCATGAATTGGCGGTAGGTGAGATTGGGTGTCGAGAGTTCCTTTAGCCCATGTTCTTTGAGCATCAGGTTGGCCGCTTCCGTGAAATCGCGCACATCGTTGTCGGTGTAAGTCTCGTCATTCTTTATCTCCCGGAGTTGCTTCATCAGCGCATCGTGGAATGTGACGAGGCGGTCGAGTTCTTCCTGTGCGTCGTTCATCATCTTGGCGATGTCCTCGCCGCGATTCATAGCCTCCGCCATTTCCTTTTTGACGGCCAGCACCTCGTTGCGCAGTTCCCTCTCCTCTGGGGTGTCATCCTCGGGAAACTCCGGCTCGTCGTAAAGCGATGCCTTGAAGTCATCGACAAATCGCTGCCCGAACTTTGGGCGGCGTCCTACTAGAAACGGAGCCATCTTCTCAGGCTCAAGCGTGAGTATGGTTGCAATCGAATTCTCGCTGTGGTGCTTGAACAACTGCTTCTTCCGTGGGTGCTTGACAATGTGGAGATCGTTAGTATCCACCCAGCGAAGACCGCCCGGATAGCGAAGAACACCGCGCTCGTCGGGCTGCACGTTGTCTGGGATTGGCGTTCCCTTGGCGGATCTGCGGACAGGCTTCTCTGAATCTACCGGCTTGGGGGTTGATGCTTTTGTTGAAAGCGTAGGCTCAACAGCCTTGATTGTGCGCTTTGTGCTTGCTTCTACTGGCTCGGTAGACTGCGGATTCCGGCTTGCTGTGAGCCACACGGCTATAGCAACTCCTGCGATAAGGATTACTGCTAAAGCGCCCCATGTAACATGCGGATTTTGCGTTCTCTTTGCCTTAGCGACCCCGCCTTGTTCGACACGAATTGCGGAAATGCCTTTGGCCGATAATTGTTCGAACAAGTCCTCGCGGCTTTCGGCTTCAAGAGCCAACGATGTCTGTTTGCCGTCCTTCGCTCTATATGTTACACGCCAAGTCATGCCTGTCCTGTAATGATTGAAAGCCCGCCCGATTCAATCGGACGGGCTTTCGGTTGCTATGCGTCTAACGAATTAGGCGCGCTTGCGACGGAGCGCAAGGCCAGCCATGCCAAGAAGCATGAGGAGACCCGAAGTCGGCTCCGGGACAGCCTGCCAGTTGCCGACGCTTGACAACATATTGGCCGCAGTTCCAGCCTGAATGCCAGCACTAAATGCTGTCTGGATGCGGGTTGCCATGTACATGTCACCATACGTGGAGTCGGTATATGTTGCAGTCACAACAGCATACTGAACACCAGCATAGGCATCAGAATCGTTGATAGTAATGGCACCAATCAACGCACCGGTATTCGCATTCTTGTTCTGACCAGTCAAATCGGCAGTCTGAGTGCTATAGGAATCAAACAGATCCTTTTGAGAGGCACTTGCAAGACTTGTATACGTATCAGCATCAATGTAATAGATGCTCATCGTAACCAATGCGCTTGCAGTGTTTACATTAACGGCACTCCAGCCACCTTCTGCATTAGCAGCGGTTTTCAGTGTTCCTGACTGCCACCTGCAGGTAGCGGCCTGCGCCAGCCCCGCAACTGCGATCATCGCGACCGCAATGATGAGTTTTTTCATTTTTCCTTTTCCTTTTTTGTTTTCATATGCACACGACACCCTGCCGTGCACAATACAAAGTTTTTACTCAGCCAAAGGGTTGGGAAGCGTGAGAGTTGTGTCCGCTTCACCACTTGTGATGATGACCATTTTGCCTGCCGGGATGACAACGGCATTTGCCAAATCACTATCCGCGACTTCCCATTCAGAGACCTTTGTGAGAGGATACCAGCCTGGAGATGTAAGGCTGAAGTTGGCGGCGTTGTCTGTATCAACGAAAGAATACTCGCCCTGCAAAGAGCCATCTGTTCCATAAATAGAAAGAACGATAGAGTCACCGGACATGAATCCTTGATCGGTAGGAATTGAAAAGTCACCAAGTGTCAGATTTACAGGGGTGGAGTTACCAGTCCAAGTAAAACTGTTGTAGCCAGCAACATCAACCGTGGTCGGCTGATTGAGAACTTCGCCAGCCACTGTCAATGTAGTGTCTGCTTCACCACTAGTAATGATAACGCCCTTGCCAAACGGAACAATAACATCATCCGCCAAGTCCTCGTCTGTCACTTCCCATTCGGAAACTTTCGCGAGAGGATACCAGCCTGGAGATGTAAGGCTGAAGTTGGCAGCGTTGTCTGTATCAACGAATGAGTATTCACCTTCCAAAGCACCATCCGTTCCGTAAATAGAAAGAACGATCGAGTCACCAGACATGAAACTCTCGTCAGTCGGAATTACGAATCCACCCAAGGTTTGCCCCGCAAGCGTGTTCTGAATCTGCTTCATTGTTGAAACAGCCCAAGTGAAACTATTGCCGCCTGCCACGGTCTGTGTCTGGTAGCCGACAACGTATGTGCGCCGGAATCATCCAGCAAATGCGACCAGACTCCCCTTGCCGTGGCGCAGACAAAGGGCAGTAAAATGCAGAAGACCGCCGGGGGACGGTCTTCTGCGGCCTTTATGGCGACTTATGCGCCGAGCGCGGCGAGCGGCACGGCGTAGAAGCCCTCGCCGAAGCGAAGAGTGTGTTCGCCGGAATAAAGTACGATGCCTGTGAATTCGCCCTTCGCAAGATTCTTTGCAAACCATTTCAGGTGCTTGAAGTCCTCCGCGCCGAACGATGAACCCGACTTCACTTCGATTCCGAGCATCGCACCGTCCGAGCGCTCGACGATGAAATCTATCTCCCGCTTCAAGGAATCGCGATAGTGCGAAATCTCGTAGTCCATGTCGAGATCGGCAAGGCTTGCGAGGTTCTGGTGCACCCATGTCTCGATCAGCTTCCCGCTCATGTCACCGTCCATGTAGATCGACTCGTCCGTCCAGCCGAGGATGTTGGCGACAAGCGCCGAATCGGACGCAAGGAACTTGCTCCTTTTCCCGATGCGCCCGTAGTCGCTTTTGCTCCAGGGGCGAACCTCATCGAAAAGGAACATCGCCTTGAGCGTGGAGATGTAGCTCTCGACCGTGGCTTTGCTTACGCCGGACTTGGCCGCGAGCTCGCTTGTCTCGAAGAACTTGGACGAGTGCGCTAGCAGCCATCCGGCGATGTCGCGCAAAGTGTCGAGCTTGCGTATCTCCGTGATGTCGCGCACGTCCTTCATGAGCAGGTCGTTCAGATATGCGGCGAACCAGCCGCGGCGCTCCCGCGCGTCCATTCCGATGGTCTCAGGGTAGCCTCCGCAGGTTGCAAGACTTATAGCCGCGCGCTTGTTGCATCCGGCGATTCTGGACGGGAAGCGCCGCTCGAACGCGGCGGAGAGGAAATCGGGGCTTGCGCCGTTGATCTCTCCAAGTGAAAGCGTCCGCAGCCGGACTCTGCCGACCCTGCCCGCAAGCGAATCCGAGACCGCTTTCACGAAATGCAGGTTTGCGCTTCCCGTGAACAGGTATTGGCCTCGCTCACCGTTGCGATCGACATTTATCTTTATGTAGTTGAGCAGTTCCGGAATCTTCTGTATCTCGTCTATGATAAGCGTTTCGCCCGCCGCACGGTTTACAAAACCAGACGGATCATTTCTGGCGACTTCCGCTATTTTGGCATCATCAAGCGTGAAGTGCTTTGATGAAGTCAAAGGCAGAGACATTGCCAAAGTCGTTTTCCCACATTGCCGCGCACCGGCAAGATTGACTGCTCGCCGATATTTCAACATGGTTAGCACACCGCTTTCTTGCCACCTTTTTATCATGATTCTTTCCTCATTGTGTGAATCGCGGCATATTGTACCAAACCCATGCGCAAAAGTCAATTAGGAGGCTGATCAAAAACAATATAGCATGGCGATTAAAAGCATATTAGACTTGTCGCTCCCTTGGCAATTCTGCAGATTCAGATTTGAAATGGCGCAAATACGTTATATATGACTATCGCAATACATTTGATGACAATGCAAGTGGGCTAGTACAACAAATTCATCACAAAAGCGCACAGTCCCCAAAGCGTCAATCTACACCATCGCGCATTCCTTTGTTGTCATAATCCTGCACATCGCTGCACGTCGACGGTACAAACAGCCTAATCGCGGGCCCATTCATATGGCATGAGGTAGTATTTCACCAATGGTCGGCTACGCAGAGAAGACAATGCCTGCAAAGATGACGATGGTCATGCAGCAGTTCGACTCGATGAAGACGGCAGATGGTGGTCTCACCCTTGGCGACCTCATCCCCGGTGGAACTTGGGCCGACAATAATTATACATTAGGTATTTACGGTGGCGCCAACTTCTCGAAGAAAGATATCGTTGTTGATGAGACTACATACAAAGGTCTTTTTGTTTATGTCAGCGATGCCAAGTTTGCTGAGATGATTCAGGATTCGCAGGATGCCATTGACGATCTTGACCCTGAAGATGAAGATGAAGCTGCGGAAATCGCTGAGTACGAAGCTGATATTGAGCTCTACCAGAGTTGCAAGGCAGGATGGTATCTCCGTGATGGTGGAACGACGCGTTTCTCCGTCGGACCGATGAATAATGTACCGATTGCCTTCGGCGAGGGCGTGCTTATTAATGCAGACGCCACCTCTAAGCTCACAAATGCTGGCGCAGTCAATGAGGGCGATGCTCAAGGTGATATCGTGATTCAGATGACGGGTAAGATGACAATGTCCGGCAATGTCACGCCTGTTTCTGTTGCTCTCGAAGATATTATTCCGGGCGGAACATGGGCGGAAAACAACTACACTCTTGGCTTGTATGGCGGAACCAACTTCTCGAAAAAGGATGTCACTTTCAACGATGTCACGTACAAAGGCCTCTTTGTTTATATCAGTGACGCGAAGTTTGCTGAGATGATTCAGGATTCGCAGGATGCCATCGATGACCTTGATCCTGAAGATGAGGACGAAGCAGCGGAAATCGCTGAGTACGAATCAGACATCGCCCTTTACCAGTCCTGCACGTCCGGTTGGTATCTCCGTGATGGCGGCACAACACATTATTCTGTTGGAGCAGTTTCTACGAACCTTGCTCCCGGTGACGGCGTTTTGATTAACGCTGACGCAACTTCAACAATTACTATCCCGAGTGCCCTAAAGTAAAAAGATTTGCTGGTGCATGGCAAAGGGTCTTGCGCCAAGTAAAAACCAACAAGGAAACAAAACAATGAAGAAACTGATGATACTCACGGCAGTAGCCCTGTCAGCGATTGCAGTCAATGCTGCGGCGGTCACATGGGGAACCGGAACGGTTTACCAGCCGACCGATGGAACCAAGAAGGCTGGATCGAAAGGTGCCGGTTACGCATTCACCATCACGAAAGCTCAGTACGACACATGGTTTGCCATGTCGGTGGCCGACGGCATGAAGGATGTCTATGACACCTTTGGCGGCTCCACTACCTCTGCTGACTTTGTGATGTCTAATGGAGCGGCAACACCTAAAAATCAGTTCAAAATTGGTGAGGGTACGTTCACGACAGAAGTTGGCGCAAATTCAACACAGTACCTCGCTTTCGTCTTCACTTATACCGATGGTGAAGACCAGTGGTATATGGCGAACGTCTCCTCGTTTGCAATGGGCGAAATGCCCGTCGATGACACAAAGAATAATGTTGCAACCATTTGGGGTGGCACGGCATCAACTGGCGGCACAGCCAATATGTCGTGGACAGCCGTCCCTGAGCCGACGAGTGGACTTCTGCTCCTCCTCGGCGTGGCTGGCCTTGCGTTGAAGCGTAAGCGTGCCTAAGTTCACGTAGGACTAAGATTGAAAGCCCGTCCGCTAAGCGCGGGCGGGCTTTCAATCTTTTACAGAGGAATGTGAATGATAGCACCACCAAAATCAATTCGAAAGAAACCCCAAGGCAAATCCCCATATTTGAAGGTTGCGATTGGGGGTGGATTGGTTCTTGCCGCAGTTTTGATTACCGTCATTTGTATGACGCTTCAGAGAGGCAATGATACTTTAGAAGCCGATGGCATGAGGAAGTCTGGTCTGATTACTCAGGTCAATCCAAGCCTGCCCAAGGAGCGGGACAAATCAGCCTCGGTCGCGCCGGAAAAGACAGAGCCCGACTCCTCGCAATCCTCCGAAGAGAACAAAGTTTCGCCGCCAAAGCCCGAAAAGAAACCAAGGGGGAACTTCCAACAGGACAGCCCGGAAGTCGCCGCCATGCGCGAGCGGGTGAAGTTCATCAACATTGAGTGGGAGCATCCATCCGAGGGGCTCCTTGCTGGAATGATTTTCCACGAACCGGGCGATGTGTACATCGAGACGGACTTCTCGCCGCAGTTCTTTCAAGATCTTCAGCAGTCGCTTGTCACAAAGATCGAAATCAAGGATGACGACCATCCCATCGTCAAGGAGCAGAAAGAGGCAATCATCCAGCTCAAGAAGGACATGGTTGACATTCTTAAGGCCGGCGGTGTCGAGGCGCTGAAGGCGGAACTGGAAGCAGCGCAGAAAGAGATTGTCCGCTCGGACAAGATTGTTCGGGAATTAAGGGAGATAATGGACGAGGCGATGGCGAATGCTACTGATGCGCAGGAACTTGTTGATACTGAGGATGCCGTGAACAGGCTCCTTAAGGAGAAAGGCATCGAGACAAAGATTGCCTCCGATTATGTTCAACGGCTACGCAGACGGCTTGAACTCCTAGAACGACGCAAAGCCAAAGGGAAGTAATTTCAGAAAGGATCAATACAAATGAATCTTCATAAGATTGTTATGTCTATAGCGTTTGTCACTGCGGTCGGCACGATAATGGCAGATACCAACACGCAAGACTCAGCCAGAAGCAAATTTCCTGCTGACATTGACGAACGCATAGCCATGCATGAAATGCGGCGCAATGGTGGATGGGTGTTAAAACCCGGAACTGGGCGCGGTTATGTAGCAATCCTCAACAGGCAGACCAACGCATCCGACGAGGCAATCCAAGCGGGGATAGCGGTCATACAGGATCAATACAAGGTTGATATAAAAATTTTGACAGAACCTAAATTCGGAGCAGTCGCAACAATCGAGCTGGTTTCCAATGGTGGGGGATCGACCGTCGTGTGGTATCCTGACGAAATGCGCACAGTAGTGGACATCGACGCGCTTGCGAAGGACAGCCCTGACAAGTCTGTCCTGGACGAACGTGTGAAGAAGCAGATTGTCAGGGCTTTTGGCATTTCGCTAGGCGGGGGCTACGTCTGCGCATCGAAATCCCCACTTTCACCAATGAAGACACTCAACGCATTGGACAACTGCGACACATATCTTGAGATGGACATGCGGTTTCAGCAGAATTCCGAAGCGTTCGGCCTAAAGCCATACGACCGCGTGACATATCGTCAAGCCGTGCAAGAAGGATGGGCTCCCGCACCGAAGGACAAGTACCAAAAGCGAATCTGGAATCAAGTTCGTCAGTTGCCGACCAACCCTCTGCTTATCGAGTTTGACCCCAAACGGGGCAAGTGAGACACCCCATAGACGCACAAAAGCCGCCTCCAGCAACGGAAGCGGCTTTTTGCCTTTATAGTGGTCACATTACTTGCCCTTGGCAGGGTCGAACTCGATTTTGATTGGCTTTGACGGCAACTGGTGCGTCTGCTCCCATATCGTCCGCTGAACATCATTGGTTGGGGCTGGTGCCCAACCCTCTTGACAGGCTTTCAGATAGGTTGAGCGTTGCGCCGGAATTACGCCAAGCGGCTTCATGTAGTCCCAGAAGCGCTGCACGACATCCATCGGGAGTTCGTAGTCGGGGTTCTTGTCAAGCTCGGTCTGGCTTGATATACCCCTTGTAAGCGAACGCTCGTATTTAGAGCCGGTCGCTCCGCAGAGGTACGCGAAAGCGCGTGACAGTTCCTTCTTTGTGCGCTGCTCGAAGAAGATGGGTCGTTTCTCCTGTGCTATCGGGGCGATGTTGACCATTGCCCAGCGGTTCTCTGGCGCGATAAGGAGTGTCGGCAAGCCATCGTCTTCAACAATGAAGATAGAGACATTACCCTCGACCTTGGGATTCTTGATATCGAAAGTCCCCTCGGCGTAGTTGATCTTGAACTTCGTCACTTCGGTGAAGTAAGCAATGGACTCGTCAATCCAAGCCTTCGGCGCTTTCTTTTGGCAGTTGATATACACTATTGAGCCTTGACCGCTACCCGGTTTCTCGATGAAACCGCCAACGCGCTGATTGACAACCGCCTCAAGCTTCGCCTTGCGCTCGATTGTGCTCAAGCGTGGCTTGTCGCCTGTTGTTTCTGCAATAGCGGAGAATGCAATGCCAAGGGCGATTGCCGACATGAATAGTTTACTCATCTGCATGATCCTTCTTTAGGTTCATTTTGGTAAGTGGTGTGAAGTTCATTGGGGCGCAGCCTTTTTCCTCAAGCATGATGTTTACGGCGCGCTGGAGTTCGGCGAGTTCTACGTCCGAATTGCACTCCTTCATATTCTGCTCGTAGAGCTGCTTGATAGCCTGCTTGTATTTGCCGAGGTCTTGGAGCTGCTGGCGCGATTCTGTCATGATGGCGGCGATGTCCTCGCCGTTGTCGTAAGCCTGTTTCAGTTCAAGACGCGCCTGTTTGACGAGATCCTTCAGTTCCGTCTGCCAAGGCTCATCATCTTCCGAAACGATTATCGGTGTCTCAATCGATTTCAGGAACTGCTTTTCAAACCACTTGTCGTAGCGCTTTGTCCCGACGACGGCCTCGCCAGGTTTCGCCATAAGGATACCGGCAATCTCATTGTCCGAGCGGTTCTCGAAAATGCTGTACTTCGACTTGCCGTATTCGGCGACGCGATTTGTGACAACGCCCGTAGGCTTGTGGATGCGGCCCGACGGAAGCATGACGTAGCCGTTGACGACCTCGCCAACCTTCGTCGGGCGGGCATTGGGGTCGACGGGCTTCTCCTCGGCCTTGGGCTCTGCGACGGGCGCAGGGGCGGACGGCGCAACCTCGACAATCTGCCTCGGCTTTTCCGCAAGCTCCTCTTCGGTGACCTCCGTCTCTGCAGATTGTGACATCCAAAGAGCCACCGCCACCGCGACGACGACGACAAGCACGACGGCAGCAACCAGAATGCGCCGCCCTGACGACATTCCCCGCCTCGGATTATCCCCTCTCTTTTTATCCTTTGATGGCGCAATCATTCTTTTCCCTCAATTCTTATGTCGAAACAAATCAACAGTTTACAATCAGCAGTCGATTGTGATACAATATGCATCGTCTGACTGACAAAAGGAGGCCGCATGACATCGATGATTACTGCCCGCGTGGATTCGGAAAAGCGCAAGAAGGCCGAGAAGGTCTTCTCCGAGGTTGGGCTCACCACCTCTGGCGCCGTCAATCTCTTTATCTGCGCCGTTGCAATGAGCGGCGGGATTCCATTTCCCGTCGGCATCCCGTCCGGCGAATATCCGCGCATGCTCCGCGAACAGAAACCCGCCCAGCAATCCCGCAACAGCGGTCTCAAGCTCGGCCTCGCGAACGGGCGATACACCCTCGCCAATGGCTTTGACGCGACCTTTGACGCGATGGATGCCGACGTTGCGAACCTCTTCAGCGGGAGCGAACTGTGAAATATCTTGTCGACACACACGTGCTCATCTGGGCCGTTCTCGATTCTGAACGGCTGTCCGAAAAGGCGCGGCACCTTCTCTTGGACACGACTGCCGAGCACTACTTTAGTCCGGTTTCGGTCTGGGAGATCGCCATCAAGCGCGCGAAGAACCCCGACCTTTTGCCGTTCAGCGCCGACACGGCCCGCGACCTCTTCCTGGCTGCCGGATTCGCGGAGCTGGAGATCGCCGCAACCGCCTGCGCGGCGGTCGAGACGCTGCCGCCGATTCACGCCGACCCGTTCGACCGACTTCTGGTCGCACAGGCGAAAACGGCGGGCATGACGCTCTTGACGCACGATCATCTTCTCGCTCCCTACGGCGATTTCATTCTGAAGGTCTGACGACAAACCTCTTGCGATTTATTCAAAAAGCCCGCCCGCGCTGTGCGGACGGGCTCTTGGCTTTTATCCTAACTTCGGATTAGGCATGCTTGCGGCGGAGCGCAAGACCAGCCAAGCCGAGAAGCATCAGCAAGCCGCTCGTCGGTTCAGGAACTGCAGTCCATCCACTTGCAGACTGTGTGATAGTTGCCTGGCTGCCCCAACCGAGTGTCTTAATTCCCGTTGCAGAAGTGAAGGTTGCAGTCTTCTCTGTGCCGTTACCAGCGAGGAAGTAATTATTTGCTGTCGCGAGATCCGTACTGTCAACCACCACAGCAATAGCAGTAAGTGAGCCAGACGAGAAACCTTCAAGACCCGTCGCCCCTGTGAACATACCAGCGGAGCTATTAGTTCCATGTGCGGCAGCAAGGCTTGAGAGTCCTGTTAAATCTCCGCTGTCGAGAACAGCCTGAACAGCCGCCAGCGTCGTTACAGGAATACCCGTCGTGACATCTGTCGAGTTCGCGGTAACGAACAGCCATGCTGACATTGAGCCAGTGGCCACTTTTGCTGTAGAATCGGAGGGCGAGTAGACGTTGCTTATCGTCCAACTGACAGATGCAGCCTGCACAAGAGCCGCCGTAGCGACCGCAGCAAGTGCTATCAATAGTTTTTTCATTTTTTTATTTTCCTTTTTTTATTCGCACGTCACACTATGCGACGCACAGAAATTTTCTTAGAGGTCGACGCCGGGAATAGTTATGTTGGCGACATCTGCAGTGTCTATCAAGATGCCCAGCCCAGGTTCAAAAACAACATCTGCTAGCGAACCACCATCTTCCGAAAGCCAGCCATCGGCTTCGTAGCCAGACTCTGCAGCTGATGCATAATAATACTGTGCAATTCCAGCGCCGCCTTCATCAAGTATTTGAATATTGTCAACCCAATCTGTCGCACCTTCAATTACAATGTCTTGAATATTAACTGAGACAGGCGAGTTGTTGCCGACGAAGTTAAAGCCAGGGACTGTTTCGACAACCGTATCTTCTGTAGAAACGGCACCCGAAAAAGTCAGAGTGGCTGTATCGGCGGTATCAATGAGAATACTCTGACCTGCTGCGAATGTAACATCGGCGAGGGATCCACCATCTTCCGAAAGCCAGCCGTCGGCTTCATAACCGGACTCTTCAGCTGTTGCATAGTAATACTGTGCAATTCCAGCACCGCCTTCATCAAGGACTTGAATGTTGTCAACCCAGTCGGTTCCATTCGCGATTTTGATGTCTTGAATGTTTACTGTGCCTCCATTAACAGCCGTGAAGGTCGGGATAACGAAGTTGAATCCCGTCACGGTGTCCTTTGTCTGGTAGCCGAC
>JAFUEM010000055.1 GCA_017463935.1 Kiritimatiellia bacterium
CGCACCACGGCGTGACGTTCAGCCCGGCGGCGCTGCGGGCCGCGGCGGAGCTGACGGCGCGCTACCTGCCGTCGCGCCAGCTGCCGGACAAGGCGATCGACGCGATCGACGAGACGGGCGCGCGCCTGCGCATGGGCGCGAGCGCACGGCCGAAGTCGCTCACCGCGCGCCAGGAGGCCATCGACACGCTGCGCGCGAAGAAGGACGCGGCGGTGCAGGGCGGCGACTTCGACACGGCCGCGCAGTACCGCGAGGCGATTCGGCAGGCGTCGGCGGAATTCGCCGAAGAGCTGAAGAAGTGGAAGGCGACGCACGCCGAGGAGACGATTGCGGTCAGCGAGGAGCAGGTCGCGGACACGGTCGCGTCGATGAGCGGCGTGCCGGTCGAGAAGATGAACGCGACGACTGCCGAAAAGCTGCTCGGCATGGAAAAGGCGCTGGGCGAGGTCGTCGTCGGGCAGACGCCGGCGATCCAGGCGATCGCGCGCGCGCTCCGGCGCAGCCGCGCGTTCCTCGCCGATCCGAAGCGGCCGATCGGCTCGTTCCTCTTCCTCGGGCCGACGGGCGTCGGCAAGACGCACCTCGCGAAGATGCTGGCCGAGCGCGTCTACGGCGACGCCAAGGCGCTCATCACGCTCGACATGAGCGAGTACCAGGAGAAGTATTCGTCGTCGCGCCTCGTCGGCGCGCCGCCCGGCTACGTCGGCTACGACGAGGGCGGACAGCTGACGGAGAAGGTCCGGCGGCGGCCGTATTCGGTCATCCTCTTCGACGAGTTCGAGAAGGCGAACGCGGACGTCTGCAACATGCTGCTCCAGATCCTCGACGACGGGCGGCTGACGGACGGCCAGGGGCGCATCATCGACTTTCGCAACACAATCGTCATCTGCACGGCGAACCTCGGCTTCGACTTCGCGCGCGAAGGGCATACGCTCGGCTTCACGACCGAGACGGCGCAGACGAGCTACGACGCGCTCAGGGAAAAGCTGCTCGCCGAGGCGAAGCGCGCGTTCCGCCCGGAACTGCTCAACCGCTTCGACGAGACGGTCGTCTTCCGCAAGCTGGAGAAGGGGGACATGGCGGCGATCCTGAAGCTCGAGCTGGACAAGCTCCGCGCGCGCCTCACGGACGCGCACGTGGCGGTGACGCTCGACAGGAAGGCCGAGGAGTTTCTTGTCGAGAAGGGCTACGATCCCGCGCTCGGCGCGCGCCCGCTGCGGCGCGTCGTCCAGGATTTCGTCGAGGATCCGCTCGCCGACCTGCTGCTCGCCGGCAAGGCGAAGCCGCGTCTGCGCGGCCGCCTCGCGAAGGACGGGAAGTCGATCCTGTTCCGCTAGGCCGTCCGCGCGCGGCGCGTGCCGGCCTCAGTGCGCGTCGAGCCAGTTGGCGCCGACGCCGATGCCGACCTCGAGCGGCACGCCGAAGTCGAGCGCGCCTTCCATCTCGCGGCGGACGATCGCCTTGACGCGGTCGACTTCCTCGATGGGTGTGTCGAAGACGAGTTCGTCGTGGATCTGCAGGACCATCTTCGTGCGCAGGTTCTCCGCCTTGAGCGCGCGGTCCACCTTCACCATCGCGACCTTGATCAGATCCGCCGCGCTCCCCTGGATGGGCGTGTTGATCGCGTCGCGTTCGGCGGCCTGGCGCGAGGAGGCGTTGCGCGAGTTGATGTCGCGCAGCGTGCGGCGGCGGCCGAGCACCGTTTCGGCGTAGCCTTTCGCGCGCGCGTCGGCGATCGCCTTTTCCATGTATGTCTTGACGGACGGGTAGAGCCGGAAGTAGGCGTCGATCAGCGTCTGCGCCTCGCGGCGCGGCACCTTGAGCCGCTGCGAGAGGCCGAACGCGCTGATGCCGTAGATGATGCCGAAGTTGACCATCTTGCACTTGGCGCGCTGCTCGGGCGTGACGAACGCGGGCATCACGTCGAAGACGCGGCTCGCGGTGTCGCGGTGGATGTCCTCGCCGTTGCGGAACGCCTGGAGCATCGCCCGGTCGCCGGAAAAGGCGGCCATGAGCCGCAGCTCGATCTGCGAGTAGTCGGCGGAGACGAGCACGTGCGCGTCGTCGCGCGCGACGAACGCCTTGCGGATCAGCCGGCCGCGCTCGGTGCGGATGGGGATGTTCTGCAGGTTGGGGTCGCTGGACGACAGCCGCCCCGTCTCCGTGAACGCCTGCGCATACGTCGTGTGGACGCGGCCGTTCGCGTCGATGAGCGTCGGCAGCTTGTCTACGTAGGTGGACTTGAGCTTGGTGAGCGCGCGGTAGTCGAGGATCTTCGCGACGACGGGATGGTCGTCGATGAGTTTCGAGAGCGTCTTTTCGTCGGTCGAATACTGTCCCGACGACGTCTTCTTGCCGCCGATGAGCCCCAGCTTGTCGAAGAGGAGCTGCCCGAGCTGCTTGGGCGAGTCGGGGTTGAAGCCGGGATCGGCGTAGGAAAGGATGTCCTGCGTGAGCGAGAGGATTTCGCGGTCGAGCGTCTGGCCGTAGTCCTTGAGGCTCGCGACGTCGATCTTCACGCCTTCGCGCTCCATGTCGATGAGGATCTTGACGAGCGGCTCTTCGGCGAGCTCCAGCGCGCGCGGCGCCAGCGGGCGCAGGATGTCGTCGAGCCGCAGCGCGACGTCGGCGTCCTCGGCCGCGTAGTCCAGGATCTCCTCGGGCTTGAGCGCCGCCATCGACAGCTGCTCCCTGCCGCGCTCCTTCTCGCCGATGAGCGCCGTGATGGGGATCGGGCGGTAGTGGAGGTAGTGTTCGGCGAGCGCGTCCATGCCGTGGCGCTGGGCGGCGTCGAGGCAGTAGTGCGCGAGCATCGTGTCGTGCGGCACGGAGGCAAAGCCGATCCCGTAGCGGTGCAGGACGGAGCGGTCGAACTTGACGTTGTGCGCGATGAACGTTTTCGTCGGGTCGGCGAAGAGGTCGCGGAACGCGTCGATCTGGTCGGCCGTGACGTACCACGCCTTGCCGGGCGCGACGGCGAAGGAGAAGCCGACGAGTTTGCAGAAGTGCGGTTCGGTGGAGTCGTGGCCGTCGAACGCGGCCGTTTCGGTGTCGAACGCGATGCGGTCGGCCGTCGCGAGCTCGGCGGCGAGCGCGAGCGCATCCTCGCGCGTCGTGACGAGCCGGTAGTCGTGCGGTGTGGAGGAGAGAGTGGAGAGTGGAGAGTTGAGAGTTGAGAGTTGAGAGTGGAGAGTGGAGAGTGGGGAGGAGGGGGACGTTGAGAGGTTAGAGATGAGAGTGGAGAGGTGAGAGTTGGTGGTCGGTGTCAGTTCGATGGAGAATTCGCGCGCGAGGCGGTTGAGCTCGTACTTGGCGCAGACGGCGGCGAGCTGTTCGCGGTCGATGTCGCCGAAGCGATAGTCCTCCCAGCGCGGCTCGATCGGCACGTCGGTGCGGATCGTCGCGAGGAATTTCGAGATCCGCGCGTCCTCGGCACCGTTCGCGACGCGCTCGGCGAGCTTGCCCTTGAGCGTCGGCGCGGCGGCGAGGATGCCGTCGACGTCGCCGAAGCGCGCGAGCAGGTCGGCGGCCGTCTTTTCGCCGACGCCGCGGATGCCGGGGATGTTGTCGGAGCTGTCGCCGGCGAGCGCGAGGTAGTCGATCATCTGCGCGGGCGAGGCGAGGTGCCAGTGCGCGCACACCGTCTCGACGTCGTAGATCTCCGCCTCCTCGCCGCCGCGCGACGGGCGGTAGAGCCGCACGCCGGGCCGGACGAGCTGCGCGGCGTCCTTGTCGGGCGTGGCCATGTAGACGTCGAAGCCGGCGGCGGCGCCCTTGACCGCGAGCGTGCCCATCACGTCGTCCGCCTCGAAGCCGTCCACGCGCACGACGGGGATCTTCAGCGCGGCGGCGAGCTCGAAGGCGTAGGGGATGTTGGCGGCGAGGTCCTCGGGCATCTTCTGGCGCTGCGCCTTGTAGGGCGGGTACGCCTCGTGGCGGAAGGTGGGGCCGGACGGATCCATCGCGAGGACGAGGTGGGTGGGCTTCTCGCGCTTGAGGATGGAGGTGAGGCCCGCGACGAGGCCGAGAAGGGCGGACGTGTTGACGCCGGCGGCCGTCAGGCGGGGGTTGCGCAGGAAGACGAAGTGGCCCTTGTAGAGAAAGGGCATGAGGTCGACGATGAAAAGCTTGTCCATAACCGTAAGTATATCAAAAAAACCTCGTTCCGGGGCCATCTGCGGTTGCGGGGCGGCTCGGGCTCGCTTCGATGCGGCTTCGCGCCGAACAGCTTGGCGGCAGTTTTTCGGTTGTTTCAGAGCTTGGGAAGGGCACGAGCATTATGGTGCGCGTCCCGGAGGAGGACTCATGAAGGGGAAAAACGAATATATCACTTTCATCCTGGTCGACGACCATCCAGTCGTGCGCGACGAGGCCGAGGAGGCGGGCGCACGCGGCTATGTGTCGAAAAGCGTCGAGCTCGAGAAGCTCGTAGACATGGTCAGGAGCGTGGTCGCCGATCCGGAGGCTTTCGCCGAGGATGTCTCCGACGAGGCCCCGACCATCCTTTCCGCCCGCGAGATTCAGGTGCTGAAGGCTTTTGCGGCGGGCATGACGCGCGAGGAGGTCGCCGCCGAGCTCGGGGTCGGAGTCGAGACGGTTAAGACGCACATGCGCCTCATCATGAAGAAGCTCGACGTCCCCAACACGCTTTCCGCTTTACCCCAATTGGGGTAAAATGTGATATAATACCCTCCGTAAACTCACACGTAAACTCCAGAAGGAGGATTCGCATGAGCCACAAGCCGTTTATGAAGGGTATTCTAACAACAGGAGCCGCATTGCTCCTCGCATTGTCGTCTGTAGCGAAAACATGGACGCAGGTTATAATCCAAATGTCATGACATAGAGGATTGTAAGATTTTTCACTATAAACATAAGGAGAAAAAATGAAAACCAGATGCGGCACACTCGCAACGCTCACCCTGGCTCTTGCGACCTCGGTGGCAACGCTCCGCGCAACTGCGGAAACCTACTACTGGATCGGTTCATCCGGAGGCGACTGGGCCAGCGGAGACAACTGGTCGCTCTCCGAGGGCGGCGAGGCGGCGAACACGGTTCCAACGGGAACGGATGATGTTATTTTTACGGATGATGCAACTGCCGATATCTCGGCTGGAGATGTCTCCGTCAACAATTTCACTATTCAATCAGGCAAGCGTGTCTGCATCAAAGATGAAAGCCAGACCAAGAAACTCGCCATGGGCTATAGCCTGTCTGAGGTTGGTACGACTTTGGCATTGGCGGGTGCTACGGTGTTACCGCAAGCCAATAGCACATCCGATACGCTGAATATCTATAGTGGTGTCGAGTTTGTGGAAGGTTATACAAGTGGCGTGTACGCTAATTCCCAGCGTGTTGATAGCAGTAACAAGCCGGCCAGATACGTTGCACTGAAAGGACCCCTTTCCGGGAAGGGAACCTTGAAATTCATCAACAACAACGGGACAAGCCGTTCTCGCATTTATTTCTATGGCGACAACTCGAACTTCGAAGGTTCCGTCAACATCGGCGGCAGCAACAGCAACGGCGCGACATGGTCTGCCGCAGAATCCGGTTCCGCCAAGGCGAAATGGCAGGTCGCCCAAACTGACAATAGTTCGCTAACATTCGGATTCACATCCGGGACGATTGCATTCGGTTCGCTTGAGACAACTGGAAGGATTAACCTTGCGGCAAGCAGCATCATCTCTGTTCAGCTCGGCATGGACGGCGACGATTCCGAATGCGGTGCGCAGTTTGTCCGCGGATCGAACGGCGGGAACCCCAGTTTTGTCAAGGTCGGAAACAACAAAGTGACATATACCGGGACCTTCCCAGCTGACAACAACAACTACGGCACGATTACACTGCTGAAGGGCACGTGGGCGCATGGCACCACCAGTCTTCCCAAACAGGGTTTCAAGTTCACCGGCGGTATGCTTGCAATTCCGGCCGGCGTCAGCATCGACCCGTCCGGTTCCATCAAGAATTCGACAGCAGCAATAATCTTTGACGATGAGGGAACAAGCCGCACATGGGCAACAGCCCTTGAAGCGTCGAATGTAGGCGGCCTCGAGAAGAAGGGATCGGGCACTTTGACGCTTTCCGCCGTGCCGCTCTACACGGGCACGACGACCGTCAGCGAAGGCGCGCTCGTCATCCCCGGCGGCACGACGCTGGCGAAACTTTCCGTCGCGGACGGAGCGACGCTTTATGTGTCTGGAACAGACGGCCAGACGATTACGATAACCGAGTTCGCGGACGGCACTACCGCCGATAACGTCAAGGCTACCACAGGGGCCTCCCTATCATGGAACGGAAACACCGCGACGATTTCGCGCAGCGCCGCTACTTACACATGGACGGATGCGACCGGCGACCACAATTGGGCGACACCCGGCAACTGGACGATCAATAGTGAGGTTGCGACCATCCCGCCGATGACAATCGATACGGTTCTCTTCAACACAGCGAACGCTTCCGTCACTCTTTCTTCGGGCGCGACCGTCGCGGAGATAATCGTCGATGCGCCGACCACATTCTCCATCCCATACAACTCGCCGCTCCGCACGCCGATGGTGCGCGGCGAAGGCGTGATCACCGTTGCGGAAGGTTTCTTCGCGCCTCTTAATGCCAGTAATTCCGATTGCGTTATCTCGAATGACGTCGTCTTTGCCGAGGGTTATGACAGCGCGGCATATCTGGCGGGGACCGACTACCAGACAGTCACCATTCGCGGCGACATATCGGGATCCGGCAAGCTCACGATCACGGAAGGATCCCGCCGCAATGCCGGCATCCGGTTCTACGGCTCCTCAGAAGGTTTCTCAGGCTCCATTCTCGTCTCCTGCTCCAACAAGTATCGGCGCGATGAGACGAAGTTCTTCACGACGAATGCCGTCAACGCCAATGTTGCCTACGCGTTCTGGGGGGATGATAGCAACGACACTTTTGCGGCGGCTGAAGGCGAGAGTGTCAAGTACTGGCGACTCGGATCTGTCGACGGATGCATTTACATGATGACCACAAAAGCGACCGGCCATACGTTCGAAGTTGGAAGCTTGAACACCGATTTCGAATGCGGCGGAACAATAGGGCACAAAAGCGGCTCCGGGGAATGGTCCTACTTGAATACTGTCCGCAAAGTCGGCAGCGGCACGTTCACAAGCTCGATCAATTATGCCGGGACATACGAAATTGCGGGAGGCAATCTGCTCCTGGCCACGAACGCGCTCCCGATTACGGCTTTGAAGTTCGAGGGCGGAACACTCGTCTTGACAAATGCGTTCAAAGAGACAGAGTTGGATATTGCAGCAAAAATCAAAGGTTCCTCCTCCGCCATTTCAATCGATACAAACGGCGACGAGTTCGAATTCTCCTCGTCATTGGACAGTTCCAACGCCGGCGGCTTGACGAAGAAAGGCACGGGTACGCTCACGCTGACGGCAGCACCCGCATACACGGGACTGACGACGGTCGAGGCGGGCACGCTCGTCGTGCCGCAAGGAACGGAGTTGATTGTCAATGCGCTTTCAGCTGGCATGCTGACTGGTGCGACAGTGACGAAGTACGCCTATCCCGAAAACACGACGCTCGTCTATAACGGCACGACCAGGAACTACGACAGCGAGCTCGATCTCTCGAATGTGAAGACGATTGACATGTCTGGCGTGACGCTTGTTAATGGCACGACTTACACGATCGTGTCGGCGACGGCGATTGCTGGCTACACCAAGGACGCGATTGAGGTCGTCCTGCCAGAGGGCGCAGACGCGACCAAGTGGGTGCTGCGCAGGAGTGGTAACGCGCTCGTCCTTGCGCCGAAGGGAGGCTTCTTTCTCGTCATACAGTGACTTGTGCTGCCGCCCGCCCCAGCCCCGAAGAGTTCGGTCATCGTTACAACAAGGCAAGGAAAGAGATTGCAAAATGAATTCTAAGATATTGGTATGCTCATGACATAGGATCCATTTACGGGAAGCGTGAAATGACACTCGACGGCGAAAGTAAGTGCGAGGTTACGGGTGTGCTGCGCAGATCCAGCATGGCATTTGCAATGCTTGTTGCTATGATTTGCGCTACCACATTCGCGAGTGGACAGATTAACGCCCACGGAGGATGGTGGTGTGAGGACGGTTCGCGAACATTGTCCATCGACGCTGATTGGCAGTCGGCATGCGCGGATGTGCCGGATGACTGCCGTCCGAAGGCGTGGTGGTTCTTCGGTGAGACGGAGACGACGCGCGAGGGGATCACGGCGGATGCGGAGGCGTTCAAGCGCGCCGGGTTCGGCGGCGTCGTCTATTACGACCAGTACCACGGCGAGAATCCAACAGCCGACAAACTCTGGAGCGACGGATGGTGGGACGGAATCGAGTTCGCCGCGGCGGAAGCGGCGCGTCTCGGCCTTTCGTTCGAAACAGCCGTCGGCAACGGCTACGTCGCAGGCGGACCGTGGATCGACCCCGCTCACGGAATGAAGCGGTTCGAATGCATCGACCGCGATACGGCGGGCGGAAAGGTCGTCCTCTCGCTGCCGGTCAAGAAAAACCGAGGCTGGCAGAAGACCGTCGCAGTTCTCGCGATTCCGCTCGACGATCCCTGCGCGAACTTCACCGACATGGAGTATGCCGGGCACGAAAAGGGTCTTGCGAGCACCATGCAGCATCCGGGCGGAATGTACGGCTATCGCGAAAAGTCGTTCAAGGCCGTTACGAATTCCCTCCCGAAAATTCCGCACTGGCAGGCGAAGACTGCCGCTGTAGTGGATTTCGTTCCGCGCGAAAGCACGCCGGTCTGCGTCGATCTCCGGCGCATCGTCGACATCACGGACAATTTTGACGAAAAGGAGCAGCGCGTTCGCTGCGAGCTGCCGGAAGGCCATTGGAAGCTCCTTCGCTTCGTAGCAGTCCCGACCGGTGCGCGAACAAAGCACGGACGTCTGGACGCAATGGGTCTCGAGTGCGACAAAATGAGCGCCGAAGCCGCGAAACTGCACTGGAACTCCTACACGAAAAAAATAATCGACCGCCTCAGGGCGAAAAAGCTGCCTCTTAAAGGCATCATCATGGACAGCCACGAGGCCGGTGCGCAGAACTGGACGGACGACATGCTGGACGAATTCAAGCGGCGGCGCGGCTATGATTTCCGTCCGTATCTGCCGCTCATGGCAGGCTACTGTGTCGCCGCAAATGCAGAGAAGATTCTTGCCGATTTTCGCACGACGTGCGTGGAGCTGATCGCCGAGCGGTATTACGGAACGTTCGACGCGCTCTGCCGCTCGGAAGGGCTTTCCTTCACCGCGCAGACGGGCGGCGGGATGTTCATGATTGCAGACTCCGTATTCTCGAAGAAATACGTGACAATCCCCGAAGGCGAGTTCTGGGCGTACCAGAAGTTCGGAGCGTACGATATCAAGGACTGTTCGAGCGCGGCGCATCTCTACGGCAAGCCGATTGCGAGCGCCGAAGCTCTAACCGACGCGCCATACAGGATGCCCCTTGCCGAGTTGAGGCGGCGCACGGATCTCGCTTTCGCGTTCGGCGCGAATTCGATGACGGTCTGCGCAGTGCCGCACATGCCCCGCAAAGACGCTGGCGTCAAGGCGAAGACGGGTCCGCGCGAATACGGTATCAACCGCACGAACCCCTGGTGGGACGAGTCGCGTCCGTTCTGGGACTATATTGCGTTCGCGTCGTGGATGCTGCGCCAGGGCGTGAGCGCGCCGGAGGCGCTCTGGTTCGCCGGTGACAGGGTGCCGAACAAGATTATCGCCGCAGAGGTGTCGTCCGTGTTAGACGGGCTTGACTGGGACTTTGCAACAGGTGACGCGGCATCGCGCCTCGTGAAGACGGCGGACGCCTGGACGACGCCGGAGGGCGTACGATATCCGTATGTAGTGGACGTCGATGGGAAGACGCTCGCCGGGGCGCCCCCTGCGGAACGCATTGCGTTGCTGCACACGGCACGGCGTCTGCCGAGCGGCGAAACGCTCCTCTTCATTGTCAACGATACGGAACGCGCCGTCACGTTCGATTTCGCATATGCTGTCGCGATCGATCCGTGGACGCGCCGTCAGCAGAAGACGGGCGAGGTCGTTGTCGCGCCTGGCGAAAGCGTATTTATGATAAAATAAGAGAAGGAGGATGAAAATGGGTGCGGTAAGAATGTTCTTGATCGCAGTCGCAGCGATGTCCGCAGCGTGCGCAGCGGCCGCGGCAAATCTGCCGCCGCTCACGGTCGAGCTCAAGACGGTGAAATAATCCTCCGCCGTCGAGTCCGGTGGAATTGCGTCACTGTCTGATGAAGCCCCTGCGCAGCGCTTCGGCGACGGCGGCGGTTCTGTCCGCGACGTTGAACTTCTCGAGGATGTGCTTGACGTGCATCTTGACGCCGTCGACGGAAATTCCGAACTTCTTCGCTATTTCGCCGTTGCGGCGTCCGGCGGCCATCATCTCGAGTGTCTCCTGCTCGCGTGCCGTCAGGTCTGGCATCATCTGCCGCTCGCGGTAAAGCGCGCGCACGGTGTCCGGGATGTACTTCGCGCCGTTCGCGACCATGCGCACAGCCGTGAGGATTTCGTCCGCGTCGCGGTCCTTGACGACATAGCCGCGTGCGCCGCGCTTCAGCGCCTCGTAGACGTGGTTGTCTGCCTCGCTTGTTGTGAGCATGATCACCTTGGCGTCAGGATTCGCGTTCATCAGCTCGTCGAGGACCTCGAGACCGTCCTTTCCGGGCAGTCTTATGTCCAAAAGCGTGACATCGGATCTCGCCGTAATGACGGCCTGCGCCGCGCCGTCGCCCGAAACGGCCTCGCCGACGATTTCGACGTCGCCTTCGAGGGGAAGGGTTGCCTTGAGCCCCATGCGGACCACGGCATGGTCGTCTACGATAAACACCTTTGTCATTCTGCGCCTCCAATTTCAATGCGGACGCCTGTCCAGCGTCCTTTCGTTCCGAAGGAAATCTTCATCCCGCTCCTGACTGCGCGCTCGCGCATCCCAGCCAGTCCGAAGTGCGCTGTTTCAGGACCCAGCGCCTCGTCAATGTTGAAGGGCTCCCCGTCGTTCATCACGCGCAGGATGAACCCTCGGTCCGCCGGATCGGCGACTATCGCTATGTTTTTCGCGTGTCCGTGCTTTATCGCGTTCGTAATCGCTTCGCGCACAATTGCCAGAAGGTCGCGCTGGACGCCGCCTGCAAGTTTCCCGGGCAGTGCCCCGAGTCGCGTCCGCACACGCACCGTGCCGGTTGCGGCAAGGCGAGAGGCGAGTGATTTCATGGCGGCTATGGGCGAGAGGGCCAGGATGTCGTCGCTGCGCAGATCAAGGACCGCATCGCGCACCTCGACCTTTGCGTTCGCCATCACCTGCGCGGCCTGGCGGAGTAGCGTCCGCGCGGAATCCGGCATGTCCTTGACGCGCAATGCGCCTGCGATAAGTATCTTCGCGCCTGCGAAGTGCTGCTCCAGGTTGTCGTGCAGTTCCCCGGCGATGCGCTTGCGCTCCGTGACGATCACCTCGAGTTCGCGGCGTTTCCGCCGCGTACGCATCCACGCTGCCGTCAGGGCGAGGATTGCGGCGGACAGAACGGCGATGAGCGCGATTGCGGCGATTTGGAGGGTATCGACCGGCGCCGGGGCGAGAACGCGGACGTTTGCCGGGCTGGAGACTTCGATTTGCGTGCCGATCGCGACGCCGTTGCCGTCGAACACATTGAACACGACACCTCTGACCTCCACTCTGCAGCCCGGTTTGAGTCCGAGCTTCGAAACGTCGCCGTGCACGCACGCGGTGTGGAGCTTCTTCTCTGGGAAGAAAATTCCGAGATAGGTTCTGACGTCGTCGTTCTCGTCCGTCTCCGTGTTGACGCTTCCGAGTCTGCCGGCGAGCCTGACGCGCCTCAGGTGCAGATACCCTCGCCTCAGGTCGTATGCCTTCGGCTCCTGCGGCTCGTCGAGATCCGTTCCGCCGTTCATTGCGATCGAACCTGCGATCAGCTCGCGTGTCTTGCCCGTGCCCTGCCAGACGCCAGTTACGATGACCCGTTCGCCTTCGTCGAACTGGGTGGGACCTGCCGCGCGCGTGCCGTCGTCGTGCAGAAGGCGGACTAATCTGCCCGTGGAATGTGATTTGGCGTCGCTTGCGATGACGAGCCTTTCGCGGTCCGCGAAGGTGACGTAGCCCTTTACGCGGACAACGTCCGTTCCCTCCGCCGTCGCGCCGAATGCGCACAGCGCCGCAAGCGCTGCGCCGAGCAGCGCTTTCAGTGCAATCCATCTGCCGCCGTCTATGTTCATGCCAATAGTTTACCACATTTCAACCCGCCGCGCACTACTCGGACGAGTAATTGTTATTTCTCCTAATATTACACTTTGGAGTAATGGAAAGACGGGGCGAAAAGGCTATACTATCCGCGTAAGGACAAACCAGGAGGAAAACATTGTGAAAATCACGACAGCAGTTCTCGCTCTTGCCGCTCTGTGCAGCGCGGAAGCAAAGGAAGTCGCACTGTTTCTAACAGGAGGGCAGTCGAACACCGAAGGTCGCGTACCAGTCAACGAACTGCCGGAATACTTGGCACGCAATGAGCTCGCGCTCGCATCGGTCCATGCACCGCTCGCGGAAGAGAACCTCGGCAAGTTCGCGGCGTTCGCGCCGACAGGCAGGTGGGCGTACGACGCGGAAGTCTACTACCGCCTCGGACAGGCGCTCGGCGAGAGTTTCTATGTCGCGAAGACAAGCTTTGGCGGCACGTCGATCAGTCCGAGCGTCACCAATTCGCCGTCCAGCCACGCGAACGCCTGGCTTCCTGACTACGGCAGCGGATATCACTGGTCGGTCGACGTGGCGTTCCTCTCCGCCACCGTCAGCGCGGGACGGACGTTCGAGCAGGGGGGCGTCACCTATGACGGACAGTCGATGATGAAGGCATGGATTGAGAACATCGACGCCGCGATTGATGCAATCAAGTCAAACGGCGATACACCTGTCGTCAAGGCCATCATCTGGCATCAGGGCGAGAGCGACAGGAAGACGACGGACTACGAAGCGAACCTGACGGCTATGGTCGCGTACTTGCGCGACCACCTCTCAGCAAAACTGGAGGTCGATTGCAGCGCGTTGCCGTTCTTCTGTGGATCCATTCCGCGCAAAAGTCAGCAGTTCTCCGTAGCTGTCGACCGCGCCTTGCAGTCTATAGAAGCGGACAAAGACAACAATATGCACGTCATCGATCTCTACGACCTGACCATGCGCGACAGCGTCCATTTCGACGCGGCCAGCTCCATCCTGTTCGGCCAGCGCCTCTACAACCGCATGATCGACGAGGGCGTGATAGCCGGGAATAAGGTCGATGTGGAATACTGCGTCCGGAAGCCTGCCTTCGGCGCAGAACACGTCATAAACCGCACAACGACGTGGACATGGAACGACGGCTCTGGCGATATCGCAACTTCAATCGTGGATGTGGACGGTATCTACTTCCATGCGGGAAACTCAAACAACCGCAAAGTCAGGTATGCGAGCGGCGCCACGAAGATAGACGCGACGATAGAATGGACGCTCGGAGACGCTTCGCTGACCTCGGTTACAAATGGCGCCTATTCCAACTACGACTGCACTAGCAACAAACTTTCCACCACAACGACGGCAGGTGCATCCGGCGTGGGGCATGCCGTTGCGGTGAACGTCGGGCGCTCCGGCAAGTTCGAGGCGTTTTACGTGGCAAAATACGCCGGCAAGGTGAGGCTCTATCTCAATAGCCGTATGGTTTCCGAAGAAAGCGCGGCGGTAGGTGCCGTGACGCATCTCAAGGCGGCAAATACGGGCGCTGGCGTCTATTACCTCGAACTTGGAGGAGGCACGCTGATCGGCGCGCGTTTCGTGCCAGATGAAGAAATGCCAGCCGTGACGCTGGAGATCGGCGAGTCGGGCTGGGGCACCTTCGGCAACCTGTACGAGTCAAACTTCGTCCTGCCTGCGGGGGTCAAGGCTTATGCGGTTGGAACAGTGAAGGGCTATCCGACGCTACTTTCCATGAGCGAGGTCGGTGCGTTCAACATCGGCGAGGCGGTCGTCGTGCAGGGCACTGCGGGAAACTACACGCTGGAGCCCGGCGAGGGCGTGTCGTTCAGCGGCGAGAATCTGATGGCGGTCCAGACCTCGGCGGGCATCCTCGAGCCGACGACGGGCGACGATTTCTTCAACTTCGCTCAGGGCGTGGACGCGAACGGCAAACTCGTGTTCATCCGTGCGGACGGTACGGCGACGCTCGAGGCGGGAAAGGCGTTCTTCTCAATCACCGAGGGAGACGAGCATGCAGCAGCTACAACACTTTACGTGCGCAACACCGGGGACACGTCGCGCTTCATCTGGAGCGGCAAGGGCGGGGACACGCTGTGGAGCAACATCCAGAACTGGGCTTGGGCGGACGGCGAAGCGCCGCTGAACCTGCCCGGCGCAGGCGCGACCGTCGTCTTTGAAGATGATGCCACCGTGACGTTTGCGGCAAACACCATAACCAACGGCTTGAACTTCGTGCTGAACGCCGATGTCACGTTCGGAAGCGACGGCTCGGATCAGCGGACAATATATCCGATTTCCGTTTCTGGCACGGGAACGCTGATTCTTGGCGACAAAATCATTATCCAGACGCGCACCTACAAGCAGCTTTCCATCTCCAGCGATATTGAAATCCCTGCCGGCGCCGCTGCCTCGCTCATTGCCCGTGGCGCGAATGCCGCAATCACCTTGACCGGCGAACTCAAGGGAAAAGGCACGTTGACGACCTCCGCTTCCAGCACAACGGGCGCATTTACGTTTGCCGGCGACATGACAGGATTTACGGGTTCGCTCGTCACGGGCGAAACGGGTACGACGACGCTTTCGGGCGCTGTCGCGCAAGGCACTTTCACGATAAAGGCGGATGACGAAGAATCAGCAAAGGGGAAGCTTTCGCTGCCCGATTGTCCGACCGAGTCCGTCACGCAGGCAGAATACGAGTCATATTTCAAAAAGGCGGCGACTCAGGCAAAGACGGGCGTGTATAACGTCACCGTTTCGCTGGATGAGACGGCTGTCGCACCGGACGCGACTTTGGCGACGATCGATTGCGCTGAACTTGTCGATGTTGACTCGGCAACGCTTACCCTGTCGAACGCAAAACCTGGCCTCTACTACTCCATCGTCGGCGGAACGTCGATAGAGAACGTCACGACCGAAGGAGCGCGCATCCTTGCGACCGGCACAACCGTCTCGCCCGCCAAGCCTGAGCTCGCCAGCGACGGCAATGTCGCTTATTATCGCGTAAAGGTCAGCGCGACGCCGGTTGCCGATTGATTTTTAAATTACTACACTTTGGAGTAAGGAAGCGACAAGGCGAAAATGCTATAATACCATCGTCACAACAAAATAGGAGGAACCACCATGAAACAACTTATTGCAGTTATCGCTCTTTCCGTCGGCTTTGGTGCCTTTGCCGATTCCACATTCAACTGGACGTGCGACTTCGGCAATGACTATGCGGCGGAGGTTGCGAAGTATGTTTCGCTCAATACCAAGGCCACTGCGACAAAAGTGACCGGATCGAACACCCAGAAGAACGGCGAAACTTACCTCGTCCTTTCCGACGCAGAATCGAAGACCGTTTCGGGCGGCATTACCTCGACAGTCAATTTCCCCTACGAAGTGAAGCTCGCGAACGGCGGCTATACTATGGAGTTCGACTACGCACCGACGTATGGCGTCAACGACCAAGAGGCAACGGTCTATGGCCTGACAGCCTACGATTCAAATGGTGATGCGCTTTTCAACCTCTATGGCAAGAAAATGACTGGCGGGATCGACATCTGCAAGGGTGCTGACACGACCGATGTGCTTGCATCGCTTGCTTCATCCAACTTGACGATATATACGACATCCAGTGCTGAAGCCAACTGGCTGCACGTCACGATCACGGGTGACAAGGACGGGAATAAAGTTACGTTGGCCATCACGAAACTATCGGACGGTTCCTCGGTGTTTGAACCGCCGGTTGAACCGCCGGTCGTCGTGACCAATAGCTACATCACGCTTGGCAAGCTGACCGTCAAAACAGCGCACTACTCATCGGATAGAAGCCAGTGGGCGGGCCTGGACGATTTCGCATTCGAAGGTCAGTTGCCGTCGGGCATTACGGAATGGACGTCGGGCGCGGTGACGGAATCAATCGTCTTCGGCGCTGCGCTGGAGACGGGCGACGCGGTTGCCGTTTCTGGCGGGAATGCTATTGCGCCCGTCGTGTTCGCGGCGCAGGATGACAATGCATCCTATGGTCTTTCGATTGCGGGAACCTCGAACATGGCGATCGGCGATACTGAAGCCAAGGGATCAGACGCGTATTTCGCGGTGGAAAGCGGCCGTTATGCCGTTGGCGGGGATCTTCTGGTCGGCTTGCAGGAATACTTGGGTAATGGCGTTTGGAGCCAGGATTACATCACGATCAACGACGGGACTTTCAGCGTAGCGGGCAATGTCGTATATCTGCACGGCACGATGAATGTAAACGGCGGAACGTTTACGGTTGGCGGAACACTCAATCTTGCAAACCAGAATCGTGCGTCGGCGACAATCAATGTAAACGGCGGTACGCTGTCAGCGGCAACTATCCATGTCGCACCCTATGCCGGCGACGGGCCTACGCTCAATGTGAACGGCGGCACGTTGGAGGCCGGTTGCTTCACCCGTCAGCATGCGGAATATACGAGCAAGCTGTTTTTCAACGGCGGCACGCTGAAGGCTCTGCCGAGCACCAAAGCGTTTGCGCCCGAAGGAATCTCATTTATCGTCAACGCGGGCGGCGGCACGATCGATGTCAACGGTCAGGATATCGCCATTGCGAATGCGATCACCGGCGAGGGGGCGCTGACGGTGAAGGGCGGGGGCAAGCTGACGCTCTCGGCGGCGTATGGCGGCACGGGCGCGCTGACGGTCGATTCCGACACGACGCTCGATCTTGGCGGACAGACGAACACATTCGCTTCCGCGACGATTGGCGGAACGGTGACGAACGGAACGCTCGTGGTGACGGGCAATGCGGCGTTCACGTCAGGCGCTGTCATTGACGTCGGAGATCTCGCCCTTGCGGACGGTGAGGTTGTGCTGGCATGCGGTTCGGTCGACGGTCTTGAAAACCTTACCGTCAAGGCAAACGGCAAGACGGTCAATTACAAATTAAAGTACGAAGCGTCGAAGGGCGGCATCGTGCTCCGCCGAAAAGGGCTTGTCATTGTGGTTAAGTAGGGATGGGCGCGAAGAGTCCTGGAGACGCCATGAAATAAGTCTACCGTCTGTAACGGCGCAAGCCCCCTCATCTAACCGAAAGGAGAAGATATGATTTGGAAAAAAGGATTAGTTGCCTGCTTGGCGGGCTTTGCACTTTGCGCGATTGCCGAGGAATGGGTGTATCCCCTGCGCGAAGCGGACGAGATCACGTCCCTCGACGGCGAATGGGATTTCACTCTCGTCCGCAACGACGACGAGAAGCCGGACACAGTGACGCGAGAGTCCGGTAAGATCCGCGTGCCCGGCAACTGGGAGACACAGGGCTACAAGCATCCGCAGTACGGCAACCAGATGCAGAACCTCACCGGAACGTACGTGCGCACGTTCGCCTACGATCCTATGTGGGAAGGGCGCAAGGTGATGCTGCGGCTTGACGGCGTTCTCTTCGGATACGACCTCGAGATCAACGGCGTGCGCATCGCCTCTGACGTGACGAGCGCGTACAACCTTCACCAGTTCGACGTGACCTCGGCGCTGAAGAAGGGCGAGAACGAAATCAAGGTGGCCGTCAAGACGCGCGTGCCGGGATGGCTGTGGGATACGAACGACTGCTGGTGCCTCGCGGGAATCTTCAGGAGCGTCGAGATGTTTTCCGTGCCCTCCGACGGATGGATCGCCGACGTCACGTTCGTCTCACGCCGCGTGAAGGGCGACGACTGGTGTGCCGAGGTGAAGGTCGATGTCGCAGGCGGTGCCGAGAAGCCGGTCGCCGTGAGACTCATCGCGCCTGACGGTGCAGTCGCCGCGTCCCACTCGTCTCTTAAGTCTCTTGCGTCCCTTTCTCTTCGAGCCCCCAGGCTCTGGACAGCCGAGACGCCGAACCTCTATACGCTCGAGGTCTCGTACAACGGCGAGACCGTCCGCGAGAAGGTCGGCATCCGCGAAGTTTCCTCGGACGAAAAGTCGATCTACATCAACGGGGAGCGCACAATCTTCCGGGGCGTGTGCTGGAACGAGATCATGCCGAAGGTCGGCCGCGCCATCACGCGCGAGCTCCGCCGCGAGCAGATGCTGAAGATGAAGGCCCTCGGAGTCAACTACATCAGGACGGCGCATTATCCATTCGGCGTCGACTTCTACGAACTCGCCGACGAGCTCGGCTTCTACGTCGTGGACGAAGTGCCGTTCGGCTCGCGCGGATCTGGGCTTTTGAAAAACGACAGATACGAGCCGCTCCTCATCGACCGGACGGAGCGGACGATCCGCCGCGACAAGAACCATCCGTGCGTGTTCATGTGGACGTTCGGCAACGAGAACAAGGTGCGGCCCAACACGATCGCCGTCTTGAAGTACGCGAAGGCGAAGGACCCGACGCGCCTTCGCGCATTGCCGCAGACATGGGACTCTCTTCGGGAGTGGGCGCAGAATCCCGACAGCGAGCTGGTGGACGTCTTCTCGGGGCATTACTTCGACGAGGAGCGTTTCAAGTACTGCCGCACGCTCAAGAAGCCGTTCTTCCAGACCGAGTTCTCGCATGCCTGCGGCAACGGCTTTTCGCAGTTCGAGGATCGCTGGCCGCGCATTCTCGCGAGCGAGAACTTCGCAGGCGGAAGCGTCTGGATGTGGCAGGACCAGGCCGTCGAGACCGACGGCGCGTTCCCGCTGGGATACGACGAGAACGGCAACCCGCAGCCCAAGGAGAAAACAAAGGACAAGGTGCGCAAGACGACTAAGGACGTGCAGGGCGTCTGGGTGGACGACAAGACGTTCTGGGACAGCTACGGCGAGCGCGGCACGGACGGCATCTGCTATGCCGACGGCACGCCCAAGGAGTCCGCGCTTTTGATGGCGCGCTTCTACAAGGCGTTCCCCGGCCTGCCCAAGGTCGAGAAGCCCGCGGACTGGGAAACAATCTCCACTCCGTTCCCGGTTCCCCGCTCGTCCGCCGTAGCCGCGGCGAAGGCGGATTCCCCGTTCCCCATTACCCCAGAACAGCTTCTTCTGCGTGTCGGGCGCAAGATGACGGTCGTGCCGCAGGCGCAGACGATCGGCAAGTCGAAGGATTTCCTCTACTGGTACGATCCGTACATCTTGAAGCCCGAGGTCAAGAAGGTCAACAAGGACGGGTCTGTCAAGGTCCGCTGGTCGAAGTACGACAACCCGAAGGAGAAGCAGCACATCGACGGAACGATCCGCATCAAGGACGGTGTCGTCGACTACGAGCTCGTTCCGTCGGAGAAGTGCAGGGGCGTCCTCGTCGAGTGCGGTTTAGCGCTTGATCTCGGCGAAGCCGTGACGCGCGTCGACTGGGCGGGCCTCGGGCCCTACCGCAGCTATCCAGGCAAGAAGCTCCACAACGACTTCGGCGTCTGGGCGAAGGACAAGCGCGACCTGTACTTCGACGGGGCGCGCATGGAGTCGCGCTGGGCGGTCGTGTCCGACGGCGCGAAGGGCGTCAAGATGGAGAACGCCGACGGCTCCGACATGACCTTCAGCGTCGAGAACGTCGACGGCCGAGTCGTTCTGACGCACCACGACGTCCTCATGACGCTTGGCGGCAAGTCCAACCGCCCCGGCGTGGACTTCTCGTTCACGAATCTCGTCCTGAAAGGCTCGATAAGGCTTTCCGAAGTCGAGGGCCTGAAGCTTCCCGAGGTGAAGGTCTATCGTCCTTTCAAGAGCACCTACGGATTCTGAGGGCTGTGCCATGACAATGCTTCCGATCTTGCTTGCCGCCGCGATGGCCTTCCCAGACGGGAAGAGGTGTGCGGTCACATACACGTTTGACGACGGGCTCGCAGATCAGTACGAAGTCGCGTTCCCGATGTTCCGCAACGCGGGACTCCAGGCGACGTTCTTCCCGATAACGGACAAGGTGGGCGACCCGAAGGGCCTCAAGTCGAAGGCCGAGCGCGGAACGCCACTGATGACCTGGGCGCAGCTCAAGGAGATGTCCGACGCCGGGATGGAGATCGGCACGCACGGCGCGTCCCACGGCAAATATTCGAAGATGACGCGTCAGGAGATGCTCGCGGACATGCGGCGCGGCAAGGATGCGGTCGAGCGCGAGATTGGACGTCGCTGCGGCAGCTTCGCGTCGCCGTTCAACGCGAAGCGCGGCGTGGATGGAACGTCCGTCGAGGAGGCGGCGAGGGAGGCGGGGTTTTCCGCGATGCGGATGAGCCAGAAGGCGGCCGGCGGCGCGATGACGGCGGAGAAAATGAATGCGCTCGTCGAAGCGGCGCGGAAGAAGGGCGACTGGCTCGTCTTCATGTCGCACGGGATGAAGCGCGGATATGACGCATGGGAGAACCCAGAGGAGTTGAAAAAGCATCTTGAATGGGTGAAGATGCAGACCGACGTATGGGTCGGAACGTTTGGCGAAGTCGCCGCTTACACTTTAGAGGGAAACGATGGACTTCGATAAGATGAAAAAAAATGAAGAAAACTATTATGAAACAACTTATCGCAGTTATCGCTCTTTCGGTCTGCTTTGGAGCCTTTGCCGACTCTGTCGCCAACCTGCCATCTGACCCTTTTGACATTAAGCGGCGATCAAGCGGATAAAGGAGCGGGAGGATATTGGAACTCCGACGGCTGGCAAAGAGGCTTCACTAACGTTGCGCCCTCTGCTTCGCGTTGTTCAGCCGCATGAAATTCGCAGCGACAGCTTTGGGGGTCTGGGGGCGGTGCCCCCAGATAAAGAAAGCATAGTAGGAGGCAATAATCGCGGTTTCGCGACGCGGAGCTAAGGCGAAGTGGTGACGGAGCCAATTTTTTCAACCGTCGGAGTTTCTCAAAAGTTCTACATGATACAGAAGGGTCTTGTCTAATCGGAATATGGTAGACTATGCTGCTGTTCAGTCGGACGAGTGTCCGAACAGAACGGCCCGCCCGGAAAGGCCTTTCCCGGACGGGCCTGCGGCGGCGAGGCTCCAATGGGTCCAGAGGCATAAC
>JAFUEM010000098.1 GCA_017463935.1 Kiritimatiellia bacterium
CTGGAGATCGCCAGGCGCGCGGACTTCGCGGGCAAGACGATCGTCGTACTCCTCCCCGATACGGGCGAGCGGTATCTGTCAACGTGGCTGTTTGAATGACGCTCCAGCAGCTACGCTACGTCGATGCGGTCGCGACCTGCGGGAGCTTCAGCGAGGCGTCCCGCAGGCTGTTCGTCACCCAGCCGACGATGACCGAATCGATCCACGCGCTCGAGGAGGAGCTGCGCTTCGCCCTCTTCTCGCGCACGAGCCGCGGCGTGACGGTGACGCGCGAGGGCGAAGAGTTCCTCGCCTCGGCGCGGCGGATCCTGAGCGACGTGTCGGCGATCCAGGCGAAGTACACGGGCAGGGCGGTGCGCCTGCCGCAGTTCGCGGTCTCGTGCCAGCACTATGCGTTCGCGGTCGAGGCGTTCATGGCGGTCGTGCGCGCGAACGCATCCGACTCGTATGACTTCACGCTGCGCGAGACGGTGACGAGCGAGATCATCGACGACGTGGCGCGGCGGCGCAGCGAGATCGGCGTCCTGTACCTCTCGAACCGCAACGAACGCGAGCTCCTCAAGATCCTCCGGAAGGAAGATATCGCGTTCGAGGAGCTCTTCGTCTCCCGTCCGCACGTCTTCCTTGGCAAGAAACATCCGCTCGCGAAGGCGAAGAAGATCAAGCCCGCGCAGCTCGACGCCTACCCGTTCCTCTCGTTCGAGCAGGGCCAGGAGAACGCGCTCTACTTTTCCGAAGAGGTGATGGACGCGATCGAGCGCAAGAAGAACATCCGCGTGCGCGACCGCGCGACGATGACGAACCTCATCCTCGGACTCAACGGCTACACCGTCGCGTCGGGCGCGCTCTCGCGCGAGCTGAACGGGCCCGACGTCGTCGCGGTGCCGCTGGCGCTCGACGAGACGATCCGCGTCGGCCTCATCTACCGCCGGGGCGTGAGCCTCTCGCGCGTCGGCGAGACGTTCGCGCGGGCGATCCGCGCGCAGGTCAAGAAGGCGAGGGGCTAGGAATGGAGTTTCGGATCTTTCGCAAGGAGACAACGGAATCGACGAACCTCGATGCGCGCGCGGGCGTGCACGGCGACGTCTTCACGGCGCGCGAACAGACGGCGGGGCGCGGACGGCTCGACCACCGCTGGCTCGCCCGCCCAGGCGAGAACCTGACCTTTTCGGCCGTCCTCTCGGTCGCGGATCTGCCTCTTGACGAGGTGATGACGCTGCCGCTCGTCGCCGGGCTTGCCGTGCGGCGCGTGACGGGCGGCGCGGTGAAGTGGCCGAACGATGTGCTCGTGGACGGCCGCAAGATCGCGGGCATCCTCTGCGAGCGCAGCGGCGACAACGTCATCTGCGGCATCGGCGTGAACGTCAACCAGACGGTCTTCCCCGCCGAAATCGCCGCGCGCGCGACGTCGCTCAAGCTCGTGCGCGGCGCCGCGCAGGACCGGAATGCGGTTTTCGACGCGCTCCTCGCGGAACTGGGCGCGCTGTACGAGACGTGGCGCGCGGGCGGCTTCACGGCGGTGTACGCGGAGCTCGCCGCGCACGATGCGCTCAAGGGCGCGGTCGTCTCGGTCCGCCAGACGGACGGCGATCCGGCGCCGGTGAAGGGGCTCTGCGGCGGCATCCGCGCCGACGGCGCGCTCCTCGTCGCAGGCCGTCCCGTCTACGCCGGCGAGGCCGTCCGCACCGTGCCCGTCTGACGGGTCTTGCAAGTTGAGGCGATTTTTGGCATACTATCCTTGAAACTCAACAAGGAGACAACTCGACATGAATTACGCTGAAGCGGAAAAACGGCTCAAGAGCTGCGGCCAGGAGCACGTTCTCGCCTATTGGAAAAAGCTGAACAAGACCGAACAGACCGCGCTCCTCCAGCAGATCGCGACGATCGATCCGAAGAGCGTCAAGTACTGTCAGAGCGCGCTCGCGAAGGGCGCGGAGGTGCCGGACAGCTCGAAGGGCAGGGCGCCGAAGGTGGCGGTCCTCAAGGGCAGGAAGCTCGCCGAGGCGATCGCCGCGGGCGAGAAGGAGCTGAAGGCCGGCCGCGTCGCCGCGCTGCTCGTCGCGGGCGGGCAGGGCTCGCGCCTCGGCTACGACGGGCCGAAGGGCTGCTACTCCATCGGGCCCGTCACGGGCGCGCCGCTCTTCTACTTCCACGCGCGCAAGATTCTCGCGCGCACGATCCGCTACGGCCGCGCGATCCCGTTCTACGTGATGACGAGCGAGGCCAACAACGCGGCGACGGTCAAGTGCTTCGAGGAGAACGACTACTTCGGCCTCAATCCCGACGACGTCTTTTTCTTCACGCAGGGCATGTGGCCGGGCATGGACAGGGACGGCCGGATCATCCTCGACGCGCCGGGCCACGTCTTCATGTCGCCCGACGGCCACGGCGGCCTCATCGCGGCGCTGAAGCGCTCGGGCGCGCTCGACGACATGAAGAAGCGCGGCATCAAGTCGGTCTTCTTCTTCCAGGTCGACAACCCGCTCGTCGAGATCGCCGATCCCGCGTTCATCGGCTACCACATCCTCAACAAGTCGGAGTATTCGCTCAAGCTCTGCGCCAAGCGCGATCCGAAGGAGAAGGTCGGCGTGCCGATGCAGTTCGGTCCGACCTTCCGCATGGTCGAATACACCGAGATGACGGACGAGCAGTGCAACCGCCGCGGCAAGGACGGACAACTTTACTTCCTCTACGGCTCGCCGGCGATCCACGTCTTCGACCGCGCGTTCCTCCAGCGCGAGGCGGGCAAGGCGATGCCGCTGCACCTCGCGTTCAAGAAGATCCCGTACGTCGACGCGAAGGGCCAGGTCGTCAAGCCGGCCGAACCGAACGGCTACAAGTTCGAGAAGTTCATCTTCGACATCCTGCCGAACGCCAAGGTCGCCGCGTTCCTCGCGTTCGACCAGAAGGACGAGTTCTCGCCCGTCAAGAACGCCGAGGGCGGCGACAGCCCCGCGACGTGCAAGGCGGACATGCAGGCGAAGTGGAAGAGGTGGCTCGCGGAGGCGGGCGTCGAGGTGAAGGGCGATCTGCCCATCGAAATCGACCCGGCCTACGCGGTGGACGCCGCCGACCTCCGGCGCTGGGGCCTCTGCCTCGGCGCGGACTGAACCGGCCGCCGCGTAAATATTTTCATTTGCCCCCTTGCGCGCGGGCGGCCGATGTGATATACTACGCGGCAATTTCAATACCCCTGCTCGGGTGGTGAAATTGGCAGACACGCATGCTTGAGGTGCATGTGGAGAGATCCTTGCGGGTTCGAGTCCCGCCCCGAGCACCAAAAAGACGACCGCCGAAAGGCGGTTTCTTTTTTGTCTCACAGTGGGACAGGCTGTCGCAGCGGCGGCGGCTTTTCGGATGGCACGGAAGTTGCTAAAGACGGGTGCGGCCGCCGCAAGCGGCTGCAAAGGAGATGTCAACATGAATGCAACCTACGAACCGCCGGAAGACAACGAGAAATGCCTGGAGAAGTACGGCACTGACCTGACCGCGCTCGCGAAGAGCGGCAAGCTCGATCCCGTGATCGGGCGCGATACCGAGATCCGCGACGTCATCCGCATCCTTTCGCGCAAGACGAAGAACAACCCCGTGCTGATCGGCGAGCCGGGCGTCGGCAAGACGGCCATCGTCGAAGGGCTCGCGCAGCGCATCAACCGCGGCGACGTGCCCGAGGGCCTGAAGGACCGCCAGGTCTTCTCGCTCGACATGACCGCGCTGATGGCGGGCGCGATGTACCGCGGCCAGTTCGAGGAGCGGCTGAAGGCCGTCCTGAAGAAGATCAAGGAATCGGACGGCAAGATCATCCTCTTCATCGACGAGATCCACACCATCGTCGGCGCGGGGAAGACGGAAGGCTCGTCGGACGCGGGCAACATGCTCAAGCCGCTCTTGGCGCGCGGCGAGCTGCACTGCGTCGGCGCGACGACGCTCGACGAGTACCGCAAGTACATGGAGAAGGACGCGGCGCTCGAGCGGCGCTTCCAGCCCGTGATGGTCGATCCGCCGAGCGAGGAGGACGCCGTCTCGATCCTGCGCGGCCTCAAGGAGCGCTTCGAGAAGTACCACAACGTCCACATCCGCGACGAGGCGCTCGTGAGCGCGGTGGCGCTCTCGAGCCGCTACATCCAGGACCGCTTCCTGCCCGACAAGGCGATCGACCTTCTCGACGAGGCGTGCGCGCGCATCCGCACCGAGATGGATTCGATGCCGCAGGAGCTTGACGAGATTTCGCGCCACGTGCGGCGGCTGGAGATCGAGGAGATCGCGCTCAAGAAGGAGAAGGACGACGCCTCCAAAAAGCGCCTCGCGGAGCTTCAGGAGGAACTGAAGACCCTCAAGACGAAGGCGGAGACGATGACCGCCCAGTGGAAGAAGGAAAAGGCCGCGCTGGAGGAGGTGCGGCAGATCCGCACGCTCCTGCAGGAGAAGAAGACGCAGTATGAAAACGCCCTTGCGAACGGTGACAACGCCACCGCGTCCCGCCTCAAGTACGGCGAGATTCCCGCGCTCGAAAAGCGGCTCAAGGCCCATGAGGACGATAAGGCCCAGGCGGCGGCCGCGTCCCTGCTGAGCGAGGAGGTGACGGCGGACGAGATCGCCGAAGTCGTCTCGCGCTGGTCGGGGATTCCCGTCACGAAGCTCGTCGAAGGCGAGCGCGAGAAGCTGATGCGTCTCGGCGCGATCCTGCACGAGCGCGTCATCGGCCAGGACAAGGCGGTGGAGGCCGTCGCCGACGCCGTGCTGCGCTCGCGCGCCGGCATCAAGCTGCGCAACCGCCCCGTCGGCGCGTTCCTCTTCCTCGGCCCCACGGGCGTCGGCAAGACGGAGCTCGCCAAGGCGCTCGCGCAGGAGCTCTTTGACGACGAGAACGCGATGGTGCGCCTCGACATGTCGGAGTACATGGAGAAGTTCGCCGTCTCGCGGCTCGTCGGCGCGCCGCCCGGCTACGTCGGCTTCGAGGACGGCGGGCAGCTCACCGAGGCCGTGCGGCGCAAGCAGTTCTCGGTGGTGCTCCTCGACGAGATCGAAAAGGCGCACCCGGACGTCTTCAACCTGCTCCTGCAGGTGCTCGACGACGGGCGGCTCACCGACAGCCACGGCCGCACGGTCAGCTTCAAGAACACCGTCATCATCCTGACGTCGAACGCGCCGAAGGACCAGCTCAAGACGATCTTCCGGCCCGAGTTCCTGAACCGGCTCGACGAGATCCTCGAGTTCGATCCGCTGAGCGAAGACCAGATCCGCGCGATCGTGCGGCTCCAGCTGAAGGACCTGACGCGGCGGCTCGCCGACCAGAACCTGACGCTGGCGGTGGACGACGCGGCGGTGGCGGTGCTCGCGAAGGACGGGTACGATCCCGCCTACGGCGCGCGGCCCGTCAAGCGGGCGATCCAGCGCGCGCTGGAGAACCCGATCGCGAAGGGCATCGTCGCGGGCAAATACCCGCCGGGCGCGACCATCCGCGTGACGGCCGAGAACGGCGCGCTGGTTTTCTAGAATATGATATACTATCTTCATGCTCAGTGAACATGAAGCGCAGGCGCGGATGGCGGAACTCGTTGCGGCGATCAACCGCAACGACCGCCTTTACTATGTCGAGGCGCGGCCGGTCATCGCCGACGCGGACTACGACCGGATGTACGAGGAGCTGATCCGGCTCGAACACGACTTTCCGCAGTTCAAGGATCCGAATTCGCCGACGCTGCGCGTGAGCGGCGAACCGCTCGCGGGCTTTGCGCCGGTGCGCCACGACCCGCCCATGAAGTCGCTCGACAAGTGCTACGAAAAGGGCGAGCTCGTCGCGTTCGACGCGTTCCTGCGCAAGGAGCTGCCGGACGGCGGCTGGCACTACGTCGTCGAGCCGAAGGTGGACGGCGTGTCGATCTCGCTCCTCTACGAAGACCGGCGGCTCGTGCGCGCGGCGACGCGCGGCAACGGCGAGGTGGGCGACGACGTGACGCAGAACGTGCGCACGATCCGCTCGATTCCGAAGGCGCTGCCCGCCGACGCGCCCGACCGGCTGGAGGTGCGCGGCGAAGTGTACATGACGCGCGACGGCTTCGTGAAGCTGAACGCGGAGCTTGACGAGGCGGGCCGTGAGACGTTCATGAATCCGCGCAACGCCTGCGCGGGCAGCCTCAAGCAGCTTGACCCGAAGGTGGTCGCGCAGCGGCCCCTGGACGCCGTCATCTACAACGCGGGCGGCGTCGGCTGCGACGGCTTCGCGTCGCACACCGAGCTGATCGCGGCGTTTCGGCGCTGGGGCTTTCCGGTCGCGCCGTGGAGCCGCGTCGCGGCGACGATGGACGAGGCGATCGCCGCCATCGACGAACTCGGCGCGAACCGCCACGGCTTCCGCTTCGAGATCGACGGCGCGGTGCTCAAGATCAACGAGCGCGCGTTCTACGGCGCACTCGGCGCGACGGCCCATTCGCCGCGCTGGGCGCGCGCCTACAAGTACGCGCCCGAGCGCGCGGAGACGGTCGTGCGCGGCATCACGGTGCAGGTGGGCCGCACGGGCGTCCTGACGCCGGTCGCGGAACTGGAGCCGGTGGAGCTCGCCGGCAGCGTGATCGCGCGCGCGACGCTCCACAACGCCGACCAGATCGCCGCGCAGGACATCCGCGTCGGCGACCACGTCTGGCTCGTCAAGGC
>JAFUEM010000099.1 GCA_017463935.1 Kiritimatiellia bacterium
AGCACCGCCGCGACGGCCGCCGCGAGGCGCGGCGGAAGCGCCGCGGCCTCGCCGGGGCCGATGCCGAAGCGTTTCGCCGCCTTCAGGATCTCGCCCTTCTCGCGCGCAATCGCCGCCTGCGAGCCGAAGTTGCCGATGTGCGCCGTGCCGATGTTGGTGATGAGCCCGACGTCCGGCTCGGCGATCGAGCAGAGGTGCGCGATCTCGCCGGGATGGTTCGTGCCCATCTCGACGATCAGGAAGTCCGCGTCGTCCGGGCAGTTGAGGATCGTCATCGGCAGACCGATGTGGTTGTTGAAGTTGCCCTCCGTCGCGGCGGTCCGGCCGAGCGCCGAAAAGAACGTCCGCAGAAACTCCTTTGTCGTCGTCTTGCCCGCCGAGCCCGTCACGCCGACGACGACGGCCTTCAGCGCGCGGCGCCGGTCGCGCGCGGCGCGGTCGAGCGCCGCGTAGCCGTCGATGATCTCGGACGCGCCCGCCGCGCGCGCCTGCGGGATGTAGTCGTGGCCGTCCGACTTCTCGCCCTTCAGCGCGACGAAGATCATCCCCGGCCGGACGGCGCGGCTGTCAAACGTCGCGCGCACCTCAGCTCACTCCGCGCTGGCTGTTGCGGTAGAACGCGACGAGCTCCTTGATCTCCGCGAACGGCTCGACGTCGTTCTCGACGCGCTCGAGCGCCTGCGTCCGGTTGAGCCCGTCGCGGTAGAGGAAGCGGTGGGCCTCCTTGAGCGCGCGGATGACGTCCTTCGGGAAGCCGCGGCGCGTCAGGCCCACGACGTTCGGGCCGATCACCTTCGTCGCGCCGTCGACCATGTCGCCGAGCATGTAGGGCGGGAAGTCCTGGCGGATCTTCGTCATGCCGCCGACCATCGCGTGCTTGCCGACGGTGCAGAACTGGTGCGCCGCCGCGCAGCCGCCGACGATCGCCCAGTCCTGGAGGTGCACGTCGCCCGCGAGCTGCACCGAATTCGAGCAGATGACGTGGTTGCCGAGGATGACGCCGTGCGCCGCGTGGCAGTAGCACATGAAGAGGCAGTCGGAGCCGATGATCGTCTTCTCGCCGTCCGCGGTGCCGAGATGCACGGTCGCGAACTCGCGGATGACGGTCCGGTCGCCGATCTCGATGTAGCTCGTCGACCCGTCCTTGTACTTGAGGTCCTGCGTCTTCATGCCGATGAGCGCGTAGGGAAAGATCTGGCACTGCGCGCCGATGGTCGTGTGGCCGTCGATGATCGCGCCCTGCTTCACGACGGTGCCGTCGCCGATCTGCGCGAACGGGCCGATGTGCGCGTAGGGGCCGATCTCGACGTCCGCGCCGAGCCGGGCGCCGTCTTCGACGATTGCGGTGGGATGGATGTTCGCCATGTTCGTTCTCCTTGGACTTGTTGCTAGAGATTCTTGCGGGTGAAGCGCGCGGCCAGCACGAAGCACGCCAGCACCGGCAGCCCGATCAGCCACTCGGGATGGATCGTGTAGTTCTTCTGAAGGCTCAGCATCAGCATCACCACGAGATAGTAGCCGAGCGAGATCGCGAGCGAGATCGCCATGCCGACGGAGCTTTCCTTGCGCTGGGCGCGGATGCCGAGCGGGATGCCGACGAGGACGAAGCAGAGCGACGCCGCCGCGAAGACGAAGCGCTTGGCAAGCTCGACCTTCAGCTTGGACGTGGCGCGCCGGATGCTCCGCCGCACGTCGTGCGCCTCCTTGTCCGCCGCGAACGCCGCGCGCGCCGCCGCCGCGTCCAGATCCGCCCACTCCTTCCGCGCCTTCATCCGGAAGAGGCGGTCGAGCACGCGCTCCTCTTCGGCCGCGCCGTCGCGGATCGCCTGCACGAGCTCGCGATAGCGGAAATCCTTGCCCTTCTTCGTGTACTTGGTCTCCGCGAGCGCGTTCTTGACCGTGTACTGGTAGCGGCTGACGCGCATCATTCCCGGATGGTTCTCGTCGAGCGGATCGACGGTCATGCCGTAGAGGTCGAGCGTGACGTCGCGCCCCTCGCTCGTGACGAGCGCCTTGGACGCGCGGATCATCCGGTCGACGAGCGGGTTGGAGTAGTCGAGCACGACGAGGTCGTAGAGCCAGTTGCCCTCCTTGCCGCTGAAGTAGATGCGCACCTTCGGGAAGTCGTCGATCCAGCGGTTCGCCTCCAGGGCGTCGAGGCCGGTGCCGACCGACACCTTCGTCTTCAGGCTGCGGCGCACCTCGTGCCCGCGCGGCACGATCTCGTTGTTGACGTACGCGCCGAGGAGCGCGCAGACGAGGCCGAAGAGGACCGGTCCCTTCATGACCGACAGGAGGTTGACGCCGCACGCGCGCATCGCGGCGATCTCGCTGTCGGCCGAGAGGCGCGAGAAGACGAGGACGCTCGAGACGAGGATCGCCAGCGGCATCGTCCACTGCAACGTCTCGGGGAAGCTGACGAGCGCGAACTCGCCGATGAGCGACGCGTCCACGCCGTCGAGGATGTAGCCGACGATCTGCACCAGAAGCCCGATCGTCAGCACGAAGCTGAGCACGAGGAACGCGAGCAGGAAGCTCGTGAGGAACGAGGTCAGGACGTAGCGTTCGATCGTTTTCATCTCATGTTCCTAGTCTATCATACCCGCCGGAAGACGAGCGACGTGTTGACGCCGCCGAAGGCGAAGTTGTTGCTCATCGCGAATTCGACGTCAAGATGCCGCGCGCCGCCCCGGATGTAGTCGAGCTCCGCGCAGGCGGGATCGGGCGCGGTCAGGTTCAGCGTCGGATGGAACGCGCCCGCGCGCATCATGCCGATCGTCGCGACGGCCTCGATCGCGCCGCACGCGCCGAGCGTGTGGCCGATGTAGCTCTTCGTCGACGAGATCGGAACCGCCCGGCCGAACGCCGCGCGCGTCGCGACCGTCTCCGCGAGGTCGCCCGCCTTCGTCGCCGTGCCGTGGCCGTTGAC
>JAFUEM010000100.1 GCA_017463935.1 Kiritimatiellia bacterium
GCCGCCACGAACGCGACCGCGCCCGCCGCCACGACGGGGATCTTGCGCACTTCCGCGCGCGCCGCGAGGATCGACGGCGGCATCAGGTTGATCGCCAGCTCCGCCTTGCCCGCCACGTGCAGCGCGAGGCCCGCCGTCGCGCCGAGAAACGCGATGTCCGTCTCGAGCGCGGCCGCGTCGACCGCGCCGCCCGTGCCGATCGTCTCGAACGGGTTGAGGTACTCGACCTCGATCTGGAGCGAATCCTGGAAGAACTCGGCGAGCTGCGGCAGGAGCGCCGTGCCGCCCGTCAGGTACAGCTTCGTCGGCGCCCCGCCGCCCTGCTGCGAGCGGTAGAAGTTCATCGAGCGCGAAATCTCCGCGTTGAGGCGCGTCATCACCGCGCGGCACACCTTCGAGATCGTGTCGAGCGTCGCGTCGTCGTCCTCCATCACGCCGCCGAGCGAGACGTACGCCTTCTCGCGCTTGAACGCCTCGGCCTCGTCGAGCGTGCAGCCGAGCTTCTGCGCGATCTCCTTGGTGAGCGTGTTGCCCGCCACCGGGATCGAGCGGTTGTAGAGCTTGTCGCCCTCGACCACCACGAGCGAGGTCGTCTTCGCGCCGATGTCGAGGATGATCGCGCAGTCGTCCGCGCCCGGGCGGTTCGCCTTGAGCGCGTTCGCGAGCGCGAGCGGCGCCACGTCCACGAGCTCCGGCGTGAAGCCCGCCGCCGCCACCGCGTCCGTGATCGCCTCGATCTGCTCGATCTTCGCCGCGACGATCATCACCGACTTGTCGCCGTTCTCGGTCTCGCCCAGCACCTGCCGGTCGCAGATCATCTCGTCGATCGGGAACGGCACGTTCTGCTCGACCTCGTAGCGGACCAGCTGCTCGAACTTCGCCTGGTCGCTGCCCGCGAACGGGATCGCCGCGAAGCGCGGGAAGACCATCTGGCCCGAGACGGCGATCGCCACCTTGCCGGGCTTGATGCCCTTCTCGCGGACGATCTCCAGGAGCGCGGGCGCGAGGATCGTCCCCGCGTTGCCCGAGTCGAGCGGCGCGGCGAGCGCGGCCGTGCCGTAGTTCACAAGCTTCGGCTTCGCGCCCAGCTCGTATTCGGCGAGCGTGACCGACGACGCGCCGATGTTCAATGTCAATGTCTTGCTGGCCATGTGCGGCGACCTTCCTTGCTGTTACTGCATGACGGCTTCGTAGTCGTTCGGGTTCACGAGCGCCCAGATCGTCTTCGAGCGGTCCATGAGGCCCTGGCGGCGCTCGATCATCGGCTCGCCGCCCTTCGTCGTCGCGTTCATGATCTTCTGGTTGTTCCAGAATGCGTCCTCCAGGCTCTTCGGGTGCGCGAAGTCCTTGACCTCGCCGCCCGAGCTCTCGCAGTCGCCCGCGAGCACCTCGCCCTTGTCGTTGGTGATCACGATGCCGACCGCGCACGGCTCGCCGTAGCGCTCGAGGTACGACGGCGGCAGCACGACCGAGGCCGCGTGCGACCCGTCGGGGATGTTCTGGTAGGTGACCGTGGTCGTGAAGTACGAGTAGGGCGGGATGCCCTCCTTGTTGCTGCGGTTGAGCGTCGAGGTCTTCGTGTCGAGAAGGACGTGCCAGGTGAACGTCAGCTGGTTCTGGAAGTCCGCGTACGTCGAGTACTTCGTCTCCAGGACGATCCACTTGCGCGGACGCGTGTACGCGCCCGAGACGTACGCCGCGCCGTTGACGCTCGGCGCGCCGAACGTCGCCTGCTTGTTGAGGCGCGGGAACATGTCGATCGTCACCTTGGCGTCCTTGCCCGAGGTCGGCGCCTCCTCGTCCGCCGCCGCCGCCTTCAC
>JAFUEM010000101.1 GCA_017463935.1 Kiritimatiellia bacterium
GACGCACGGCATGAACAGCACAGCCACCATTCCGGCGTCGTTCTTCCACGGCAGCGGCCATCCATAAATGTAACGCGGACGGTTCCACGCATCCGGCGACGGCGCCGACCAGAACGGCGTGTTGAGCGTCGCAAGCGTCAGGAATACCGGCACGAGGGCGAGTGCGGCGACTTTCAGGAACCGCACGACCTTCGACGCGGCCACGCAAGGCGGCAACCGCCGCGCGAGAAAAGCCGTGCCGAACGGCAACACCGCGAGCGCGGCGAAAATGCCGCACGTCAGCACCCGCTGCGCCACGAGCTGGCGCGGCACCGTCAGCCCCATGCGCGCCAATGTCAACGGCCCCGCGCAGACGAGAGAGGCGAGCGCAGCCACCCCCGCGACCACCGCACCCGCCGCCATCAGAACTGCCTTGCCACCCATCGCCACCCCCTCTCCGCGTCTCTGCGCCTCTGCGTGAGAATTTGATGCGGAAAATTCTTGTCGCACTTCAAACGTCGCAGACACCGTATCTGTGCATGAAAAAAGAGCGCATTTCTTTTCCTGCACTCACACGAAGCCCTAGCACAGGCCATCCCGAATGCACGAAGAGAAAATGCGCCCAGAGGAGCGCATCTTCACTTACGCATCGTTCGGGATTTGAAACAGTGTTAATGTTTCGTGAAATAGTGCTAGTATTTCGTGTGAACGACTTGTAGCGTTGATGCTGAAATCAACTTGGGGCGGGAAGGCATGCCTAGACGCCCATCCGTGCGGATTTCTCCCCGCAAGAACGCGATTAGTATATCACAAATCGCGGCGGATTTGCCGCGCGAGTTTCAACGCGATTTCGACCTCGTTTTATTTCTCCGCAGGGGTGGGTTGGGGAAAATTCCCGAAAACCGCGCGGGGCCCTCCGATGCGGCGCACGGAGTTGGACCCCAAAAAATGAAAATTAGTTTTTACCCACAATTTACCCACAGGATTTTGTGGGTTTCAAAATTGCACCCGCATTGCAACTGGCCGCAATCGCCGTGGGTTTTTGCACATTTCGATTTTTCGGCCGTTTTCCGACGGTGATTTTTCTTTCGCTCGCTTGCAAAATCGGCTAGAATCGCATTGTCTGGGCGGCTCACAGGGAGCCGTCGAGGCCATCACGGACCCGAAACAAGGACCACGACAATGCAAAACGAAACGGTCTCCACGCCGCCCTCGCAGGGTGGCGTTTTTTGTTCCCCTCCCCTCGCGCGCGCGGGCGCGCGGTTTAACACAGTACCCATCCAAGTACGGAGAGTTCTAAACGGGGATATTGAAATATCCTCATTAGACCGCGCGCGCACACGCGAGATCGAGGCCGCCGTCAACGACGCCGACATCGTCGCCGTGGCAGAGCGGCCAACGGCGCGACTGGTCGCGGGAAATCCACGACGTGGTGGAGACGGTGCGCTACCATCTCGGGAATGCCTGCGCGCGCGTCGCCTATGCACATCTCCACAGCCGGAACTGGCGGAAGACCGGGTTGAAGAAACCGACTTTTTACAAAAAGCTAAAAAAGGTGAAAATTCTTTTGAGCACTGTAAACATTGGACGAAAACGACATTGCGCGGGCGGCGCGGCGTGTAAAGCGTAGACTCAACCGCCCTTTTGCACCCTATAGGCGAGGGGGCGTGCGGTCACCGGCGACGAGGGCAACCGAGTCGGGGCCCGCCCCAGCCCTTCGGGGCGTCGATCTTTGACAACTGAACGATGAATGAAATTCGCAGGGCTCCCCTGCAATCGAAGAATTTAACTCCGAACGTTTGGGCTCCCGCGCAGACGCTTGCGCGCCCTGCGGGTTCGGCTCCGCCGAATCTTCCCTCCGCTCCGCTTCGGTGCATTCCCGCTCCGCCACTTCGTGCTTTCAAACGCGCAGGGTGTGCTGGGAAATGTTCTTTTTTAATCTGCCTTCGGCAGGTGGACGCACCGCCAGCCTAAAACTGTACATTGCAGATCCAGCTAAGATGCAATTTCACGCGCGACGCATCACGAATTGCGCGGAGCGGGAATGCGCCTGTCGCGGAGCGATCAGGTTGCCCGACGAGCAA
>JAFUEM010000102.1 GCA_017463935.1 Kiritimatiellia bacterium
CGGAGCCGTCGCGCCCGATCCTCGATCCGAATCTCTGCGTCGTGATGAGCGACCTGCATGTGGGTCAGCCGTGGGCGGAGCAGACGTTCAAGACGGATCGCAGCTACGACTACATCAACGACACGGCGCGCCGTCTCGTCGCCGAGATTCTGGGGATGAAAACGCTCCCGGCGCACGTCTTCGTGCTGGGCGACATTTCCGTCTGCTTCGGCGAAGCGCGCGACTACGAGATCGCGCAGGAGATTCTGAGCCCGCTCGCCGCCGCCGGCATCCGGCTCGTCGTGACGGCCGGCAACCACGACCGGCGCGCGCCGATGGCGAAGGTGCTGGGCGACTGGATCGCGCCGTCGCCGGTCGCGGGGCGGTTTGCCTCCGTCACCCGTCTGCCGACGTTCGACATGATCCTGCTCGATTCGCTCGTCGAGCCGGATCCGGCGGCGGACGACAACAGCGTCGGGCGCGGCAAATGCGAACTGGGCGCGGAGCAGGCGAAGTGGCTCGAGGCGTTCCTGGCGGACACGGCGCGCCCCGCGCTCGTCTGCGCCCACCATCCGGCTTGGTCGATCGGGATCAACAAGCAGATGGTCAAGTCGCCGAAGGTCTGCGGCTTCCTGCACGGGCACAACCACAGCTGGCAGGAGAACATCCTGTTCAGCAGCTACGCCCGCAAGACGATGATCCGGATGGTCGGCATTCCCTCCATGGGCATGGACCGCGACATCGGCTTCGGCGTGGTGCGCGCGTTCGACGACCGGCTGGAGCTCGCCCAGGTGGCGCGCGACTACTACTTCCCCGTTCAGGTGCCGAAGGCGGAGCGGCTGCCGCTCTGGGACCGGCTCGTGAAGGAGCGTCACGGCCGGCGGCTCACGTTCCCGTTCGACAAGCTGGCCTGACGCGCCCGTTCCGGGCGTCGACACCGTCAATCTTTTCAAATCAAACGACATGAAACGGACTGTGATCTTATGTGCGGTGCTGGCGGCGGCGCTGGCCGCCGACGCGATGCTCGACGACGGCGCGGCGCTCGCGGCCGCCCGCGCGACGCTGGCGAAACTGACGCTGCGCGAAAAGACGCGCCTCCTCGCGGGCTCGGGGACGATGACGCTCCCGGCGGTGCCGGGCGCGGCCACGGCGCGCGAATGGACGATGAGCGATTCGAGCTCGACCGTCCGCGCGTCGCTCGACCGGTGGGGCTGGGACTATGTCGAACCGCAGACGGAGAACACGCGCCTGCCGTCGCTCTCGGCGCTCGCGCAGACGTGGGACGTCAACTGGGCGCGCCGCCACGGCGAAGTGCTGGGCGCGGAATGCCGCGACCGGGGCGTCGACCAGCTGCTCGGTCCGGGCGTCAACATCCTGCGCACGCCGCTGTGCGGACGGAACTGGGAGTATCTCGGCGAGGATCCTGTCCTCGCGGCGAAGCTGTGCGTGCCGCTGATCAGGGGCGTGCAGAGTTTCGATGTCGCCGCCACGGTGAAGCACTTCTGCCTGAACGATCAGGAGCTGGCGCGCGGCACGGTCGACACGCATGTGGACGACCGCACGCTGAACGAAATCTATCTGCCCGCTTTCCGCGCCGCCGTCAAGGAGGCGGGCGTCCTCGCCGTGATGACGAGCTACAACCGGATCGACGGCATCTGGGCGAGCGAGAACCGGTATACGCAGAAGGGGCTCTTGCGCGACCGGTGGGGATTCAAGGGCCTGCTCGTGACGGACTGGGGCGGCCAGCATTCGACGGCGTTCGCGGCGACCAACGGCGGCGGCATCGAGATGCACTGCGGGGAGCGGATCCGGCGCATCTGCAATCCCCGGACGGGGGCGTTCCCGCTCGCCGAGGCCGTGGAACGCGGCGACGTGCCGGCGGCGACGGTCGATGACATGGCGCTGCGCACGCTGTTCGTCATGGCGAAGACCGGCTTCCTGACCGGTGCCGCGCGCAGGCGCGGCGCGCGCAACACGCCCGAGCACCAGCGCGTCGCCCGGCAGGAAGGCGCCGAATCGATCGTCCTTCTCAAGAACGACCGTGCCGTCCTGCCGCTGAACGAACGGTCGCTGAAGAAGGTGCTGGTGATCGGTTCGCTCGCCGACGAACCGCAGTGCCGCAAAGGCGGCTCGGCCGAAGGGAACGTGCCGTATGAAGTCACGTTCTTCGCGGCGCTGACCAACCGGCTCCCCGCGGCCGAAATCACGCTCCTGCCGTTCTGCGCCCGGACGGAGCTGGCCGAGACGGACGCGACGAACGCGACCGAGGCGGGCGCGCACGTCGAGATGAAGACGGAGGAGGCGTTCTGCGACGAGGCGGAGCTGCGCGCGGCGGCGGAGGCGGCCGACACCGTCTTTGTCTTCGTCGGCACGGAGCTGGGCGTGCAGGAGAACATGGAGGGCGAAGGGCGCGACCGCGTCGCGTTCGACCTGCCCGCGCCGCTCCAGCAGGCGATGCACACGATCCTCGACTGGAAGCGGCCGCGCACGGTCGTCATCTCGCGCAGCGGCACGCCCGTCGGCTACACGTGGACGGACAAGGCGGACACGCTGATCCAGACGTCGTATCTCGGCATGGAGGAGGGGAACGCGATCTGCGACGTCCTCTTCGGCGACGTGAACCCGTGCGGACGGCTCGCCCAGACCTGGCCGGTCCGCTACGCCGATACCGCCGTGGCGCAGTGCGGCACCTACAACGCGACGAACGTCATCTACAACGAGCGCTTCTACACGGGCTACCGCTGGCACGACCACGCGGGCATCCGCCCGCTCTTCCCGTTCGGCCACGGGCTGAGCTACACGACGTTTGCATTTGGCGAGTTGAGAGTTGAGAATGGCGAGTTGAGAGTTGAGAATGGAGAGTTGAGAGTTGAGAATGGAGAGTTGAGAGTTGAGAATGGAGAGTGGAGAGTGAGGGTGCCCGTCACCAACACGGGCAAGGTCGCGGGCAAGGAGGTCGTGCAGCTGTACGCAGCCTATCCCGGCGCCACGGTCGAACGGTGCGCGAAGGAGCTGAAGGCGTTCGCGAAAGTGGCGCTGGCCCCGGGCGAGACGCGGATGGTCGTGCTGCCGCTGACGGTGCGCGATCTGGCGTACTGGGATGATTTTTCAAACAGGTTCCGCACCGACGCGGGCGATTACGACATCCTGATCGGCGCATCCTCGGCCGACATCCGGTGCCGCGCGCGCGTGACGGTCGAGAAGACGGCGTTCTTCGCCGATTGACGCCGGGCGACTTCCGGCCAAGAAAGGACAGCATGACGAAACGGTTCATTGGAGGATTCCTTGTTTGGGCGGCCCTCGGATCCGCGGCGGCCGCCGGTGCGGTGCAGGAGCTCGATCTGGCGGGCGTCTGGCGCGCGACGAGCGACGGCGTGGACGTCCCGATCGACATTCCGGGCGGCGTGCACGACGCGCTGCTCGCCGCCGGGGTGATCGACGATCCGTACTGGGGCGCGAACGAGACGAACGCCTTCTGGGTGCCGATGCGGGAGTGGTCGATCGCGCGTACGTTCACCGTGGACGAATCGTTTCTCGCGCACCGGGAGGTCGTGCTGCGGCTGGAGGACTGCGACACGTTCTGCACGGTCAAGGTGAACGGCACGGTGGCCGGGACGACGGCAAACCGCTTCCGGCGCTACACCTTCGACGTCAAGAGTCTGCTGCGGCCCGGTGAAAACACGATCGAGGGCGTGTTCGCGAGCCCGATCCGGACGGCGGACGAACGGCGCGCCGCCGCCGGGCGGGCCTACCCCATGTCGAACGTCGCGCGGGCCGTGAACCAGGCGCTCATCCGCAAGCCGGCCTGCCACGCCGGATGGGACTGGGGCCCGGAGATCGAATCCATCGGCTTCTGCGGCACGGTCAAGATCCTCGCGAACGACGTGCCGCGCATCGAGTACGTCTACACGGACGCGGCCTTCAACGACGACCTGACGCACTGCACGCTCACGGTGTTCGCCGACCTGTCGGACGGCGCGTGCGTCACCAACGTCATTGAGATCGACGACCCGCCGCTCTGGTGGCCGAGCGGCGCGGGCGAGCAGAACTTCTACACCTTCACGGTGGACGTGAACGGCGAGACGGTCACGCGGCGCGTCGGACTGCGCAAGCTCGAGCTCATCAACGAACGGACGCGCGCGGCCGACGGCTCGGACGAGCTGTCGTTCACGATCAGCGTCAACAACAGGCGGCTCTTCATGAAGGGGGCGAACTGGATTCCGTGCGACGCGCTGGAGCGCCGCCAGACGCCGGCGCGCTACCGGAACCTGCTCGACAGCGCCGTGCGGGCGAACATGAACATGATCCGCGTCTGGGGCGGCGGGCAGTACGAAAAGGACGTGTTCTACGACATCTGCGACGAGCTGGGGCTGCTCGTCTGGCAGGACATGATGTTCGCGTGCGCGGCCTATCCGGCCGACGCGGCGTTCCTGGACGACGTGCGCGGCGAGCTCGCCCACCAGCTGCGGCGGCTGCGGGGCCACG
>JAFUEM010000103.1 GCA_017463935.1 Kiritimatiellia bacterium
CGTCCAGTCCGGCGCCGACGATATAGCCGGTCGGCGCGGTAGGTGCGACGGCCCGCATGACCGCGAGCGTGTTCGTGTTGAAGCAGGTGAAGGCGTAGGTGCCCGGCGCCATCAGCCGCCGCGCCGTCGCCTCCAGCGCGCGGCAGTAGTCGGCCAGGACGTCCGGCGTGTAGAACGTGCCCGGATACGCCTTCATCTCCAGCTCGACGAAGACATCGCCGCGTCCGCCGAACACGCCGAGCACGTCCTCCAGCGTCGGCACCGGCTCGGAGCACGCCTGAAGACGGCACGCGCGGACCTCCGCCAGCGTCATCTCCTCGACGACGCCCTGACCGTCCGTCGTGCGCGCGACACGGCTGTCGTGCAGGATGACGAGCTGACGGTCCTTCGTGAAGCGGATGTCCGTCTCGAAGCCGCGGATGCCTTTGGCGAGGCACCACGCGAAGCCGCCCGCCGCGTTGTCGTCGTATTCGCCGCGACTGCCGCGGTGCGCCTGGACGAGCGGTCCGCCGTGCGTCGTAAGCGTCGCGTTCGCCGGCTGCGGCGCAACGTTCCGCGCGGCGAGGCAGCCGACCAGCAGCGAAACCGCGGCCGCCGCCAGCACGCCGAGTCCTTTTGTCTTCCTGTCTGTCATGACGATTCTCCTTTTCATTTCCGCTGTTTCAGTGTGCGCCTCCGGGCGTCAGCCTTCGACCCGATCGAACGTCTCGACCACGATCGCCGGCGGCGTTCCCCGGTAGACCGCGAGATCCGCCGGCGTCGTCTCGCCCGACAGCACGCAGACGAAATCGACGCCCGCGTTGTCCGCGATCGCCTTGTCCGTGTAGAGCCGGTCGCCGACGACGGCGATCTCCTCCGGCCGGAACGCGGCCAGCACCGGCGCGAGCAGCGTCGGCGACGGCTTGCCGAAGACATGACTCGGCTTCATGCCGTTCGTGATCTCGAGGAACTTCATCATGCCGCCGATGTCCGGGATCGGGCCGCGCTCGCTCGGGCAGCAGTTGTCGGGATGCGTCGCGACAAAATCGACCGGCGTCTGGTTCTTTGTCCGGACCGGGCACATCGGGCTCGGCGGCACGTTCCGCATGTTCCAGAGGCTTGTCGCGTCCGCCAGCTTCGCGTAGGTCAGCTCCCGGTCGTAGGTGAGCGCGATCAGTTCGTTGCGCTCGGGATCGTAGTCAAGCGACACGCCCGCGTCCGCAAGACGCGCGGCCATGTGCGCCTTCACCTTCTCGCCGGCGATGAGGTAGACGGACCTGTACCCCTTCTCGCGGATGTAGGCCTCCAGCGTGATGAGCGGCGTCAGGATCTGCTCCGGCACGACGGGAATCGCCGCGCCCGAAATCTTCTTCATGTACTCCTCGGGACACTTGGACGTGTTGTTCGTGAGATAGAAGAAGCGGAAGCGCCCCGACTTCGTGTTGTCGATCACGAACCGGACGGCGGACGGAATCGGATTCGGCCCCATGAACAGCGTCCCGTCCAGATCGCAGACGAAGGCCTTCTTTTTCGACAGATCGAACATGTCACACCTCCCAGATTCCCTGTTTCCCGAACAGCCGGTCCGTAAGCGCGTCCATGAGCCCCAGCTCCAGCACCAGGTCCAGCCCGAAATACCGGCTCCGCATGTACGGCACGCCGCGCAGCGTCTCCCGGAAGCGCGCGCGCGTGACGCCGATCTCTTCCGGCTCCACGGGCGCGCCCGCCTTTTTCAGGTTCGCGCGCACCTCCTCGAACGGCAGGAGCTGCGCCCGGATGCGGGCGGACAGCTCCGGCCACTTCGCCTGGAGCGCGGTCAGCTCCGCGCGCAGGGTGTCGCGCGACGGGAACTTCTTCGCATATTCGAGCTCCGCGCGCCGGATGTGCGCCGGCCGGTCGCCGAAAAGGGACGGGAAGGTCGCCTTCACGTCGTCGAACGACGGCCACCACTGCGCGACGACCGCCGCCACGTCCAGATGCGCCCAGTCCTGCTCCAGCAGCAGTTCCAGCGTCCGGGTCGAGGCGAGCGTGCCAATGCCGACCTTGAAGCCGTGCGAGACGGGTTTGCCGCCGAAGGACAGGTCCTCCATGTCCCAGTAGTGCGAAACCTGATGTTCCGTGCCGCTCGCGGGACGCGACGAGCCCATCGCCTGCATCGCGAAGCCGCTCATCACAAGGCCGGAGCAGAGCTTCTCCGTCTCGGCGACATCGCCCGACGCCGCGCCCGACGGATTGGCGAGCGCGGCGCGCAGCGGCTCCTGCACGAACTTCCACGCCGCCGGATGAATAGCCTCGCGGCCGACGGCGTCCGCCAGGATCCAGTCTGCGCCGGACGGAATCTTGGCGATGAGGTCGGCGTAGCCGGACGCCACCATCTCCTTCGGCGCGGCGGCGGCGACCGCCGAGTCGACGATGCAGCCGAGCGGCGCCTTGCAGTCCAGCGTCTGCTTCATGCCGTCCTTCGTGATGGCCGCGCCGTAGGCCGTGTAGCCGTCCATCGACGCCGCGGTTCCCACGACCATGTACCGCCGGCCGAGTTCGCCGGACGCGCGCTTGGCCAGGTCGTTGAGCGTGCCCGATCCCACCGCGACGGCGATCGCGCCGTCCTGCGCGCCGAGCGCGTCGCGCACCTCCTCCACCTTTTCGTAGGTCGCGTGGAAGTCGGTGCCGTCCGGATTGACGACATGCTCCGAAACGGCCACGCCGGCGGCCGCGAGCAGGTTCGCCACGCGACCGCCCGCAACGGCCCGCGTCCGCGGATCCTCCACGACGACCGCCTTCCTCGCCTCGGGGAACAGCGCCCGGAACATCTTCGCCGCGTCGTCGGTCGCGCCGGCGCGGATGACGCAGGCTTTCGTGTCCGTCGCGCGCGCAAGCGCCTCTTCGATCATTGTCATGGCTCAGGTCCTCCTCTGTCGCCTACATGTTCGCGGTCGCGACGATGTCCACGCCCGTCCCGGCCACGTCGGGGATGATGACGTCGCCGATCTTGACGGGCAGCTGCACCGTCGTCTGGTGCAGGGCGAAGAGCGTCGCGTCGATCTTCCCCTTCGGGATGGCCGTCTTCGTCTTGACGGGAAGCGGCTTGCGCAGGCCGGCCACGCGCACGAGCCCCGTCACCATCCGCGTCGGATTGACGAGCTCCGCGCGCCCGTAGTCCTCGCCGCGCGGACAGGCGTTGCCTGTCACCGTGACGGTTCCGTCGGCCGTCTGCTCGACGTCCAGCTCGCACCCGCGCGGGCAGTTGATGCAGATCATCTTCATCTTCTCACGCCCTCCTTCCCTTTGCATAGTCCGCCGCGCTGCGCCCGGCGATCTCCGAGTCGCGGCTCACCCAGTCGACGAGATCGTAGACCCTGACGACATTGCCGCCGGCGAAGATGCCGGGCACGCTCGTCGCCATCGTCTTCGGGTCGACCTTCGGCCCGCGCGTCTTCGGGTCCATCTCGACGCCCGCCTTCTTCGTCAGCTCGTTTTCCGGAATGAGGCCGCACGAAAGGACGAGCGTGTCGCAGTCGTAGTGGATTTCCGTCCCGGGGATGGGCTTGAGGTTCTCGTCCACCTGCGCCACCTTGACGCCCGTGACGTGCTCGCGCCCCTCGACGTCCGTCACCGTGTGCGACAGCAGCAGCGGGATGTCGTAGTCGTTCAGGCACTGCACGACGTTGCGCATGAGGCCCGACGACTTCTTCATGATCTCGATGCAGGCGAGCACCTTCGCGCCGGAGAACGTGAGCCGCCGCGCCATGATGAGCCCGATGTCGCCCGAGCCGAGGATGACGACGCGCTTGCCCGGCATGATGCCGTCCATGTTGACGAGCCGCTGCACCGTGCCCGCCGTGTAGACGCCCGCCGGCCGCGTGCCCGGCGTC
>JAFUEM010000104.1 GCA_017463935.1 Kiritimatiellia bacterium
CGATGTTCTCGGCGACCGTCCGGTCGCTCAGCAGGTTGAACGCCTGGAAGACGACGCCCACGTGGCGGCGGCGGAAGCGCGCGGCCGCCGCGTCGGAAAGGCGCGTGACGTCCGTGCCGTCGATCTCGATCACGCCCGCATCCGCCGCGAGCAGGCCCGCCGCGAGGTGCAGGAACGTGGACTTGCCGCTCCCGGACGGCCCCATCAGCGCCTCGAAGCCGCCCGCGCCGAGCGTCAGCGCAAAATCCTTCAGCACTTCCTGCGCACCGTAGCGGCGGCAGACTCCCGTGGCCTTCAATGCATCCATCGGCGATTCTCCTTACAGCGTCGGGTTGTCGAACTCGCGCACGACATCGAGCAGGTGCTCCGCGAGATCGGGGTCAACCTCGAAAATGTTGTCCTGCTGCGTGTAGGCCAGGTTGTTGATGTTCGCCTTGACGCCGAGCACGCGGTCCTTCCTCGGCTCCTTCGCCTTCTTGAAGTTCTTCTCCGTGTCCAGCAGCCCGTGGTTGACGAGGTTCTGGAAGATGTCGTTGATGTGCGCGGGGTCGACGTGGACGCGCTGGGTCTTGATGTCCTCCCAGCCGTCGCGCTCGCTGTGCTTGGCGAAATCGTTGGAGATGAGTTCGCTCGTCCCCTTCTTCAGCTCCACGAAGCCGTCGCCGCTCAACCGCACCGACTTGCGGTAGATGGGATCCTTGTCGAGCCGGTAGTAGTGGATCTCCACCCAGTTGAGCCGCGACTCCTGCACCGTGATGTAGGGGTTCACCCAGAACGGGCCGCACCCCGCCAGCGCCGCGAGCGCGACGGCCGCGATCAGCATCTTCTTCATGTCCGCACCTCCTGTGTCGTCTTTTTCGTTGTCGCCGTCTTCGCGTGCCGCGCGCCGCGCAGCGGGCCGGCGGCCAGAAGCCCCGTCCCGTACAGCGTCAGCGTCGGGTCGACGGTGAACGCGAGGCCGCTGCCCTTCAGCGCCCAGCGCGCGAAGCCGCCCGTCGCCACGAGCCGGAAATCCTCGTTGAAATTCGCGCGCAGCGTCGCGACGATCTCGCGCACCATCCCGCGGTAGCCGACGAGCGCGCCGAAGCGCATCGCCTCCTCGGTCGAGCGGCCGATCTTCGGCACGCCGCCCTTGCCGAGTTCCATCCGCGGCAGTTTTGCCGCGCGCTCGAAGAGATAGTCGCGCATGAGCGGGAAGCCGGGCGCGATCACGCCGCCGCGCCAGACCTTATCGCGCGTGACGATCGCCGCCGTGAGCGCCGTGCCGAAATCCATCACGAGGACCGGCGCGCCGTAGCGCGCGACCGCGCCCGCCGCGTCCGCGAGGCGATCCGCGCCGATCGTCTCGGGGCGGGGATAGTCGAGCGCGAGCGGAAAATCGCGCCAGGAGACGGCATGGAACTTCAGCCCCTGCGCCTTTGCGAACGCGCGCCACGCGGCGTCCGCCTTCGGGACGACCGAGACGTAGGCGAGCGCGTCCGCGACGGCGGCGAGCCGTTCGACCGCCGCGCGCGCCTCGGCGAAGGCGCCGTCGCAGTGGGCGACGTGCGTCACCTTTCCGCCGCGCCACAGCCCGACCGCCGTCGAGGTGTTGCCGACGTCGACGACGATCAGACCGTCCGCCATTCGAGGCTCAAATCCACCGAACCGGCCGAATGCGTCAGGCAGCCGAGCGAAATCGCGGTCACGCCCGTCGCGGCGACTTCCTTGGCGCGCGCGAGCGTGATGCCGCCCGACGCCTCGGTCTTCGACAGGCCCCTGCACATCCGGACGCACTTCTTCATGTCCGCGACGCTCATGTTGTCGAGCATGATCCACTCCGGCTTCGCCTTGAGCGCGCTCGCGCATTCGCGCAGGCTTTCGACCTCGACCTCGACCGCGAGCTTCGGGAACGCGCGGCGCGCCGCAAGGACCGCCTGATCGAGCGCGTCGGGGTCGCCGCCCTTCCACAGGCGGCGGTGGTTGTCCTTCATGAGCACGCGGTCGTAGAGGCCCATGCGGTGGTTCGTGCCGCCGCCGCAGAGGACGGCGTACTTCTCGAAGACGCGCAGGCCCGGCGTCGTCTTGCGCGTGTCGAGGATGAGCGTGCCGTACTTCTTCGTCGCGTCGACGAACTGGCGCGTCAGCGTGGCCGTCGCGCACAGGCGCTGCATGAAGTTGAGCGCGGTGCGTTCGGCGGCGAGGATCGAGCGCGCCTTGCCGCGGAAGACGAGGATGGGCTCCTTCGGCCGGACCGTGCTGCCGTCGGGCTTCAGGATCGTGACCTTGATCTTCGGGTCCACCGCCTTGAGAACGGCCTTCGCGACCGTCGCGCCCGCGACGGTGCAGCCCGCGCCCTTCGCGTAGATTTCGCCCGTGGCGACCGCGTTCGGATCGACCAGCGCGTCGCTCGTCGCGTCGCACCAGGCGGCGGGGCGCGTGTCGGCGGCGTTCGCGAGGTCTTCGTCAAGCGCCAGGCGCACGGCGGCCTGGGCGCGGGGGGAGCGCATCACGTCCCTGAGCGGACGCGGCGCGTGCGCGGACGATGTCTTTTTCATAGTCATGGGGTTAGTCTATCACATGACGCGCCCTGCGGTCAACCCGTCCCGCGCGCGCGACGCAAAAAAGCGGCGGGACGCCTCCTCAAGGGGACGTCCCGCGCATCTGCGGCCCGTTCGCGTGCCTTACCGGATGAAGATCGAGTTCGCGCGCTTGCAGAGCTGGATCGCCACGCCCCACGGATCGCGCAGGATCGCCATGTGGAACGCGGGATTCTCGAGCTTCAGCTGCTCCAGCGTGGCGCCGGCCTTGACGAGGCGGTCGACATCCGCCTGCACGTCATCGGAGACGAACGCCACATGGAAGGTCATCGCATTCATCGCCTTGTAGTCCGGCGCGGCGGGCGTTTCGCCCGTGCGGTAGACCTCCAGGCCCATGATGCCCGAATCATCCATGATGAAACCGGGATTGGACGAGACCCGGAAGCCCAGGTTCTCGCACCACCACGCCTTGAACGCCTCGGCGTCCGGCACGTCAATCGCCACGTGTTCGAGTTTCATGCGAGGGTCCTTCCTCTTTCAGGAGCCGGTTCAGCCTTCCGCCTCGAGCGCGGCGTCGACTTCGTCGGTCGTCTCCATGTTGGTGTAGACGTCCTGCACGTCCTCGAGGTCCTCGAGCATGTCGGTGAACTTGTTGATCGCCTTGGCGACCGCGACGTCGCTGACGGGCGCGGTCATGTTCGGGATGAGCGTGCGCTCGGCCGAGTTCTCCTCGTCGATCGCGATGCCCGCGCCCTTGATCGCCTCGACGACCGCCGTGTAGTCGGCGCACTGGCACTTGACCGTGAAGCCGCCGTCCTCGGCGATGACGTCCTCCGCGCCCGCGTCGAGCGCGACTTCCATGACATTGTCCTCGGTCACGCCGTCCGCGGCCGGGATCATCACCTGGCCCATGCGGTCAAAGAGGCGCGCCGCCGAACCCTGCTTGGCGAGCTCCGTGCCGTTCTTCTTGAAGACGTTCGAGACTTCCGCCGCCGCGCGGTTCTTGTTGTCGGTGAGGACGGTGCAGACGATCGCGATGCCGCCCTTGATGCCCTCGTACACGGCGTCGACGAGCGCCGCCGACTCAAGCTCGCCCGTGCCCTTCTTGATGGCGCGGTCGATGTTGTCGTTCGGCATCTGCGCGGCCTTCGCCTTCGCGATGAGCGTGCGCAGCGTCGGGTTGTTGTCGGGGTTGCCGCCCTTCGCCTTGACGACGATGGTGATTTCCTTGCCGAGCTTCGAGAAGATCTTGCCCTTCTTCGCGTCCGCCGCGCCCTTCGCGCGCTTGATCGTCGCCCAGTGACTGTGACCTGACATGTTCTTTTATCCTTTCAGTTGAGTATGCGGTTGTTCAAATCAGACTTTATGGCGGTAGGTGATGCGCCCCTTGCCCAGATCGTAGGGCGAGATCTCGACGGTGACCTTGTCGCCGATCGCGATCTTGATGAAGAACTTCCTCATCTTGCCCGAGATGTGCGCGAGCACCTCGTGCCCGTTTTCGAGCTGGACCTTGTACATGGTGGCCGGCAGGACCTTGGTGACGACGCCCGTCACCTCGATCGCCTGATCTTCTTCTTTCGCCATTCGGTTTTTACCTTATTTGCCTATAATTGAAGATAGTTTATCAAAATCTTCGCCGTTGCGCAACTGGGATTGTAAGCCCCTAGAGCGTCTCGGCGAAGCGGGCCGCCTCGAAGATCGCCTTCGCCTTGTTGACCGTCTCGGCGTATTCCTTCGCCGGATCCGAGTCCGCGACGATCCCCGCGCCCGCGCGCATCGCGAGCGTGCCGCCCTCCAGCATCATCGTGCGGATGACGATCGCGAAATCCATGTCGCCCGTGTAGCTGAAGTAGCCGACCGCGCCGCCATAGACGCCGCGCGGCGACTTCTCGAATTCGGCGATCAGCTCCATCGCCCGCACCTTCGGCGCGCCCGAGAGCGTCCCCGCCGGGAACGTCGCCTTCAGCAGGTCGAACGCATCGTTCGGCGCGGCGAGATGCCCGCGCACCTGCGAGACGAGGTGCATCACGTGCGAATAGCGCTCGACGAAGGCGTAGCGGTCCACCTTCACGGAACCGATCTCGCACACGCGCCCCAGGTCGTTGCGCCCGAGGTCGACGAGCATCACGTGCTCGGCGCGCTCCTTGGGGTCGGCCAGCAGCTCCTTCTCGAGCATCGCGTCCTCCGCGGCGGTCCGTCCGCGCGGCCGCGTCCCCGCGATGGGGCATGTGGAGGCGACGCCGTTCTCCAGCTTGACGAGCTCCTCCGGCGACGAACCGATCAGCGTCTTCGCGCCCAGCTTCAGGAAGAAGTTGTAGGGCGAGGGGTTGACGACGCGCAGCGCGCGGTAGAGCGCGATCGCGGACAGGTCGGTGCGGGCCGTGAACTTCTGCGACGGAACGATCTGGATGACCTCGCCCGCGCGGATCGCCGCCTTGCACTTCTCGACCATCGCCGTGAACTCCGCGGCGCTCATCTCGCTCGCGAACGATTCCAGCGTCGGCCGCGCCGCCGGGCGGTGCGCCTGGACGTAGCGCGCGATCGATTCGGCGCTCAAAAGCCGCTCCGCGAGCGCCGCGATGTCGGACATCGCCTGCGCGTAGCCGCCCGCGCCCGCAACCTTGGAGATGAGCACGGTCTGGCGGACGTTGTCGAAGATGACGAGCGTGTCGGTGACGAGGAAGTTCGCCGTCGGCGTGCCGGACTCGCGCACGAGCGCGCGGCCGACGCGCGGCTCGAAGGTGCCGACGACATCGTAGGCGAAGTAGCCGATCGCGCCGCCCTGCAGGCTCGGCAGCTCCGGCGCGGGCGTGAACGGACGGTCCTGGACCGCCGCGCGCAGCGCCGGGAGCGGATCCGCGCCCGCGTCCTCGGTCACGAGCCGCTCCGGGTCGAGGCCGAGGTAGGAGTAGCGTCCGCGCGACGCGCCGCCGGAAACCGATTCGAGCAGGAAGACGGCCGCGTCCGTGTCCGCGACGCGCGTCAGAACCGAGACGGGCGTTTCGCGGTCGGCGATGAATTCCTTGAAGACGGGCGTGCGCGCGCCGCCGACGGTGCGCCGATCGAACTCCTGTTCGCTGAGTTGCTTGAGCATGGGTGTTCCATCCTGAGGTTGCAGAAAGCCGTCGCCATGGAACGCTCCATAGCGCACGGACGGCAGCGCGCGCCCGGCGCGTCAGCCGATGATCGCCTTGCTCAGGAACGCGGAGTGCGCGTAGAGCATGTAGGCGAGGACGCCCGCGACCGCCAGCGCGATGAACGCGGCGACGAGAGCGGCGGTGGCCGCGCCCTTGCTGGTCGTGCCGCCCTTCGCGCCCTTGGACGCGGTCGGCTCGAGCTTGAAGCGGTCGGCGAGGATCGCGCCGCCGGCTGCGGGAGCGGCCGGTGCGGCGGCGGGTACTGGCTTCTTGATTTTCATGGCTGTCATCAGTATATCATGAAACCGCCTCGAAAATCAAGACGCCGTTTCGCTTTGTGCGCGGCGCGATTCCGGCTGCCAGCCGTTCCAGGCGTTCATCGCGCGGTCCGCGCCGAGGCGCAGGATGTCGACCGCGGCCCGGGCGGCGGCGGCGACCTCCTCGTCCATCACCGCGCGCGACGCGGGATCGAACTTGCCGAGGACGTGGCCGATCACGTTGCCGCGGTCCTTGCCGACGCCGAGCTTGAGGCGCGTGAACGCCGGCGTGCCGAGGCGCTCGATGATGTTGCGCACGCCGTTGTGGCCGCCGCAGCTGCCGCCCGTGCGGATGCGCAGGCGACCGAGCGGCAGGTCGATGTCGTCCTGAATGACGACGAGATCGGCGACCGTCGCGTTGTGGTACTTGACGACCGGCGCGACCGATTCGCCCGACAGGTTCATGAACGTCTGCGGCTTGACGAGCAGCACCGGCTGCCCGGCGAGCGTGCCGCGCGCCAAGAGGCACTTGAACGCGCGCTTCTCCTCCCACGCCGCGCCGATCTCGGCGGCGAGGCGGTCCGCCGTCTCAAAACCGACCGAGTGCGGCGTATTCGCATACGACGCACCCGGATTGCCGAGACCGACGAGGATCTTCATCACTCGTGGTTGAAGAGGTCGTTGATCGACTCGTTCAGGTGCGTGCGCTTGATCGCCTCGCCGATGAGCGGCGCGACCGACAGCTGCGTGAGCTTGAACGGCAGCTTCGCCGGGTCGAAGCCCGCGCGCAGCGGAATCGAATCGGTGACGACGAGCTCGTCGAGCTGCGTCTCGGTCAGGAGCCGCTCCTCGCCCTTCGCCGTCAGCGGGAAGTGCGAGACGAACGCATGGACGCTCGCCGCGCCGTGCTCGCGGCAGAGCTTGGCCGCCGCCGAGAGCGTGCCGCCCGTCGCGGTCATGTCGTCGATCATGATGACGTCGTGGCCCTTCACGTCGCCGACGACCGAGAACGCGTCGACGGTCGAATCGCCCGTGCGCTGCTTGGCGACGATGGCGAGGCCGCACTTCAGCTTGCGGCTGTAGCCGTAGGCCGTCTTGGCCCCGCCGGTGTCGGGCGCGACGACGATGGGGTTGGCCCAGTGCTGCTCGCGGATGTACTCGAGGATGACCGGCTCGGCCTTGAGGTGGTCGAGCGGAATCTGGAAGAAGCCCTGGATCTGGTTCGCGTGCAGGTCCATCGTCAGCACGCGGTCCGCGCCGGCGGCCTGGATGAGGTTCGCGACGAGGCGCGCGGTGATCGGCACGCGCGGCTGGTCCTTGCGGTCCTGGCGGGCGTAGCCGTAGTAGGGGATGACGGCGGTGATGCGCTGGGCGCTGCCGCGGCGCAGCGCGTCCATGATGATGAACAGCTCCATGTACGCGTCGTTCGGCGCGGGCGAGCCGGACTGGATCACGTAGACGTCCTTGCCGCGCACGGGCTCGATGACCTGGCAGAAGGTCTCGCCGTCGGGGAAGTGCTTGATGTCGATCTTGTTCAGCGGACGGCCGAGGTAGTCCGCGACCTTCTCGGCGAGCGGCAGGTTGGCCGTCCCCGAGAACACCATGAAGTCATCTCTCTGTTCCATTGTGCAAGTCCTTGTTGAGGTGATGCGGATATTATATCATATTTCGCACCCACGCGGGCGGCGTCTCTGCGCCGCGCCGCTTTCGCCCACCTGCCGCAGTTGACCGGGCGCACGGCAGCCGGGCGTCGTCATTTCTCGAACGACGACTTGTCCGGCAGAATGGATTCGAACGCGGCGGCGACGGCGGCGAAGCAGCGTTCAGGGTCGGCGTTGGTCCCCTTGTCGTTCAGGCAGATTTCGGGATGCGCGCGGCGGCGGATTGCGTCGCAGGCGCCGTCAACCGTCTCCTCCGTCAAGACGATGAACGCCCCCTTGCGCTTTTCGTTCACAGGAAAAAATCTGCCGCTCACCATGTCCCAGGCGCTCATGAGCCAGTGGTTCACGCTGTCATCCGTGCGGAAGCGGCTGCGCGACGTGCGTTCAAGCGCCCGCGGCTGGACGCGCCACACGTCCGCAAACGTGGACTTGAGATGCGCCTGCGAAAGATGACCGAACGTACCTGCTATGTAGACACGGTTAACGGCGAACGACAGGACGTTCTTGATCGCGCGGGCGATGCCGAGCGCGCGCACGTCGGCGAATTTGAGGATGTTCCGCCAAACCAGCCGCTCGACGTCCAGACCGAGTTTGAGCACGCCGCTGTTGTTGATTGCTATGCGGCTGATGTTGCTGCTGCCGATCCAGCGCGGGATTCCGAGGTCGCACGGAATCACGGGAAGCCCTTTCCTGAAGTAGAAGCCGGGCGCGACGGGTTGAAGAAGGAACAAGTCGTCGTTGAACAGCACGAACCGCTCGGAAAGGTCTGGCAGGCGGTGCAGGTTAAGTTCAATTGTGTTGGAGTGGAACGTGGGCAGACACTCCGCCGGTATGTATTCGCGATGGTCGACGAGCCGAAGCTTGGGGTTTGATTCGTCGAGCCAGGCGGGTTTCTGTCCGCACGTGACGAAGAACACCCTGTTCACCCATGGCGCGAAACGTTCGACCGAACGGAACCAGTATTTCAGAAGCCCGCAGTCGCGGTAGCGGCAGTCGGCGTTCGCGTCGGCATCGCCCAGCGCCATCGCCGCGCCGCCGTTCTCGTAGCGGTGCTTCTCGGCGAGCCACGCCGGATCGGCCCCGTCCACCCACGTCAGAACGAAATCAATCTTGTCCATGCGACCTCCTTTTATGTCGAGACGAGACCGGCGACGCCTCGCGACAATGCCATCGAACCGAAAAGCCCGTTCAGACCAAGATACTTCGGCCCCAGCAGCCAGAGAAAAAGCGTGCGGTTCAGAAACGGGAAAAGCAGCCTGATCCCGCTGCCGAGCGCATTGGCGAACATGTTTCGCCGCGTGTTTTTCGCAAAGTCGAGCTTCACTTCCTGAACAGCCTTCTCTTGAGTTTCGTCGCCCGCCACACCCACGGCGCTGCGGGAGCGAGGGCACGCCAGAACGGCCACCAGCCTGTTCGCAGGGCAAGAGGCAGTTCGTCCGGCTTGACGTGGCCGTTCTCCAGCAGCCAGTCGACGACAGGCCTCACCACGCCGTGCCATTTGAGCGAATATGAATTCCACATCTGCCAGGGTTTGGGGTTGTAGGCGAAGTGCGCGAAATAGCGGCTCTTGTCGACGCTGCCGTTCGCTGCGTAGCGCTCGGCGATCTTCGGGGCGTCTGGCAGGAAGCACAGGAGGCTGCCCAGCACGCTCTCGTCCGTCTGGAAATAAGGCGAGCCATGCTTCATGATGATCTCGACATCAGGCGGCAGCACGTTTTGAATCTGCCGGTTCCACGTTTCGAGGAACCCCTTCCATTTGCGGTTGATGACGATAAACGGCGCATTGACACGTGTCGTATAGCGACTTTCGGCGTTGGCGCCTCCGCAGAACTTCTCGATGTCGCGCTTCCAGACTGCAAGATTCTCCTTGGTGAAATCGGCCGGCGGCGGGTCGTACCTGCGTATGACGATTTCGTCAGGATTCGCCCCGCAAAGCCATTCCGTGCAGTCGCCGACGAACGCCGCGTCCGAATCGGCCCAGCACACCCACTCCGTATCGATCGCGTCGTCCATCATCAAAAGCGGCTTCTGGCATGTCACGCACTGGCGCGACAGCGGCAGATCCTTGATGGTCACGCCGCCGAGCGCCTCTACGCGACGCTTCATCTCGTCGCTCCATCCCCTCGCCCCGACGAGAACCGGCTGCTTCATGCCGTTCATTCGCATGCTGGCCACGAGCAGAAAGGTCCCCCAGGCAAAATTCGCGTCGCCGGCCGTGACGACCGTTGTCTTGACATCCATCAGCTTCTCCTTTCCGGAGCCCGGCGCCGCCGCCTGAAGGGTTCCGTCCGTTCGTAATCGATAAAGTATATCAAAAATGCCCCGTCCTGTCTGACGTGCCGGTCACTTGACGAGCTTGTAGCCCGCGTCGCGCTGGGTGACGATCAGCTCGCCCGCCGTGCCCAGCTTGCGGCGCAGGTTCCAGACATGCACGTAGACCGTGTTGTCGTCGCAGGCGTACCCCTCGCCGCGGATGTGGTCGAGGATCTCCTCGGACGAGAAGACGCGCCCGCGCGCGCCGTCCAGGAGCCGCAGGATGTCGAACTCCGTGCGCGTCAGCACGCGGTTGCGGCGCGACCCGTCCCGGACCGTCAGCTCGCAGCAGTCCACGACCGCGCGCCCGACCGTGATCGTCAGCGCCGGCCGCCG
>JAFUEM010000105.1 GCA_017463935.1 Kiritimatiellia bacterium
CAGAAGTACGGCGCGGACGCCGTCTGCGACTTCTCGCTCGGCAACCCCGACGTCCCGCCGCCCGCCGCCGCGCGCGCCGCGCTTTACAAGATCGCCGACGACGCCGTCCAGCCCCTCGGCCTCGGCTACTGCCCGAACGCCGGCATTCCCGCCGTGCGCGCGCGCATGGCCGACTACCTCTCGCGCCAGCAGGGCCTCGCGCTGACGGCGAACGACCTCGTGATGACGGTCGGCGCGGCGAGCGCGCTCGTCTGCTTCTTCCGCGCGACGATCGCGAAAGGGGACGAGGTGATCGTCCCGAGCCCGTACTTCGTCGAATACGGCAACTACTGCGGCCACTTCGGCGGCATCCTCAGGCCCGTGCCGACGCGCGAAGACTTCACGCTCGACCTGGACGCGATCGCCGCGGCGGTTTCGCCGCGCACGCGCGCCATCCTCGTCAACTCGCCGAACAACCCGACCGGCACCATCTATTCGCGCGCCGAGCTCGAAGCGCTCGCGGCACTCGTCGAGAAGGTCAACGCCGCGCGCGGCGAGAAGGGGGAGCGGCCGCTCTTCATCCTCTCGGACGAGCCGTACCGCGCGTTCGCCTACGACGGCGCGGAAGTTCCGGCGATCCTCCCGATGACGAAGTTCGCCGTCGTGGTCGGCAGCTTCTCCAAGACGCTGTCGCTCGCGGGCGAGCGCATCGGCTACCTCGCGGTCAATCCCGCGCTGACGCAGCTCGACGGCGGCACGCTGATGTCCACGCTCATCCTCGTCAACCGCACGCTCGGTTCCGTCAACGCGCCGGTCATCGGCCAGAAGCTCGCGGCCGCGCTCTGCGATTCGACCGTGGACCTCGCCATCTACAAGCGGCGGCGCGACCTGATGGCGAAGGTGCTGACGGACGCGGGCATTTCGTTCACGATGCCGCGCGGGGCGTTCTATTTCTTCCCGAAAGCGCCGGGCGGCGACGACGCGAAGTTCGTGGATGCGCTCCTCAAGGAACGGATTCTCGCCGTGCCGGGCGCGGGCTTCGGCCGCGCGGGCCATATCCGCCTGAGCTGCAGCGTCGACGAAAAGATCATCGCGCGTTCGGCGGAAGGGTTCAAGCGCGCGGCGGAGGCCTGCCGATGAAAGCGGCCGTCCTGACGTTCGAGTCGTGCGCTGCGGCGCTCGCGTGCGCGGCCGCGCCGGTCACGTTCGACGCGGCGCAGCACACGGTGACGATCACCGCGACGTCGACCGACTGCGGGCTCGATACGCCGCTCGAATTCCTGCTCGTCGGTCCCGATTCCGACCACGCGTACGAATCGATGTTCACGACCGAGGCGACCGTGGCCGAGATCGCGGCGGCGTTCGAGCAGGCGGGGATTCCGTGCGGGCGGCCGGTCGATGTCGCGGCGGCGCGCTTCTGGCCCGTCGGCGTCGCGCTCGAAATGGAACCGGCGTTCGACACGTTTGTCAAGACGAGCGCGGGCGAGCGCCCGGCGCGCATCGCCTATACGGGCGGCACGCGCGACGAGAAGGGGATTGTCGAGGCGGCGACGAACATGCCGCTCGCCGTCTTCGCCTTCTACAACCTGCCGCAGACGCTCATTTCCTTCGACGATTCGCTCGAGCAGTCGGCGACGTACGGCCGGTTCCGTCCCGCGGTGAAGATTCCGCAGGGCGAGACGCGCACGTTCACGTTCCGCTGGAACGGCCAGGCGGCGAACCGCGCGCACTGGCTCGCGGTTGCGCCCGGAAAGATCCGCGATGCGTTCGCCGCGCTCAAGGCGGCGGCCGATGCGGCGGCGCAGTCGGGCGCCGAGCTGGACGTCCTGCCCGATTTCCCGGCGAGCCTGACGGTCAAGGAAGCGGCGGCGGCGGCGTCCGTCCTGCGCGAGCTCGATTCGCCGGCGGTCAAGGTCAACGGCTTCGTCGACGGTCAGCTGTTCTACCTCGCGTACCTGCCGCGCGAAAGCTGGCGCGAGCGCGCGCAGCGGCTCTGCCAGCCGCCGGAGGTCCATCTGGCGGCCGACGGCACGGCGCGCGTCGTTGAGATCAAGGAAGACTGGTCGGGCGACGATGTGCAGCTGGAACCGAAACTGATCGTGACGGAGCATCCGTGCGCCGATGTTGCGGCGGCGGCGCAGCTCGCGTCGAAACTCGCGGCCGCGACGTCGACGATGCTCGTCTACGCGCCGGGCGACGCGCCGCTCGGCAAAGTCTACGAATTCCTGAAGCACGCCGATAAGGGCATCCTCAACTGGTACGTCTTTTCGGAATAATAATCGTAGTTGACATAATCCCGATTATGCGACAAAACAGAAGAAGGTGACTGATGAACGAAGAAAACATGAACAACGCCGATGCGGGCCGCATTCCGCCGCCGACAAACGCCGTCAGCCTCTATGGTCAGACGGACGCGATGGACGACTTTCCGGTCCTCAAGGCGTTCCAGCAGTACATCGACGCCGAACAGGCCAAGGCGCAGAAACGGATGACGACGCTCTGCATTTTCTTCGCGATCATCATGACGATCATCGTCGGCGTGTTCGTGGCGCTGCTCGTCAACATGGCGCAGGACAAGAACCGCATCAGCGACCAGATGATCCAGTTCATGCTCAAGGAGCGCGATCGCGGACCGGTCGTCGTCCAGCCGTCGGCCGGCCAGACCGACGCGACGGTGAAGGCGCTGACGGAGTCCATGACGAACCTTCAGAAGCAGCTCGCCGAACAGCAGATGAAGATGGTCGAGCAGCAGAACAAGCTGTTCGAGCAGCGCGCCCTGGCGGCCGAACAGGCGGCGGCCGCCGCCGCGCAGAAGGCCAAGGCCGAGGCGGAATCGGAACTGAACCTCCAGCCCCCTTCCCAGGGACAGGTCGATCTCGCGAAGAAAAACCAGAAGGACATCGCCAAGATCAAGAAGGCGAACGCGCTCCTGCAGAAGCAGAAGGAGGAGCTGGCGCGGGAAAAGGAACGCCTCCGCCAGAAGGAAATCGAGCTCCAGCGCCGCAAGCTCTATCCCGAGCTGTACGAGACGAGCGGCAAAACAGGCGTCAATCATTTCGGCGCCGACGACCTGGACGAGGACGATCTGGAGGACGATGACGAGCTCGATCTCGCGCCCGTGCAGCCGGTGGCGACGCCGGTTGTGCCGCCGCCGCCCGCGCGCACGGCCCCGAAGACGAACGCCGACGGCTCGCTCAGCTATTTCGACGACGACGAATTCACGGTGCCGTCCGATTCCGCGGAACCGACGGCCGGCTGGCGGCTGCCGCTCGACTGAGCGGCCCCTTCCCTACCGGGACGGAAACACGAGGCGGTCGGCGAGGAAACTCAAGACCGCCTCGTCGTTCATCGCGCGCTCGCACTGGCGGTACGCTTCCTCGACTGCCTCGATGTTGCGGAACGCCTGGTAGCGCGGCAAAAGTGACGCGGTCATCCAGCCGCGCACGAAACGCATCACCGTCTTGAAGAACGATTTGCGCACGAGCGCGACGTCTTCGTCTTCGGCGGCGGCCTTGAGCTCGCCCAGGATGTCGGCGAGCCGTTCGCCCGCGCGCGCCTTTTCGGTGATGCCGTCCGGGATCGCGGCGGTGAAGATTTCGGCGAGCGCGTCGTACGCCTCCCCTTCCAGAATCCCTTCGGAGAGCGGCAGGTCGATGCGCTGCGAACGCGAGACGATCGTCGGCAGGATCGCGTCGGGCGCATCGGTCAGCAGAAGGAAGAGCGTCTGTGGCGTCGGCTCCTCGAGCGTCTTGAGGAATGCATTGGCGGCCTCGACCTCCATCCGGTCCGCGCCGATGATGAGGCCGACCTTCCAGCCGCCCGAAAACGCCGTCGTGGACATCGGCTCGACGATCCGCTCGCGCATCGACTTGACATGGATCGTGCGGCTCTTGCCCTCGGGTTCGAGGGTGGCGACGTCGGGATGGGATTTCGCTTCGACCTGCGCGACGGCGTCGGGAAAGAGCTTTGCGAGGATGCGCCCGGCGAGGACGTCGCACTGTCCGCGCAGGTCGCCGCAGATGAGATAGCCGTGCGCCGCGCGGCCCGCGTCGATGGCGTGCGCGATCAGGTCAAAGGCTTCAGCAACGTCCATATCCGCCCTTCCACTTCATCGGGTGTGCCCGATGCGTCAATGCGCTTGATCCGCTCCGGCTCCGCCGCCGCGAGCGCCTGGAATCCCTTCTTCAGCCGCGCGTGGAAATCGTCGCCGGCCTGTTCGATGCGGTCCGCCGCCGTCGCCGTCGCCGCCTCGCGCCCGCGCATCCGCCGCGCCGCCGTCGCCGTGTCGACTTCGAGAAGGAGCGTCATGTCCGGCCGGAGTCCGTCGCAGGCAAAATCGTTGGCGAGACGGATCGTTTCGAGCGGCAGACCCCGGCCGTAGCCCTGATAGGCGAACGTGGAGTCGCTGAAGCGGTCGCTCACGACCCATTTGCCGGCGGCGAGCGCGGGACGGATGACGTTCCGGACGAGCTGCGCGCGCGCGGCCAGAAAGAGAAGCAGTTCGCTGCGGTCGCACGGCGGATCCTCGCGCTCGTCCTTCAGGAGTCCGCGCACGAGCTCCGCGAGGCGCGTGCCGCCCGGCTCGCGCGTGAGGACGACGTCGATTCCCGCCTCCTGGAGTTTCGCGGCGAGACGCCGGACTTGCGTCGACTTGCCGCACCCTTCGCCGCCTTCAAACGTGATGAACCGTCCGCGTGCCATCGTCTCAGGCCTTCAGCTTCGCGTGGAAGTCCTTGACGCCGACGTGGTGCCAGGCGTCGAGCTTGACGGGGATGACCGCGCCGGTCGACGGATGTTTGACGTAGAACCGCACGATCCCCTTCTTCTCCCAGTCGCGGTCGTCCACCTTGGCGATGTCGCCGTAGGCGAAGCGCGCGCCGTCGTACGTGAAGCCCGTGTCGTCGAACGCGAACCGGAAACGCGCGCTCGCAAGGAGCCCGAGCGCGACGGCGACGAAGGCGGCGAAGGTGAGCGCGGTGAAGCCGTACTGCGTCTGGATCTTCTGCGCTTTGAACGCGGCGAGGTCGAAGTTTTCCGGCGGTTCCGCGCCCTCGATGGAGACGTACAGGTCGTGGCCGGTCGTCTGCGGGTACTTGACGAAGCCGTCGAAGCCGAACCAGGCGGAGAGGGCCAGCATGAGCACCGCGACGAAGAGGTGCCGCGCTGCGTATTCGAGATTGAGTTTCAGTTCCATGGCGCGTAGTATATCATATTCTAGGATTCTAGGTTTCTAGGTTTCTAGAATCCTAGGCTTCTAGATTTCTAGACTTCTAGAATCCTAGATTTCTAGAAATCTAGACTACTAGACTTCTAGACCCTCAAAAAATCCGATTGAAGCCGCAAATTCAGATATGATATACTATCTTTCCATGCGAAAAAGTGCCTTTCTTGCATGCATCCTTGGACTGGTTGGGACATTGTGTCTCTCTGGTTGCTTCGTCATCGACCGGGGACAGCTGCTCCGCACCAACGAGGAGCATATACTCGTCTCAAACTACGGCTGGTACCTCTTCGACGTCCTTCCGCTCGCCTGCGGCAATGCCGCCGAAGAAAGAGCCCTGCCCTTTGTCTTCTTCCGCAACGACGTGACGATGGACAAGATCCAGACGCGCTTCATGACGTACGCCGAGAGCTACGGCCGGCGCGCCGGTGCCGGCGTCACCGTCCGCGATCTCGCCTACACGACGCGCGAATCGGTCCTCTTCGAGATTCCCGGCATCAACTTCCCGCTCCCCCTTCCCTACATCCTCACCTACCGCGAAATCCAGCTCTCGGGCGTGCTCGACCGCGTGCCGGAAAAAGCCCTCGCGGACGATCAGGAGGTCGGCAAATGAAAAAACGTTTTCTTCCGATTCTTGCGCTGGGCGTGCTGGCCGCCGCGCTCTTCACGGGCGCGACCGGCTGCGTGGCGGTCCGTGTCAGCGACAAGGGCGGCCACACGCTCGTGGACATCTCCAACTCCGGCTGGCTGCTCCTCAATTTCATCCCGCTCGCCTCCGGCTGCCCGGAGCATCCCGACGCGCACCACTGCAAGCTGTTCCAGAACACGGTGAAGCTCGAGAACAACATGAAGCTCCTCGACTACGCCGTGCGGCGCGCGGGTGCGGTCGACTACGGGGAGATCGTCAGCTACACGAGCGACGAATCCGTCTTCTTCATCTTACTCAAACATCACGTCTGCCATACGAGCGCGGAACTGCTCTTCGATCTGGAGGAAGCCGTCGAGCGGCGCAGCGAGGCGGTGCCGGAATGAGAATTGCACAGAACATCCGCCGTCTGGACGCATACGTGCCGGGCGAGCAGCCCCGCTCGGCGCGCGTCGTCAAGCTCAACACCAACGAGAACGCCTATCCGCCCAGCCCCGCCTGCGCGGCCGTGCTGAAGGATTTCGACCTCGACCGCCTGCGCCGCTATCCCGACCCGAACGGCCTTCGGCTGCGCCAGGCGATCGCCCGGCTGAACCGCACGACGCCCGACAAGGTCTTCATCGGCAACGGCTCGGACGAAATCCTCTCGCTCGCGGCGCGCTGCTTCGTGGACGACGGCGGGACGATCGGCTCGCTCGATCCGTCCTACTCGCTCTACAAGACGCTCGCCGCCATCCGCGGCGTCGCGTGGAAGCCGTCGAAGAACGTCTCGCTCTTCCTCTGGACGAATCCCAACGCGCCGACGGGCACGCTCGCGCCGCGCGACGCGATCGCCGCGTTCGCCCGCACGTTCAAGGGCGTCGTCCTCGTCGACGAGGCGTACGCCGACTTCGCGCGCGCGAACTGCATGGAACTCGCGACGGCGGCGGACAACGAGAACGTGATCGTCATGCGCACGTTCTCGAAGAGCTATTCGCTCGCGGGGCTGCGCGTCGGCTACTGCGTCGGGCCCGTCGAGCTGATCGACGCGCTCTACAAGACGAAGGACAGCTACAACGTCGACGCGATCGCCCAGGCGGTCGCCCTTGCCGCCGTCCGCGACCAGAAGTGGATGAAGGCGAACGTGCGCCGGATCGTCCGCACGCGCACGGCGTTCACGCGCGCGCTCGAAACGCGCGGCTGGGACGTCCTGCCGAGCGAGTCGAACTTCGTCTTCGCGCAGCCGCCCGCCGCGTGCGGCACGGCGCAGGAGGTCTTCGACTATCTGCGCGGCAGAAAGATTTTCGTGCGCTACTTCCCGGGCCCGCTGACGGGCGCGCGGCTGCGCATCACCATCGGCACCGACGCGCAGATGCAGACGCTGCTCGACGCGCTCGACGCAAGGGGGACGCGGCGCCGGTGAAGGACTTCTTCAAGAGCGTGCGCCGTCACATCGGCAAGCTGGACGCGGCGCACCTGCGCGAGCAGTACGGACGCATCTCGGACGAGATGTCGCTTCTGGAAAGCGTCCTGCAGGCGATGACCGAGGCCGTCGTCGTCCTCGACGCGGACGGCGAGATCGCCTACGAGAACGCCGCGACGAAGACGCTCCTCGGCATGAAGGCGAAGGACGCGCTGCCGACGCTCGCGCTGCCGCTCGGCCGCGCCGCGAAGCGCGAGATCGAAGTCACCTATCCCGAGCCGAAGGCGCTCGAGGCCGTGACGGTGCCGCACGAGGGCGGCACGATCGTCCTCATCCGCGACATCACCGGCGAGAAGGCG
>JAFUEM010000106.1 GCA_017463935.1 Kiritimatiellia bacterium
CGGCGGCCGGCGAGCCGCGCATCGGCGTCTAAACGGTGCGGCGCGACCGCCATGCGCTCGTCGCGCCGGACGGCAGCGAGACGGAGCTGACGCGGCTGGAGACGAAGCTCCTGTCGTACCTCGCGTCGCGAGCGGGCGAGACGGTCGCGAAGGAGGACATGTTCCTCGCCTGCTGGCCGGAGGGCCACCGTCCCGTCTCGCGCACGCTCGACGTCTTCATGAGCGCCCTGCGCCGGAAGATGCCGCTCGCGCCCGACGCGATCCGCACCGTGCGCGGCATCGGCTACCGCGTCGGCTGACCCCGTCGGTTCGCCCGCCGCGGCGCAATTATGATATACTATTCCCTATGAAACTTTCTGGAACCATTACGGCGATGGTCACCCCGTTCGCGACGGACGGTTCGGTCGACTACGGCCGGCTCGCGGCGCTCGTGGCGGAACAGGTCGCCGGCGGCGTCGAGGGCATCTGCGCGGTCGGCACGAGCGGCGAATCGCCCACGCTCACGCACGAAGAGCACCACAAGGTGATCGAGAAGACGATCGAGTTCGCGGCCGGCAAGGTCGCGATCGTCGCCGGCACGGGCGCCAACTCGACGGCCGAGGCGGTGTCGCTCACGAAGGCCGCGATCGCGATGGGCGGCGCGGACGCCTGCCTTCAGGTCACGCCCTACTACAACAAGCCGAACGCGGAAGGGCTCTACCGCCACTTCATGACGGTCGCCGACCTGGGGCTGCCCGTCATCCTCTACAACGTGCCGGGCCGCGCGGGGAAGGAAATTCCGCTGCCGGTCGTCGCGCGCCTCGCGCGGCACCCGAACATCGTCGCCATCAAGGAGGCCGCCGGCTCGGTCGACCGCGTCAGCGCCCTCCAGCACCTCGTGCCGGGCTTCACGGTCCTGTCGGGCGACGACGCGCTCGCGCTGCCGATGATCGCGGTGGGCGCGTCGGGCGTCATCAGCGTGGCGTCGAACGTCATTCCGCGCGAGATGGGCGACATGGTGCGCGCCGCGCTCGCGGGCGACTTCGCGACGGCGCGCGCCGCCCACGCGAAATACTACACGCTCTTCCGCGACCTCTTCATCGACACGAACCCGGTGATGGTCAAGGAGGCGCTGGCGCTTCAGGGGAAGATCGCGCGCGCGTTCCGCCTGCCCCTGTGCGAAACGACGGACGCGAACCTCGCGCAGCTGCGCGCCACGATGGAACAAACGGGACTTCTGTAAGATGCAGGTATTCAATTCGCTCACGCGGCGCAACGAGGAGCTGACGCCGCTCGCCGACAACACGGTCCGCCTCTACACCTGCGGGCCGACGGTCTACAACTTCGCGCACATCGGCAACTTCCGCGCCTACACGTTCGAGGACGTCCTGCGGCGCGTGATCAAGTTCAACGGCATGAAGATCAAGCAGGTGATGAACCTGACCGACGTCGACGACAAGACGATCAAGGGCGCGAACGCGGCGGGCGTGGCGCTCACCGACTACACGAAGACGTACAAGGACGCGTTCTTCGCGGATCTGAAGACGCTCAACATCGAGCCGGCGGAGGTCTATCCCGCCGCGACCGACCACATCCCCGAGATGATCGCGCTCGTCCAGGCGCTCGTCGACAAGGGCATCGCCTATCAAAGCGAGGACGGCAGCGTCTACTTCAACGTCCGCAAGTTCCCGGGCTACGGCAGGCTCGCGCACATCGACTTCGACAACCAGCGCACGGGCGCGCGCTGCCGGGGCGACGAGTACGACAAGGAGAACGTCGGCGACTTCGCGCTCTGGAAGGCGTGGGAGCCGTCGGACGGTCCCGTCGGCTGGGATTCGCCGTGGGGCCGGGGCCGGCCCGGCTGGCACATCGAGTGCTCGGCCATGTCGATGAAGTACCTCGGGCCGACGTTCGACCTGCACACGGGCGGCATCGACAACCTCTTCCCGCACCACGAGAACGAGATCGCCCAGGCGGAGGCCGCCACCGGCCAGCCGTTCGTCCGGACGTGGATGCACTGCGCGCACCTGCGCGTCAACGGCGAGAAGATGTCCAAGAGCCTCGGCAACTTCTACACGCTGCGCGACCTCCTGGACAAGGGCTGGACGGGCCGCGAAATCCGCTACGTGCTCATCAACGCGCACTACCGCTCGGGCCTCAACTTCGCGTTCTCCGCGCTCGAGGACGCGCGCAAGGCGCTCGCCCGCGTGGACGCGGCCGTGGAGAAGGCGACGCCGGGCGCGGCACCCGACTGGGCGCGGGCGCACCTCGACGATTTCACCAAGGCCGTGAACGACGATCTGGGCCTTCCGAACGCCTTCGCCGCGCTCTTCGCGCTCGTGCGCGACACGAACGCGCACGGCGGCGGGCCGGTGCTCGACGTTTTCAAGCGGATGGACGAGGTCCTCGGCGTCATCTTCTTCGGCAGGGCCGAGAAGGCCGCGATCCCCGCCGACATCCAGCAGCTGCTGGACGCACGCGCGGCGGCGCGGGCGGCGAAGACCTGGGCGGAGTCGGCCCGGCTGCGCGGCGAAATCGCCGCGCGCGGCTGGACGGTCAAGGACTCCAGGGACGGCCAGACGTGCACGAAGGCGTGAGCGCGGCCGTGCCGGTCGTCCGTGCCGACG
>JAFUEM010000107.1 GCA_017463935.1 Kiritimatiellia bacterium
ACGGCAACCGCTGGCACGGCCGCGCGAACCTGCCGAAGGAGTGGCGGATCACGACGGCGGGCATCGTGTTCAGGCTCGGCGGCACCGATTTCGGCCACCTGGGCATCTTCCCCGAGCAGCGCGCGCAGTGGCGGTGGATCCGCGAGCAGGCGACGGGCGCGCGCGTCCTGAACCTGTTCGCCTACTCCGGCGGCTCGACGCTCGCGGCGGCGCTCGGCGGCGCGGAGGTCTGCCATCTCGACGCCTCGAAGGGGATGGTCGAATGGGCGCGCGCGAACGCCGCGCTGAACGGCATCGCCGACCGGCCGATCCGCTGGATCGTGGACGATGCGCACAAGTTCATGAAGCGTGAGATCCGGCGCGGCCGGCGCTACGACGCGGTGATTCTCGATCCGCCGACGTTCGGGCGCGGCGCGGGCGGCGAGATGTACAAGATCGAACGCGATCTCGCCGAGACGCTGGATCTCGCGAAGGCGCTTCTTTCCGACACGCCGCGCTTCGTGCTCTTCTCGTCGCACACGCCGGGGCTGTCGCAGATCGTGGCCGAGAACATCCTGTCGCAGCTCTTTCCGGCGGCGCGGCTGGAGTCGGGCGAGATGCTGCTGGAGGGGCGCGGCCGGCCGTGCCCGAGCGGGATCTTCTGCCGCGCGGTCTTCCCGCGCCGCTGACGCGCACGCAACAACGGCAAAGGAAAAGCCGCCGCCGGAAGGGGAAAAGAGAGGAAAACCCCTTTCCGGCGGACGGCGAAATCGACTGACGCAGCGTCCTCCGTGCGCAGATCCGCTACAACGATGGAACCTATTCTACCAAAAATTTTTCCGCCGCACCCTACCCGAACGGGTAGTCTCCGCTCATTTTTTGCGCGTCCGCCGGTTCCGCGCGGCTGCGGGCAGTTCTTAATTCCGCGCGGCTGCGGGCCCGCCCGCTCGTCCAAAAGCGTTGGTTCACCGTAGTACTGCGCGGCTACGGGGCGGAGCGCGGTTTTGGCGAACGCTCGCCCGTTATCTCCGCTTCGCGAAAATGAACCTACGGGCTCGCTCGGAGAAGTCTCGCCGGATAGAACACGTCTCCGTGCGGTGCGCGCGTGGCTCGACTTCAACGTCGCAAAACCGCCTCCGCTCCCTCCGCCGCTGGCCTCCGGCAATCATCCCGTTGCCAAGGCGGCGCGGAGAATGGTGTGCGGCGGCTTGAGGACAAGCCGCCCTGCCAGAGGTGCCCTGTCAGTCATATTCCGTACTGCGGGGCAATTCGAGAGGGGCTAGACCGCTCGCGTTGCTCGCTACGCTCGACCGCCCGCTCACGCGGGCTCATCTAGAATCCTAGACTTCTAGAATAGCGCGGCAGTTCTGCCGCGCGGTCTAGCGTAGTGAGCGCAGCGAACGGTCTAGAATAGCGCGCATCGCGCGCGGTCTAGCTGCTCTAGAACAGCGCGCATCGCGCGCGATCTAGTGCAGCGAGCGATCTAGAACTTCCGAGCGGGCGCAAGGACGCACGAAGCGCCCATTTCTCGCGGGCGAGCACGGTTGCCCCGACCGGATAACCGCCGAACGCAGTGAGGGCCGAGCGAAGCGAGGGGATAGCCGAGGGCGCAGCCCGAGTGCCGAACCGCACGTTGTTCGGTCAAACACAACATAAAACGGGTGATATCTCGGTGGACAGGGGCGGGGGCGGATGATATACTATCGTAACATGAAGCGGATTCCAGAACAGGACGGGCGCGACGTCGCCTATCTGAGCTTCGCCCAGCAGGCGGGCGTGGCGCAGGCCATCGGCTGGCCGCAGGCGCGCTACTACGGCGAGGAGGGGCGGACCGTCGCCGAATTCCTCTCCTACGAGGCGGTCTACGACATCAATCCGTTCGAGATCGGCGCGCGGCGGCCGGAGACGAAAAAGGCGTTCCGTGCGCGGCTCGAACGGATCGTGCGGCTGACGGACGTGCGCCGGTTCCTGCCGCTGCCGCTCATGGCGCTGTCGAACGGCGAGACGCGCCGAGTGCTGCTGGCGCGCGCGCTCGCGAAAGGCCC
>JAFUEM010000002.1 GCA_017463935.1 Kiritimatiellia bacterium
GGACGGCCGCCGCCCGCGCCGCCCGATGCGTGCGCGAGCCCGACCGTCGGGCGCGTCTTCGCCGAAAGCGAAATGCGCCCGCGCGCCGTGTCGACGCCGATCACCGTCACCTGGAGCCGGTCGCCCGCCTTCACGACGGCGCTCGGATCGGTGACGTAGCTGTCGGACAGCTCCGAGAGATGGACGAGCCCGTCCTGGTGCACGCCGATGTCGACGAACGCGCCGAACGCCGTCACGTTGGTGACGACGCCTTCGAGCTTCATCCCCTCGCGCACGTCCTCGATCTTCGTGACGTCGTCGCGGAACTTCGGCGGCTCGAACGTCTGGCGCGGGTCGCGGCCCGGCTTGACGAGTTCGTTGACGATGTCCTTCAGCGTTGGCTCGCCGACCTCGCCCGTGATGTAGCGCCGCACGTCGATCTTCTTCGCCGCGAGCGGATTGCCGACGAGCTCGCCGAGCGTCAGCCCGAGGTCGTCCGCCATCTGCCCGACGAGCGCGTAGCGTTCGGGATGGACCGCGCTCGCGTCGAGCGGATTCGCCGCGCCGCGGATGCGCAGGAAGCCCGCGCACTGCTCGAACGCCTTTTCGCCGAGGCCCTTCACCTTCCGGAGCTCCGCGCGGCTCGTGAACTTGCCGTGCTCGTTGCGGTAGTCGACGATGGCCTTCGCGAGGGTCGGCGTCACGCCCGAGACGCGCTCCAGAAGCGGCGCGGACGCCGTGTTCAGCTCCACGCCGACGCCGTTCACGCACGAGACGACGACCTCGTCGAGCTTCGCGCCGAGCAGCGCCTGGTTCACGTCGTGCTGGTACTGTCCCACGCCGATCGCCTTGGGATCGACCTTGACGAGCTCCGCGAGCGGATCCTGGAGACGGCGGCCGATCGAGATCGCGCCGCGCACCGTGAGGTCGAGGTCGGGGAATTCCCTGCGCGCGATCTCCGACGCGGAATAGACCGACGCGCCCGCCTCCGAGACGCTGACGACGATCGGCGTCGGGATTTCGGGATGCTGCGCGGCGAGCTTCTTCAGGGTCGCGCGGCAGAACGCTTCCGTCTCGCGGCCCGCGGTGCCGTTGCCGACCGCGATCGCCTCGGGGCGGAACTTGTTGACGATGAGCGCGAGCGCGCGCGCGGCCTCGTCGGGCTTCTGCTGCGGGAAGATCACCGTCTTGCCGAGATACTTGCCCGTCGCGTCCATCATCGCCACCTTGCAGCCCGTGCGGATGCCGGGGTCGATGGCGAGGACCGCCTTTTCGCCGAGCGGCGCGGCGAGGAGCAGGTGGCGCAGGTTCTCCGCGAACACCTCCACCGCCGCGCGGTCGGCCGCCATCTTCTTGTCGACCGTCACGTCGATTTCGCACGACGGCGCGAGGAGGCGCTTGTAGGCGTCCTGCGCCGCGAGCCGCACCTGCTCGCTGTCGTTGTCCAGAAGGCTCATGATGCCGTCGAGCGCGAGCTCCTTGTCGAGCTCCAGCTTCACCCAGAGGACGTTTTCGTTCTGGCCGCGTTTGATGGCGAGGTAGCGGTGGGAGGGGATCGTCGCGATGGACTCGGCGAAGTCGTAGTACTGCTCGAACTTGGTCGGCTCCGTCGGCTTCGGCGAGGCGACCTCGCTCTTGACGAGCGCCTTCGTCGCGAAGAGCTGGCGCACGTACCCGCGCACGTTCGCCTGGTCCGCGATGCGCTCGGCGAGGATGTCGCGTGCGTACTGGAGCTCCTCGTCGCTCCGGCCGGCGGCGGCCGCGTCGCCGTCGGTCCAGATCGCGTCGGCGAGCGGCTCGAAGCCCTTCTCCTTCGCGACCTGCGCGCGCGTGCGGCGCTTGGGCTTGTAGGGCTGGTAGAGGTCCTCGAGCGCGGACTTCTGGTAGCAGGACGCGATCTGCGCGGCGAGCTCGTCCGTCAGCTTGCCCTGCGCGTCAATCGTCTTCAGGATCGTCTCCTTGCGCGTTTCGAGCTCGGTGTAGTAGGCGAGGCGCTCCTGGATCCTGCCGATCGCGACCTCGTCGAGGTTGCCGTGCATCTCCTTGCGGTAGCGCGCGATGAACGGCACGGTGCTGCCCTCGCCCAGCAGTTTTTCGACGGCGGCGATTTGGCGGGCGTTCGCGCCCACCTCCGTCTGCATTCTCTCAATGATCTCCGGTTTCATGCCTCTGCATCTTTCATTCTTCTCACGATCCCTTCGCGCGGTTCGGCTTCGGGCGGAATCTTCAGCGGTTCGAGCGGCGCATCGTCGGCGGGCAGCGAGCGCCACGCCGCCGAATAGATCGGCAGACCCTCGGCGCGGAAGCCGGCCTCGAACTCGGTCCAGACCTCCGGCGGGCGCGGCATCGGCTCGACGCGCGCGAAACGCGCGTCCGCGGCGAAGCACGCCTCGACGACCTCGAAATATTCGCGGTGGTCGGTCACGAACTCGATGCGCCCGCCGATCGCGAGGCGCTTCCAGAGCGCGTTCAGGAAGAGGGGGCCGAAGAGGCGGTGCGAATGGTGCTTCTTCTTCGGCCACGGATCCTGGAAGAGCGCGTAGACCGTCCGCGCGTGGTGCGCCGGCAGGAGGTAGTGGAAGGTGTAGAGCGCCTCCAGGCGCAGGACCCTGGCGTTCGGAATGCGGCCGCGCACGCACTTGCCCGCGAAGGAGCGCACGCGCCCGAGCATCCGTTCGATGCCGAGAAAGTCGCAGTCGGGATTCGCCTGGGCGCGGCGCGTCAGGAAGCCGCCCGAACCGCAGCCGACTTCGATTTCCAGCGGGCGCGACAGGTCGATGTCGAGCGGGCGGCACGGATCGGTGACGCGGAGAATGGGATCGATCATGCGAAGAAGAGGAGATAGAGGGCCCAGTTGATCGCCAGCGAGTAGAGGTTGGCGACGAAATCGTCGATCACGATGCCGCGGCCGCCGGGGATCGACTGGAGCGACCGGCACGGCCACGGCTTGAGGATGTCCACGGCGCGCACGACGACGAAGAAGACGGCCATCGCCCACCACGGCAGCGATGCGAGCGGCAGGCCGATGACGGCGAGCGGGTAGAGCATCCATTCGTCGGCGGTGATGCGGCCGTCGTCCTTGATGCCGAGCAGCCGTTCGGCGACGTCGCAGAACGGGATCGCGAGCAGCGTCAGGCCGAGGCACGCGGGCAGCTGCGCCCACAGCGGCAGGCGCGTCGTCGCGTAGGCGAGCGCGACGCCGGCGGCGCTACCGAACGTGCCGGGCGCGAACGGCACCGCGAGGCCGACGCCGAATCCCGTCGCCACGAAGAGGCAGAACCTGTCAAATCCACTCCAGTTGTCCTTCATCATGGGCGCATAGTATATCATAATTCCCGCCGCCCCCGCCGCGCGGACGCGGGCGGCCGGGGCCGAGAAACACAAAAGGCCGCCCTTTCGGACGGCCATCGACTTCAGACTTCGGACTTCCGACTTCCGGTGACTCAAATGCGGAGGCGACATGCGCCAGCGTCTCGTCGCTTGCCAGCACATCGTCGGCGTTCAAGATTCCAACGACATCGCCCGTCGCCATCTTGATGCCCTTGTTGATGGCGTCGTACATGCCCCTGTCCGGCTCGCTGATCCAGCGGAAGGTACACCGCTTGTTTTGAACGCAGAGCCGCAGAGGCGCAGAGTCTTTTAAATGTGCCGAACACGTAGCAGGCTCAATCTTTGCCGCATACTCCTTTATTACATCGACCGTGCCATCGGACGAGCCGCCGTCAACGACGATGTACTCGACATCTACGCCCTTCTGCGAAAGGACGCTCTCAATCGCCGTCCCAATCGTCTCCGCGCTGTTGTAGCAAGCGGTTATAAGTGAAATCTTCATTTGCAAATCCTCTCTATCGCCTTTTTCAGCAACTCCACTCTCTCCGCATCAGTTCCGTCTCGGTACCCCTTCAGGCAAACCAACCGCCCACCGTATGAATTTCCATCTTCCCACGCCGGAGCACCGTCTGTGGTAATGACTCTCTTCCCGCGCTCGAGGGCTTCGGCGACGACACGTCCGAAGTTCTCAGAAAGCGTTGGTAGCACAAGGACTTCGCACCATTGCCACACGCGTTCAAGTTCCTCGCCCTGTGCGTCAGAGACAATCCGCAACTCGACATTAGGTAGACCAGCTACGGCCTGTTCAAGATATTCAATGCCTTTTAAGGGATGCTTGCGCCCAAGATACAGCAAATGTACTGGATTGGAAATGTACTGGATTGGAAATGATAAAATGGGTCTGACTTGTTTTATCATTTTGCGGCAGGCAGAAAAAGCGCTTTAGATTTGTGAGTTCAATTTTCCGTGCCCCTGGTTCGTATTCTCTTATCCATTTTGCTTCTGCTTCGCATGTAGCAAGCAGCACATCAGCCCTTCGTAGCATACGATGTTCAAAGAATGATACAAGTTTCTTCTTCCACCCGTGATATGCTCTACGCACAGGGTCATAGCTACCAGCCGGACGAATGTACAGCTTTGCGCCAACCGCTTTCGCCTTCTTCGCCACCCGCCACAACACCGGCAGCCACGCGCCATGTATCATTACAACATCGACGCCAGCAACGATCTGGGCGTGGATATTCGTCAAGCTCGAATCATCACCCCGTGCAAGCTCTTCATTGACAAACTGCCGCGCAGTATTTGCCATCCCGTTCCAGGACTGTAATCCTGCGCAAAAGTGGACAACTTTCATTCTGCTGCCATATTGTACTTTCGACCGCTCAATCTCATCGAATCAAATTTACGCTTCACCCAACTCCCATCCAATACCGAAGCTATTCTGGTAAGATTGCGCCAAAAGTGTTCATGTCTAATGCCGAGCTTGCACATCAAGTGCGCTCTCTCCGCCCTATGTTCATCGCGATTTTTCCCTCCCATCGTCTTTGATTCATCATGTACGCGAAACCCCCATACATAACCGCCTAGCCCGACAAACCTCTCGCCCGCCTTCGCCCAGCGCGTCCAAAGATCAATGTCCATCACATACTTAAGCTCAGCGTCAAATCCGCCGCGCTTCTCCCAAAGCTCACGGCTGAAAAACGCACTCGGCCCTCCCGTCCAGACACTCAGATTCTTCCGAACCAACTACGCCACTTCGCATCCGTCCTGACATCCTTCACAATCCCTTGTTCGTCGATATAAACAGTATCTCCTACTACCCAATTAATCCTGTCAATCCTGTTAATCCGGTCCAAAACTTTCTTCAGCGCACCAGGCAGCAGAACATCATCGGCATTCAGCCAGAACAGCCACTCGCCCTTCGCCTTCTCAAACCCCTTGTTCAGCGCATCGCTCTGTCCGGCATCTGGCTCCCGAATCCATTCCACACCTCGCAAATCCACCACTCCCAACTCCTCCACTCCCAACTCCTCCGTCCTGCACAATGATCTCCAAGCCCCTGCGCTTTAAGCGAATCGATAGCTTCGCCAAAGAAAGGTCTTCAGCAGCGGCAACGTTGTATCCTTCGCATAGTCGCCAGTCGCAATAATCTTACTCGCCTTCCCCGCCTTGAACAATCTTGCCGCCTGCCAGACGCGATCGGCGCTTGTCGCCATCTCTGCATATGAACTCGTGTTCGTCTCGATGCCCATCGAACCACCCAGCAGCACTATTACGTCCGCTTCGGGGAACGACTCCACCATCGGCACCCTGCCATCCACCAGAAACTCCTTCTCCAACGGCACGCCGACAATCCAAGTCATAATCGGCGTCATCCATTGCCACAGCCATGCGACAGTCAGCCAGCCGAGCCACTTCGCCACGCGCTGCCGCTTCAGCCGAGCGCAAATCAACGCCCCCGCGCCGCCAATAATCGCAAGCCCGACGGGGCTCACCACACAACCTATTAATTTATGTAGTACATATCTGCTCAACTCAAACTGTCACGGCAGATATTTTACCATTTCCTGATGAGTTGGAGCACCGAAAACTGAGGCGTCAAAACCATCCGCGGCACCGGCTATCACCTCTCCCCAGACTACCTCACACGCGCCCCCCTCGGCACTTGCTAATCTTCATGAATTCCAACAAGCCTAATTGTCATCTCCGATGGAAGTCCGTTTGTCAGCGCATTAACATCCGCGGCCTTGTCAACAGAAAGTAATGCGTCTGCAGCATTGAATCTAAACGCATCCCTCAATGAAATGACGTCAGGAATTTCCGGGCCGAACAATGCCGACCATACATTTGTGGATCTTTCAAGACCAGATGTCGGTGCAATCGGAATCGTATTCGTGGCAATGGAATAAATCTTCGCATACTCTTCACCCAAAGCCAATGACTGCATCAGAACAAGGCGAGCCCCAAAGAACCGCCAGTCTTTTGGCCTGTTTGCATATTCGCGCTCTATAGCCCACAGCAGATTTGTCGCTTCCACACGAGCCAAAGTGTCGTGTTCCGTTTCCGCACGCTCAAGAAGCACTGCAGACTTAAGCAATCTACACTCAACCAGTTCGTCGCCATTGGTTGTTGCCACAATGAGCGCATTGATTTGATTCATGGAGCCCATCCTCTCCAGATAATTTGTAGATGAAAAGTCATGAAGAATGCTAGTCATCTGTTCGTGATAATTGACCTCTGCAGGCAGCGCGAACACTGCGCAACAAACAGCCAATACTGATAGGAATTTAACTTTCATAGATTTATTTCCTCCACGATCTCCAGATATTTACTGCGTAGATTCCATCCTCGACCGTCTCTCCTGAAATATCTATACTCGATCTTTCCACCTTGCAGAAGCCGTATTGCACAGGCATTGCGACCATTCATATTATCGTTTGCCCGCATCCATGCCGCCACGTCACCAAGTGAACTCCTATTCGCGCACCAGCTATTGATGATTTGCACACCGCCTTGGTTGTCAAGCGGCGCCTTCCAGCAATATCCGAGAAGCGCACTTGCGCCTGATAATGTTGCCCATTTTAATCCTGGGCTCGCTGAATGACTTGCCGGATTTGAATAATGATTTCCCTTGTCGCCGATGTCCAACACCGAACATCCGGCAAAAATGACCGTCTCAACATCCCTCCAATGGTTTGTCACGTCCGCCGGCACCGCAACGCCGTAAAGCCTTCCGGTGTCATGCTCGCCATGCCCCGAATAGTAGAACACATCGGCCTGCTGCTGGCACTGCTTCTTCGTAGAACAAGACGCTCCGCACGATGCCATAAGGCAGCCCGTCCCTGCCGCCTGAACGGTCTTGAGGTTAAACTCGCCCTCGGGTATCTGCGCGTCGGCATTGCCGCCCCATCTTCCGCGCGCCCGTCCATAAAGTCGACCCGTCGTATTCTCATCAAAGCAGTCGCTGTCTATCCTGTCACTTCCCGCGTCGGGCCCATTTGCCATGTCAACCGAGGTCTTGGCGACAATTTCATCATCGGCATTGCGAATAATGCCATTCGACTGGAGCCAGGCGGCAGCAACCGACACGCGAAAGACGTTCTGCCCTTGCGAAGTCGTAGTTGTCGCGCTTATGGGAATCGCCGCACCAGCTATATCGTGCGCTCCGTCAAAATCGACATAATACGATTTGAGCCGGATTCTCCCGCCAAAGAGCCCTACAAAGGCGGAGACTGTCATCTCAGAACCGCCGACAGTCGCCTTCACAATGACAGACTCTCCGACTATCACAGGGTATTTCCATTCAATGGCGTTGCCAGAAGCGTCCAGTATCTCAAGACTGACGCCGCGACTTTCAATCTCGTCAATGCTCGCCTGGTCTTCATAATAGCAACGACATCTCCCCCGCCAGGAGAACGGATACGAATACCCTTCCCATTTTGCGGCACCCGAAAGCGAATGTTCCGAACCGCCGCAGAGACATTGCAGGGAGCAACCCCACGAGAAACCAATCTCGTTCGTCACGCACGAGCAGCAACCGCCTGCGATGTTAAGGATTCTCGGGCCGACATCTATTGGCGAAGTGTGTGCAACATAGCTGTCGGAACCGCCGCGCATCTGAACCCGCTCAAACGGCAACTCCAACGGCAAAGAAACGGTTAATCGGTTCGCGTCGTTTGTCACGATCTCCGCGTATTCGCTCGACACGGCAGAGTAGTCAATCGGCAAGTTGCTATCGACTGCGTATGTCGCGCCAGCGAGAAGCGGGATGTGACAGACTTGGTTTGTCCGCGCAATGATCACATGGTCGCCAAGGTCGCTCGCTCCATCGCAAGTGACGCGGATCGCCGCAACGCCGAGAAGCCCAGTTACCGAAAGATCAAGCCAGTAGTAGGCATCGGGATTCGCGTTTGGTGGCAAGCCGTTTGCCGCGTCAAAGAAATCTCCGTCGTAGCTTGCCGGGTTCGCGTCTCGCTCGTTATGGATTCCATCATCATCCCAATCGTCGGGGTTGATGCGGCGGCAGACAGTCTCGACATCGTTGGAGCGTGTCAGGAAATCGCCATTGGGGGAAAGGATGATCTGCGCGTTGACGGGGCAGTTCGTGTCGCCGCCGAGGAAGAAGCTTTCCCATGTGAGGATGCGGACCCCGTCTTCGCCATCAAGCCGCCACAGTCGGCTTTGTTCTGGAACGGCAGACATTGGAACGCCAACGGCGCAGATTTCGTGCGCGGCATCGTGCGGAGCCGGGCGTATGCGACCATCGATGAAATACCAAAACGACGAAAACGCCTCGTCGTTTGTGCCGAGCGGGAACGACCAATTGGTAGGGACGAGCGTCCCGCTCGTCCGCAAAACGCCGAAATCAACCACATTGTTCCCGAACGACGATGCCGCGCCGTGGATGTGCCAGTTCCCGACAAGCGCTGCGTTCGTAGGCATCGCATACGAAACCGCCGCATTAGTCGTAACGCTCTCCACTCGCCACCCGCGCATAATGTCATCAATAGTTGTCTGGACAGGATTCACAAGGCTTATAAGATTACCAATCCCCACCAATCCTGTCAATCCTGTCAAAAAACTTCCACTAGGTTGCATCTGCGGCTGATTCATATTCGGCGGCACATTGTTCGTCTTCTGCGCGGTAAGAGTTGCGACAACTGCCGCTGCGGCAAACCCCAGCAAAAGCGAGCGCGGCAACCGGCGAAGTGCCCGCAGACCAACAACAGCGGCGTATGCAGCCGCAACAGCGAACATCGCCATTACAGTGCAGTAGCCAATATATAACCAATCCACTATCACTTCATTCCCCAAATCCACCCATCAATCTTCTCCCTATGTCCCCTGCCCAACCCACCACGCGCAGTTCTTCCGTGTCACCCATTGAAATCACATAGTTATCTTCTACGGAAGGAAACGTCCTTCTGTAGAAGATAACCCCTTTCATCTGTGGATAAATCCACTTTCGTCGTTAGCCCCGCCAATCTGTGGAATCACGACTTGTCTTCCGGCTTCAATTTCTCACATGTCTCTTCCACATTCGCATGAACAAGAGTCATGCAACGCGCAAGCACAAGTTCTGCGCCATCCGCCCGGTTGTTACAGCACTCGCATAATGGCGCTATAAACACCCGCTTATCATCTGAACCCTTTATCATCACATGACATCCTTCTATCTCAGCAAGCTTTCCATTTTTTGTCTTTCCAGTGCAACCAGCAACCGCACAATCCCCAGCCCCAGGGGCATTCTTATCGCTTAAAGTCTCCCAATGCCTTATCCATGGACCGCAATTTGGGCATTCCCTGCTTTTCTTTGCCGTTCCATTTCGATTGATCAATACAGTCCCCGCAGGAACAAATTTCTGCGAGAAAATCTTGATTATCTCGTTAGCAACCTCATCATTTTGATTTTCCATTTGGCACCTCCATTTCTTGGATTATTCTTATGTTGTGACCGCACTCGCAGTCAGCGGGAAAGTTAGAAAAGAATTCCTACAAGTTTCTACAAAATCGCAGGAAATTTGACAAGACAAGAATTGGTCTTTTATGCTTGCAATGGCAATAGTATCCTATTTGCGCCGACAATATCAATGCAACCTTGCGCTCTTTCTCAAACTCGCGCCACACGCCTGACATGAAGATTCGGTAGGTCATACAAGTTATGCGTGGTGGACAATTTTAAGAGCAAGGTTCACATAAGTTTTCAATTCTATTGGATCTGGAACATCTGCAGAAACGCCTGTAACCCGATGATGGAAACGCTGAGTATATGCGTTAACATCTTCCAAGTCTGTTACAAGACATTTACAAGGCGCCATTACATCATGTATTTGGGCGTTTTTGATACAGCTTATCATATCACCAAGCCAGACTTTCTCTCCAAAATTCAATGGATACTTATAGTGAAGATATGTTTCCAATAGCGGCCTAATCCGTCCAACGACTTCTTTTAGTTTATCATGATAAAGATCTGGATTGTCCGCATAACCTGCTAGTTCCATATAATCCGTTTCATACGATTTTGATGGCAACTGCGGAAGTTCGCCATGCTTCAACTCTATTGCAGAACCCATTTGAGGAATCTCAAATGCCCGAATCTCATTACGTGCAATACCCTTGTCGGACATAAACATCTGAACAAATTCAATATTATGTGAGAGCAGGAAGAATTGGGAACACGCGTTTGCTTTCCGCTTTAGCAGACTAATTGTCTGCGATTGTCTACTACGGTCTTGATCGTGATATGGATCATCAATAACTACAATTGCGGAAGCAAGATTAGAATCCGTTTCCAACTTGGCCAAAAAGAACGCCAAGGCCAAGGCGCTACAGTCTCCACCACTTAAACTATTTGAAAGAGACAGCCGCGATGGGTCATCAGCCGCCCCAGATGAACAGTCAACTTGTGCTGACTGTCCATTAGCTGAGATTTTTATAGACAATTGCCCCGACGCCACACCTCCTCTCAAATTGACACCATCGTTTCCAACAGTAAAATTGACTCCAAATACGCCAAGAATTTCATTAATCTTATCTCCAAATGAATCAAATATCGACTTAGACTCTTCTTTTAGAGCATCATTAGCTTGCGTCTTCGCATCTTGAGCGGCTTGCTTGGCTAATAGCGCACTATCATATTCCTGATAAGCGCTAACAACACTTTTCTCATAACGTTTCTTCTGTAGTTCTAACAGACTTAACTCTTTAGTAGAATCGTCAATGTTGATGGTAGCAATTGACCGTTGGAACTCCTTTATTTGCGCATTGGCTACATCAATAGCATCGTTATATGCTGTAATACACGATTGCATACTGCCAAGTGAATCTAATGCAACAATCTCGCTTTCAAGCAGGGGAACTGCAATGGTCAGATTACTTTGCTTCCGCGCTATCGCCGCCAATGCCACACGAAGAACCCGTGAATAGATCCCTTTAATGGCTTCAACATCAAACGATGGCAATGCAATCGACAAGCCACAGGCATCTTTCCACCATGAAACGTCTCCAGAATTTTGTTTTGCAACATTAACTAATTCTATTTGTGCCTTATCCCCCATACAACTTTGAAAAGCAGATCTAACACCACTTCGACGATTTTCTTGTTGTTTCAACGCCCCAGAAAAGAATACTTTATATGTTGTAAATAAATCAACATGAGACATAACCTGCCCACAGTATGGGCATAGTGTCCCAGTTTGAGCCTCATATCCTTGTTTTATCCAGTCAACAGACAACTTTTTAGGATCTGAACATAGAGCAAGGTGTTCTTTGATTTTTCCTTCCGCAGTCAACGCCGCGTCATCAAGCGTTGTCGACAAAACACTTTCCAAATCACTTTTTGCAATTGACGGCATTGCTATCTTTTGCATCAACCCATGTTTACGAATCTGATCGGCCTTGGACTTTTTATTTTTATCAGCAGTAATACGCGCCTTGAGTCCCAATATCTTAACATCAACATCATCAACTTTCTCAAGTGTTCTGAAGGTATCTATCTGCTGACCCGCCGGGATCAGAGCTGAAAGCACAGATGCACATCGCGAAACAGCCTCTGTTGCTCTAGTAAGTTCATCTCCTGCTTTTTGAACAGCCCTATTAAGTTCAATTGCTTTTGGCCCTAATGCCAGACTATACACATTTCGCTTCTGCTCAACACCAATTTGGCCACCGACAATCACATTATCCTTGACAAATCGTTGGTCAAAAACAAGAATGTGCGATCCATCAAGTGGACAATTCCATTGTCCATTATTAAATACCAGATGCTGATTATTATCGGAAAGCAAGTCAATAAGCGGTTCCGCCTCTCCGCCAATCCTCTTACGTCCAATAACATACGATGAATTTTGTGTATCCAACGATCTGAGAACGTCGCACAGTGTTGTCTTTCCGCAAGCATTTAGAGCATATATGACATTCACCTTGCTAAACTCACCATCATTACCGCTTGATGACCTAAGCTTCTCGAATCGACCAACGTTTTCTAGTTTAATGATTCTTTTTATCATTTCATCACTCCTTCTTAGAGAAAAATTCCATGACCTTTCCTCAATCTACACGTTCTACATGTTCTACACGGCTATTTCTGGAGCGGCGTCCAGAGGCCGGTTTCCGAGATCTGTTCAAGGATGAAGTCGCAGTCCAAGGGCTTGTGCGAGATCTGGGACTTCGCCCTTTGCTCCTGAAGGACGGCGTCGGTCTGTTGCGGCAGAAATTCGTCGAGGTAGTACACCCACCCGGACCGAAGGTTGGAGCACAGATTCGTGAGCGACGGCTCGCTTACGGAGTCCAATGCGCAGACAAGGCGCTGTATCGAGTTTGACATAGCCTGGTAGTCCGAAAACAATATGTCGTACGAAACCATGAGGTGCGAGGCGACGAGGTCGTTCGTGTTCGCCGCCAGACGCTGCTGCGCCAGCTCGTAGACGTTCGTCCAGTTGCCCTGATACCAGTCGTTCGTAACAGCGTGATAGTTGTCCGCCGACGGGGCCGCATGCGCGAACGCCGAGAGCGAGAATGCAATTGCCGCGATTGTATTCTTCATGTCGTTCCCTCATTGCTGATTCACCGGCGTCCACATCCCGTTGTCCCAAAGGAGCTTGAGCCACCTTTTTTCGGGGATCGGCTTGTGGGGAAGGCTCGCCTTCGGCAGTTCTGCACGCCGCATCTCCTCCGTCACGTTGGGCAGCACCTGGTCGCGGAACGCCACCATGACCGGACGCAGCCTCTGGAAGTCGTTGCTGAACGCGGCGTTCGTCACGGCGTCGGAGAGGGCTATGGTCCGCGTCACGGAATTGGACAGCGTCGGGATGTCGGCGAAGCAGATGTCCCAGCTCAGCTTGAGATAAGCCCCCACAAGGTCGTTCGTGTTCGCGGCGAGCCTTGCCGATGAGAGTTCGAGCACGTTCGAGAAGTTCCCGTTGTACCAGTCGTTCGTAACGGCGTGGTAGCTGTCCTGCGAAGGGGCAGCCGCGGCCACCGCTCCGGCCATCGTGAAGAGCGCCGCCAGCATTGTCGTTTTTCCAGTCATTTCCTTGTTCCTTTCTTTTCGAGTATCCATTGTCAATGCCCGTCCCCGACGCGCTGCGTCGTGAATCCGGGCGAGATGAAGTTGAAGTTGAAGTCGATGTCGGGCATGAATGTCGTGTGGTTGTCGGTCGGCCTGGCGTTCGGCCACAGCCGCCTTTCCTTCACGTCCGCGCCTGCCCAGACGTTCGTGGCCATTGCCTGCATCGTCTCGTCGAGGTCGGCTCCATCCGCGACGGCAGTCCCTGCATCCCAGCTCGCCGATCCGGCATCGTCGTCCCATGTGCCGTACCTGTAGCGGGCAAGCCACCGGGAGAGCGCAAACACATTGATCCTCTCCGTTTCGTATGCAACGAGAAAATTCGAGAGCTTCGCGACGCGCATGGGCACTCCGCGGAATGTCGCCACGGCACCCATGCCCGAAAGGTCGTTGACCTGGTTGTAGTGCCACACCGTCGGTGCCAAGGCGGAGTCCACTCGCCCGAGGTAGTCGCCGACGCCGTTGTCGTTGAACCATTCCTCGCCAAATGAAATGGTCTGCCGCTCAAGGTACGTGTAGTGCGAAAGCAGGTGCGCTATCGTCGCGTCCACGTCCACCATGCCGGAGGCGAACACGCCGTCGATGCTCGCTCCTGAGAGCGGAAGCACCACGTTGCCCTCCGTCCAAGGGGAGCCGTCGCAGCGGCCCCTGAAGCGGTATACCCCTCCCTGCGTGGGATTCACGAATTGCGCCGCAAGCCCGCCCCCGTGCGAGAACGCACCGCTCATCTGCGGCTTCGCCTCGATGACCTCCCAGTCGCAGGGAAGCGACGATCCGTTCACCCCCGTCGGCGCGAGGACAAGGTTCATGTCCACGGTGAAGTTCGTGACGGAGAACCCACTGTCGCCCAGCGCCGCGACATTGCAGAACGGAACGACGAGATGTCTGTCCGAGGCGAGACTGTTCGTGATTGAAAAAGGACATGCCGTCTCGCCGTTGAACGTAGGCGGGTTGGGACTTGTCCCTGCGTATGCGCATGTCATGTCAAGATTCGTCACGCAGGCGACAGTGAGGTGCGCCATGTTAGTGTACGACTGTCCGGCGATCTCGCTCACAAGCCGAAACTCCACGTCGTCAATCGAATCGCTCAGAACCGCGCCCTTTACCTCCATCCAGCCGCTCCCCTGCGAGAGAACAGTTATCTTGTCCGCCCCTGCCGTGCATTCAAGCGACATCGACGCCTCAGCGTTCGACGAGCCGGGCGGATCGTACACACCCGAGACGATGTGGCTGTTGCCGCCGCGCATGATCACTCGCGGCGCGGAGATGGAGACCCACGCCGAAGTGTTCGTCTCGTTCACGCGCTGGCAGCCGCACTGCGACTCCCAGTTGAACAGCCTTGAGTATCCCTCCCAGAGTGCCGTCACCTGCCACCACTGCGAATAGCCAGAGCAGTGGCAGGTGTCGCAGCAGTTCCACACATAATTGCTCGCATTGCATTCAACAGAGCAGCAGTTGCCGGTCACCGCGCCGATCACCACGCCTATATCTGGGCTGCTCGTAATGCGTCCGCCGCTCTCGCCTCCCTCAAGATCGATGTCGACCGGCCTCTCGACCTCAAAATCGTCGCTCGGCCCAATTCCGCCACCAGCCCCCAGCAAACGCAGTCCTGGCGTCGGCAAATTTGATGGTCGAACTGTGTTCGACCTATCCACTATCTCCGCCTCTGAGTCGCTTGCCGCTATGCCATCCACCGGCCAGCTTGCGGTCACGTGGTATCTCGCCCCCATCAGCATCGGCACTTCGCACGCCTGCCCCTCGTTGGCCAACACGACCATGTCGCCGAGGTTACTCGGCCCGTCACAGGCGATCGTCACCCTCGTCCCGTCATGTGTCGGCGCAAACGCAAGCCAGAAGTAGGCGTTTTCGTTGGCATCCGCGTTCCACACTATTTCGTATCCGTCGTCCGCATCAGGCACCGCCGACAGCACGCCCCGGCAATTCGCGTTGAGCCAGTCTAGTCCGGTTCCGAAGCAGTCGCCGTCGGATGCCGTCGGCCATTCGTCGATCAGATTGTCGAGACCGTCTCCGTCCCAGTCGTTCGGGTTGATGCGCCGGAACACCCTCAGAAAGTCGTTGCTTCTCACTGTAAAGTCGCCGTTCGCGTTCAGGGTAATCTGCGCGTTGACGGCCTCGTTCGTGTCGCCGCCCGCAAAGAACCGCTCCCACGTGACAGTTCGCGTACCTTCGCTCGCGTGCGCCCACAGGCGGCTTTCTCCTTGCATTGCAAGCGTGTCCCCCAGTTCAGCCGAAGCCATGAACTCGGAACCACGCAGCGCGTCCTGCAGTCTCCCGTCCATGAACCACCAGAATGCCGAGGTCGTCGCGTTGCTCGGCCCATAGGGAAACGCCCAGCCTGTCGCCTCTCCTCCGACGGAATCAAGATCAACGACGTGCCTTCCGAAATCAGACCGAGCACCATGCAGGTGAAGCTTTCCGATGTACACGGCGTTCGTCGGCATGGCAAAAGAATGCCCCGCTTCGTTTGTAACCGATACAAGCCGATATCCTTGCGCTATCTCTTCCGCCGTCACCGTCGGCTCCGGCTCTCCCACCCCTGCCAAGCGTAGATTTGATAGCCGAAATATGCTCGACCTGCCGCCACCATTGCCCGGCTTCTGTGCCTCGACCGTGGCAACAACCGCCATAGCAACAAGCAGAGTCTGCACAAAACGCGGCAGAGCCCTAAGCTGCCCCCACGCCGCCTTGAGCGACCTTCTCATTGTCATTGCGGCGAGCATGCCGTAGAACAGCAGGCCCGCAGCAAGCGCGACTAAATTCCAGTTAATCTCCATCGAAATCGTTTCACCCATCTACTGCCTATCTGAGCCTTATAGAGAAGGTCTTGTTCTCAATGATCTCGGAGACCGTCTCCCCAACAGACCCCGGTCCACGTTTGACAACCTTCGCAAGGTCCCAGACCGGATTGAAGTGTCGGTGTCCTATGCTCACCATGTCCACCGTTACATCGGCGACAATCCCCTCTTGGTAATCCACGAGGTACCGCTCGCCGCAGTCGTCGCCGAACACGAACGCCGTCTCGTTCTCGGACAGATCGCCGTTCTCGTCGGCGTCGCAGCCGACAGCGACCAGCACCTCGCTCGCAGTTGCGTCAGAGACCTGAATCCTCAGGCTGAACACATCAAGCCGCTCTGCGTTTACCCGCAGCGGGATGTTGGTGGCGACCTCAGTGTCCGGGAGCGTCCCCTCCGGAAGCTGCGGCCAGTCGCACACCTTGACCGCGTATGCACCGAGCGAAAGCACTGCGGTCATCGCCGTGACAGTAAGTTTCTTCATTGCGTCAATCCTTTCACCCTCCCTGCCGGGTCGTCGATAGTATAGCAATTAAGGGGATTCTGCAACTTGTCACGAACTTGTCAAACGCGAAAAAGGAGGCCCCGAAGTTGTCATTGCTGACAACTTCGCGATTTTGCCTAACCCGCCGGGCCGGATAAATGATATAATGTTCTCATGAGAACCTTGAGAGTACTTGTAGCAGAAGACACGACACCCGACTTCGATGCAATCAGATCGCACATCGAATCGATGAAGGTCGAAGGATGCCGGTTCGAGGTCGTCAGGACGAGCGACGGGCGCGAGGCGCTTTCGCGAATGCGGAACGAGGACTTTGCGCTCGTCGTGCTCGACGTGTGCCTTCCCCGCATGGACGGCCGCGCCATACTGAAGAGCATCCGGCGTCAGAAGCCGTTCCTGCCGATTGTCGCCGTGAGCTCCTTTCAGGGCGACGCCGGGGAGTCCGAAACGCTGAACGCTGGTGCCGACGACTTCATCGCGAAGCCGTTCAGCGAGCGGACATTCCAGGCACGGATAAAGAAGGCGCTTTGGCACGGAAGCCTTGCGTCGATGGAAAAGACCTTCTCCTGGGGGCATGTCCGCATGACCATCGACACGCGCGCCGCCGAATACCGGGGCGAGAGGCTGGATCTCTCGGACCACGAGTTCAACATCCTCCTGCAGCTTGTCCAGGCACAGGGGCGCATCGTCGAGGCCAACGCGCTGGAACGCTCCGCATGGGGCGACGTCGAGCGCTTCTCCATGCGTCTGGCGAACAAGATCAAGACCCTGCGAAACAAGTTCGAGGCGCTTGGCGCGCCCCGAGAGATCATCGACACGAACAGAGGTATGGGATATGTTCTTCGCGAATACTGAGACAAGTTTCGGCAAGAGGCTCGTCCGCCTCTTCCTGAAAAGCCTTTTGCCGCTTGCCTTCCTTCTCCTGACCGCCGGTTTCCTCTACACCAGATGGACGGACACTGCAAAGATCAAGCGCCTGCGCGACGCCAGTACACAGACGACGCCAAAGGAATACGTCTTGTCCGTAATGGAGAACGAGGCGAGGTTCTTCTATGCAGCTCTCGCGCTCGCGGCGGTACTCGCCGTCGTAGTGTTCCGAGCGCTTCGCAGGATGGGGCGTCTGGGGGACGAACTGGAGGGGCTGACGACAAAGGTCCTGCACAACCAGTCCCGCGCGTTCGGGGACATGGCCAGTGAAGCCAGCGCAATCGTCTCGAACGAGACGCCGCCGGTCCGCGCCGCCCGGAAAATAGAGGCGATCTGCACAGCGGAGAGGAAGAAAATCTCCGCCTACATGCGCCTCGCGAAAAACTTCGCCGGTTACGACGATTCAAACACCGAGAACGTAAACGTCTCGGAGGCGGCCTGGCGCATCGCCTCGGAAATGAAGGCGACCATCGACCGGCCGGAGGTGCGCTACACCCCTTCTGAAGCGGACGTCATAGTGCGCGCGCACCCATTCCTCGTCTTTGAGATAATCGGCAACCTCATGGACAATGCCGTGAAGTACACCGAGTCGGGAGTCGTTGCGCTGTCTGTTTTCAAACAAAAAGACACGGCGAAAATCGTCGTGTCTGACACAGGATGCGGCATCTCCGCCGCAGACCAAAAGCGGATGTACGAAAGGTTCTACCGCGCGCCGTCGTCATCCGACAAACCCGGCAGCGGCCTTGGACTCGCCACGGTGTACGAAATCGTCGTCAGGCGATACAAGGGGAAAATCGACTGCCATTCCAAAGTCGGAAACGGCACGACATTCACAGTGACGCTGCCGCTCGCCACATCATAAAGAAAAGCCTAAAAGCATCAGCCCCGTTGCGCGCCAAAATGCAAGAAGCCCCGCTCGGTCAAACCGAACGGGGCTCCTTATAATACTGCTATCGCTACTCTACGCTACATCTTCACTATGAGTCGGCGCAAACGCTCCTTGATCCGCTCCAGCTCCTCCAAGTCGCCGTGCGCCTCCGCGTATGCCATCAGCCCTTCAAGGCGACGGATCTGCTCGATGTAGTCATCCCGCTGTGGCATTGCAATAGAATTATCTCCCGTTCCTACGCCACGTTCCTATCGTCACAGGCGCTAAGCGGCGCATGTCATGCTTCGATCATTCGTCTTTGACTTGACTTCGCTTCCTTGATAATGCCGTCAAGAATGGACGTGTCCAGCAAAAAAGGAATCACCCCTACATGCAGGATGCCGTCTTCATCGGGGCGCAACTGACCATATCCATTTTCCACCACTATCTTCTGGAAAAAGTCCGCTGTGAGTTTCAAGGATTTGGTTTCCTGTTCCGCCTTGCCCGGGCGGGACATATCGTATGCAGATTGGATATAGACCTTGTTGAATCCCGCATTGACGATGAAATCGATCTCGTACCGGCAGGAAACCATTTTTCCCTCATCATCCCTGCGGTTTACATCAACCACACCGACATCTACATTGTAGCCACGAAGGACAAGTTCATTGTAGATTATGTTCTCCATCAAGTATGTCGGCTCAACCTCCCTAAAATTCAATCTTGCATTGCGAAGACCTACATCCTCGGCATAGTACTTGCTTGGGTACAGAAGATATTTTCGTCCCCGGACTTCATAGCGTGCGGCTTTTGCAAACAAGAATGAATCGACAAAATAATCGAGATATGACTTTACGGTAGGCTCGGACGTCTTCAAGACGCCTCGCGAATTGATCGTATTGGCAAGTTTGTTGGGGTTGGTAAGGGATCCTACAGACGAAGATACCACATCCAACACCGATTCGCAGATGGCATCAGTCCGCAAATGGTTGCGTTCAATTATGTCCTTAATGTAAACCTTGGAAAAGAGACTCTTGAGATACTCTGCCCTCGCGACATCGTCCGCCTCCATGACCGCCACCGGCATTCCGCCCCATATCATATATGCGGAAAGAGCCTCGGATTTGTCGGCATATCCCGTCGCCTGCAGATATTCCGCGAAGGAGAATGGATGCAACCGAATTTCTACGCCTCTGTCTCTAAAATTGGTTGCAACATCCTTCGACAGAAGTTTTGAATTGGAGCCAGTCACATATACATCGACGTTCGGCTTTTTGCGCAGGGAATTTAGGATGTCGTAGAAGGTAATATATGCATCCTGTCGGTCTTCGGGCGCAACATCCCGCAGTTTTACTCCCGACTGGAGAACTTTGCGACACATCTGAACTTCATCTATAAACACATAAGTCCACTTGCCATCATCCGGCAGAAGGGAAACGATGAAGTCGAAGAGCTTGTTTGGATTGCGCAGATGAACGTTCTCTTTGCTTTCCAAATCCACGCCAATGATATGGCCGGTATCGACACCTTCGGAAATCAGATGCTCACGGAACAAGTTGAATAGCAGGAACGACTTGCCGCACCGTCGAATGCCAGTGACGATTTTCACGAAACCATCGTGTTTCCTTGCTATCAGTCTCGATAGATATCGCTCTCGCCTTACTTTCATCCTTTTTCTTCCCCTTCATGTTGCCATACTTTAATGCTCGCGGTGGGTATTTTACTATATTCCCCTGCCGTAAGTCAATGGTGAATTGAGAAAATCTGCAAAAAGTCGAAGCCCCGCTCGGTCAAACCTAACGGGGCCACTTGATACTGCATAAGCCGCCCTTTCGGACGGCCCTATTGAGTAATCAGGCGACTATCACACCACTCTCAAACTCCAACCCAAACCACCAACTCATCACTCGAACTCACGTTTCCATCTGCTGCGCCTTGTACAGCCGATCCTGTTCCTTGCGCTGCTCGTCGGGTGGCAATGCACCGAAGCGCTTGCGCCAGCGGCGATAAACAACCTTGCTCCATATCTCAAAACAAACAGCAAGGACGGCGATAATCCCGACAACTATCAATATTATCTTCACTTCGTTTCTCCGATGATTAATATATACCATCGCGCTTAGGGAGACTTGGGAATACTCGATTCATAAGTTTGCTTTTAGGGAACAAAATTACCCATGCGGTAAGAAAGATTAGCATTGCATCAGTCCAGAGCCCAATGTGCTTCTGATACCACATTTCCAATGCGCCCTTGTACGGCGAGACGATCTTGGCGTAAGCCTCGTCGATGTCCATGCCCTTCTTCGCGCACTCCGACAATAACGTTTCCTCGTCGCGGAAGACGACCGAGCCGATACCGGTCAGCCCCGGCTTCACGTTGTAGATGTTCGCCTTCACTTCGTCCGAGTAGGGTGCGAAGGTCTTGTCCACCAGCGGACGCGGGCCGACAATCGACATGTCGCCCAGGAAGATGTTGAAGAGCTGCGGCAGCTCGTTGATCTTCGTTTTGCGGAGGAAGCGACCGAACGGCAGCACGCGCGGATCGCCATGCGTCGTATGAAGTCCGCCAGCCATGTTCGGGCTGTTGCGCAACATCGTCGCGAACTTCAGAATCTTGAAATGCTTGTTCTTGTAGCCGATACGATCCTGCCCGTAGAATATATCATGCTCGCCAGTGCATTTGAGAATTATCATGACAGGCACCAGCAATGGCGACAGCATGATGATTGCGAGACCTGAGAGGAGGATATCAAAGAAACGTTTGAGGGGTTTATACATAGAGAGATCTTTCTTTTGACAGGATTAACAAGATTGACAGGATTATGTTTTAACCACTAAATACACGAAATACACGAAAGATAAAGAAATGTTCAGATAAGGTATTTCGTGTATTTAGTGTATTTCGTGGTTTAGAAAACTCTTTAATGTTTCGCGCAGACCGTCTTCGGCGCGGACGGGCATCGCCGCCCAACCAAGGTGCGCCTTCAGCGCTGCATTGTCCACAAAGCTGTCCTCGGTCAGTTTGCCGAGGCGCTCCGTGTTGAGCGGCAGATGGAGGACGTCGCCCACTCTGGCGGCCAGCCGCATCAGTCCCTTCGGCAGTCGCCAGAGTCGCGGCTTGCGCCCACAGACCTCCGCCATCAACTCTATAAGGCGGTTTGTCGAAAGCATCTCGTCATCGGCAATCGGGTAGACTCCATTTTTTCCGCGTTCGCACAGAGCCTCGACAGCGGCGCAGATGTTGCCGATGCTCGTGAACGAGCGTCTGTTCGCGAACGCCGCCAAAGGCCAGGGGAAGCCGCGCCGCGCAATGCCCCAGAGAAGATTCAAATTGCCCTTGTTCCCTGGACCGTGAATCATCGCCGGACGCAGCACGATGGCGCGCCCGGCCAGAAATTTCTCCGCCGCCAGCTTCGACTGTCCGTAGGGTGTATCGGCATCCGCCGCCTTGCTGCTGGAGAAGTAGATGAAGCGCGACACCTTGCCGTTAGCGGCATTGAATATCTTCTCCGTAAGGCCTACATTGATGTCGAAGTAGCTCTGCGGATCGCTCACGTTCTTGAGGTCATGCGCCTTGCCCGCAAGGTGAACGACAGCATCCATGCCAGCCCAGTCGATATTGCTGAGCTCGTCCCACGTATGAAACGCCGCATACGGCACATCGTCGCACTTCGCCTTTGGAATGTCGAGTGCAACGCACTCGTGCCCCCTGCCGACAAGGTAGCGGCAGAGATTCGTGCCTACAAATCCATAGGCTCCAGAGATAAGGATACGCATATTATTACATCCTCGAATCAAGCGACTTGCCCTTCTCGATGTGCTGGAAGTTGGGGAGGTATTCTTTCAGAACCTCTATGACATCCGCCTTCTCTGCGCCGGGCTTCCTGAACACAGCGCGCAGGTTTGCGAAGATCGCCTCTACCTCCTCTACGGGGCGCTTCTTGGAATTTTTGACCGCGCCAAGATTGATGAAGGTCGTCTCGTCTTTGATGTCCGTATCCGTATAGAACTCCTCAAACGTCTTCTCGCCACTCGTGTCGCTGCCGAAGAACTCGCACGGGTAGCCATTTTTAACGCAGAGGCGCAGAGACGCAGAGTTCGCAGAGATTTCCCTCATGGATTCTTTAGCTTCAATGGAACTGGAGCAAACCTTGCACCCGAACCCCATGTCATTCAGCATATCCTTCACCACAGCATCGAACGGGATCATGTCCTTCTCTGGATCAAGCTTTGGATAGACGATATCGCCACTCTCAGCCATGACGCTTGCAAACAGGCACAGCTCACCCGACTCTGTCGGGCTCACGAAGAACCTGCGAATCCCAAGCGGACAACTCAGTGGCTGCTTCTTCTGTATGCGGTTTAGCCAGCCGATGGGAAGCGATCCGTTGGAGAACGCGACATTGGCAAACCGCGCCGTCTTGATCGGAAGCCTATCGGAGTACGCCATGATAGTCTCCTCCATCAACTTTTTCGTCGCGCCCATAACGTTTACAGGATTCGCCGCCTTATCCGTCGAGACGCAGAAGAACGCCTCAGGCGGATTCTCCAACAGCAAATCCAACAACTTCTTCGCCATAAACACATTTGTCTCGCACATCGCCTCGATGGAGAAGACGTCACGCTCCGCCCGCACGTGCTTCCTTGCCGCGAAGTTCGCGACAATATCGAACGGCCCCTTTGCCTTGAAGAATCGGTCAAACAAGTCGCTACCAAGGTCGATAGGTTCGGTAATATACTCTTCAGGGACATTGTAGTCGCCTGCCCTCAGTTCACGCGTCAGTTCCGTCAGTGAGTTTTCATCAATGTCGACGACGAACATCGCCGCCGGCTTGAATCCGCGCAACGCCGCCTTGATGTAGTTGCTACCGATTGTCCCAGCGCCGCCGATGACAAGCATCCGCTTGCCGTCGATTCGCCAGTGCATCTCGTCACGGCACTTCTCAAAGTCAGCCGCCAAAAGCGACTCCGCCCGCTTGGTCATGTACTTGCGGACAAATGATTCAATGTCAAAGTCGATCATAGAAGGACCTTTCTTAACCGTGTAGAACGTGTAGAAACGTGTAGATTTATGCCGTGATGGTACGACGCTCGAATTTGTAAGAACCGAAATTTATCAGAAGTCCAACTGGTGAATGCGTTATCTTTAGATAGTTGAGAATTTGTGCGAAATGCTCAGGCGCGAGTGTCTTGACCGCTTTCAGTTCAACTATCAATCTATCATTAACAAGCATATCCACGAAGTAGTCTCCAACACAATATTCATCTTCATCAAACACTTTTAATGGCTGTTGCCGTTCGACCTTGAACCCAGCCTTTACAAGTCTGTGTTCAAGCGCAGACTCATACACTTTTTCAAGCAAGCCGTTACCAAAGTATTCGTGTACGCCATATGCGATTTGCCCAACCTTAGAAGCAAGTTCCCTCAACTCATCAGCGCAATCCATCTCTCTCCTTCTACACGATCTGCACGTTCTACACGGCTAATCACTTTATCCCCAGCCTCGGTAGGATGAACTCAAACACCTTGAAGAAATATTTAGGCAGCAGCATCGGGAAGCAACAGAAATACCCATTCTCCAAGTTGCCGCGAACAATCTCCCTATTGAGAGTCTTGAAACTTTTCCAACCACGCGTCGACTTGCCGCCCATCCGCATCCTAACCAAGCATTCGTTCAAGTAGCGCGTATTGAGCTTGGCCATACGTAGGTATCGTATAAGCAACTCATAATCAGCCGCGATATCATAGCCCAGCTTGTACAACCCATACTGATCAAACAATTCTCGCCTGATATACACACTCGGATGCGGCGGCATCTTCCCCCATTGCAGCATCCACGGCTTCCAATGCTTCGCAGAATAATAGCGGCTCGTTGTCTGCAAATCATCCTTCACAAATCGAATATCGGCGTAGACACAATCAACTCTCTCACCCACTCCTCCACTACTAAAAGCCTCCACGACATGTGCAAGCGTATTCTCCGACTCAAACATGTCGTCCGCATTAAGAATCCCTACAATATCGCCCGTTGCCATCTTGATTCCCTTGTTGATGGCGTCGTACATGCCCGCGTCAGACTCGCTTATCCAGCGCATAAGCCCATTGAAACACGGCTCGTATTCTTTGAAGATTGCAATGCTGTCGTCCGTGGACGCCCCATCCACAACGATGTATTCGACATCTACACCCTTTTGTGAAAGGACGCTCTCAATCGCAGTCCGTATTGTTCCCGCACTGTTGTAACACGCTGTTATAAGCGAAATCTTCATTTGCAAATCCTCTCTATCGCCTTTTTCAGCAACTCCACTCTCTCCTCATCCGTCCCGTCCCGATACCCCTTCAGATAAATCAACCGTCCGCCATAGCCCGAATACAATCCTGTAAATCCTGTTAATCCTGTCAAAACCTCTCCCCATGCTGGTGCGCCGTCGGTGGTGATGACGCGCCTACCGCGCTCGAGAGCTTCGGCTATGACAAGCCCGAAATTGTCGGAGAGGGTCGGGAGAACGAGCACGTCGCACCAGTCCCAAATTTTTTCGAGCTCTTCGCCAAAGGCATTGGAGACAACTTTCAGTTGCGGGGTAACAGGTAACAGGGAACTGGGAACAGATGAGAGTTGTTGTACGGCGGCTTCGAGATAGTTGAGGCCCTTGAGCGGATGGCGGCGGCCAAGGTAGAGGAGGTGGAGGTCTTTTTTGACAGGATTAACAGGATTTACAGGATTGAGATTGGCGAGATTGAAGAACCGCTTGATGTCGGTGACTTCAACAGGCGGGCAGCGGCGACCAAGATAGGCGCGAATCCAGTCGGCCTCGGCTTCGCATGTGGCAACAAGCACCTTAGCACGGCGGAGGCAAAAGCGCTCGATGGGGCCGACAAGAGTCTTCTTCCAACCATGATAGGCCCGCCGGATTGGATCATAACACGCCTCTGGCATCCAACGGACGTTCCGACCCCACAATGCCGCCCACCAGAGGCAGGGCAACCATCCACAATGAATCCATATCTCGTCAGCGGATCGAAGTTGGCGAATCGATGCCCACGTGCGGAATGAGACGGCGTGCCCCTGCTGCACCTGCTCACCCATAATGAGCCGAGCAATATTAGCCGCGCCATTCCACTTTTGCCAACCAGCGCAAATGTGAAGAATTCTCATTTAACACCTTTAACCACGATACTCACCAAATGCGCACATGACAAAATCGCCGCTGCTATGCCATGATAGCGGTAGCGGATAAGCCAAAGGTCATGAAGATTCCAGTAACCTGGTTGCCAAAGAAGCTTGATGCGCTGACGAAGTGATTTGCCGCGCATCTTTTCACCAAAATCATTGTGGCAGACGCCTATATACTTGGATGAACAGTAGAATGGTATATTCGCAGCCTTTAGACGTTCAGCATAATCGTAGTCTGCACGAGCATGAGAGTAATCGCCTGAAATCATGCCGACTTTCTCATATACTGCCTTTGGAACAAGAACAAAATTTCCATTGAACCAACCGTCTGCCAATTGCGGAGTACCATTTGGCACAATCAGTTCGTCCCTGTGGTTCTTGGCACCATACGAGCACTTAGTCTCTATAATATCCTCAAAACAAGCACCTATGAGGACAAGAGTTCCGTTTGCAGGTAATCGTTGGTTGTTAGTTGTTAGTAATGCATAGTCGGCGAGGATGTTTGCAATGGCATCCGACTTGAGCGCGACATCATCGTTCAACCACAAATAGAAGTCATATTCACCGCTCTTTGTTGCCGCCTCCCATGCAAGGCGCATTCCCTTGGCCCAATAGAGTCGTCCCGTCCCATTTATGACATGCACATTCGGAAAGTGTTCACGGGCCTTCAACCCTGTCCCGTCTGGGGATGCATCATCGACAAGAAACACATCATGCTCAATTCCGTCCGCCGCCGCTGCCAATCCCCCCAATGCGCGAAGCGTTGTTTCCGCACGGTTATAGCATGTCATTAGAACCGCAATTTTCATCGACGAAACAACCGATAGCCCCAATAGCCGATTATTTCTTTGAACATGGCCACATTGCTTGCTAACGCCCCCGCATCCGGCACAAAATCTCTCCACGACAGGTTACTGTCATATCCTGTAAGTGTCTCGTAGTCCGTCGCAGCAGGTAGAATCTCAATGCCTGGCGCATACTTTTGGAACATGAATACAGAACGCCTCATGTGCCACGCACTCGTCACCAGCAATATCTTCTTGCCTTGTCCAAGCATGGCAGCAACGAGTTTCGCATTCTCCTCCGTATTTCGTGCGGATGTTTCCAGCTTGATTGCGGCCTCTGGCACCCCAAGATCCATCAAAAGAATGTTGTCGCACCTCTCCGCATTGATATTCGATGGAATTACAATCGGAGCCTTACCTGCGTTGTAAAGCTTTGCGGCATACCAAACCCTGTCTGCGCCCTGCTTCAGGTCGGGCGTGGGAAAGCCCTCGCGTTGCGGCGTAATCCCGCCGCCAAGCAGAACGATAGCATCCGCAGTCGGCTGGTCTTCCGCTGCCACGACTGGCCACTCACGCTCTAGCGGCAGCGCTATGATTCGCCCAGCAATTCCAGCCGACCAAAACCACAACCACACAAACGTTCCTACGATTATCCATCTGCATCGTTTCTTTGTTATGAAAGAAACAAACATACCTACAAACGTAAGAACGAGCGGGTTGACCCCCAAAAACAGCAATTTGTTTATCAGATTCACAATTGCATTACCTTGTAGCTTTCATCTTCGCTATCTCCCGGTCAACAATCCACCGATACCATAGCCCCTGCCAAAAGTGCCAACGCCAACCGGCAACACCATCAAGGAAGCCGAGTTTTAGAAAGTAGCGAATGCAGAAGTAAGCGAAGGCGCGGAAGTATGGCGGGAGGCGCTAGCAACTGACATTACCAAGTGAGAATATAAGTCAGACCTAAATTCCCACTATGCTGCTACAAAGCCTCTGAAGTATTCGATAGTCTTGGCGAGGCCTTCTTGCAGAGGCACTTTTGGTTCCCAGCCGAGGAGTTCTTTGGCCAAGGTGATGTCGGGCTTGCGACGCTTGGGATCATCGGAAGGAATCGGACGATAGACGAGCTGCGACTTTGAATCCGGCAACTGGCGCAAGGTCTCTTCGGCCAACTGCTTGATGGTGTACTCGCCTGGGTTGCCTGTGTTGATGACCGGCGCGCCGAGCTTGTGCTTTGCGCAGAACGCATCTATCGTCTCGCGCGGCAGCTCCATATATCGGCGCATTGCCTCTATGAGGTCATCGCAGTACTGGAAGCTACGAGTCTGCAGACCATCGCCAAACAAAGTAATATCCTCGTTGTTCAACGCCTGCATGATGAAGTTTGAAATCACGCGGCCATCCTTAGGGTGCATGTGTGGTCCGTAGGTGTTGAAGATGCGCACCATGCGAACATCAACGCCATACTCGCGGCGATAGTCGGCGGCAAGCGTCTCGGCACAACGCTTGCCCTCATCGTAGCAAGAGCGAATGCCAATCGTGTTCACATTGCCCCAATAGCTCTCAACCTGAGGATGCACGAGCGGATCACCATAGACTTCGCTGGTAGAGGTGTGAAGAATCTTCGCCTTGGTCTTGAGCGCCAAATCCAACATGTTCATCATACCGAGAACGCTGGACTTCATCGTCTCGACAGGGTTATGCTGATAGTGAATCGGGCTCGCGGGACACGCAAGGTTGTATATCTCGTCGAACTGCCCCCAATATGGCTGCGTCACATCGTGTAGGACAAACGAGAAGCGCCGATTGTCCAACAACGCCTCGATGTTGCGCTTTGTCCCCGTAAAGAGATTATCCAACGCCGTAACCTCGTATCCTTCATCAAGCAGCCTCTTGCAAAGATGGCTCCCTAAGAATCCAGCGGCTCCAGTAACAAGAGCTTTCCTTGGCAATTTTAGTTCCATATTATTATATCTCCGAGATTTTCTTTCTTATGTTTGCAAAATACTTCCACTTCCCTCTTGCGAACACATAACCGGGCTTGCCATCAAGAATGCCAAGTTTCAAGAAATAGCAGACACAGAAATAGGCGAAGCCAAACCATCCCTCCTGAATGAGCCTGTATTTCGTCCGCTGCCTATCCGTCAACTTAGAAAAGTCGCCCTTAAGCGCCTTATACCTATTAGCCTCCCAATTTGCGTATTCCTCATGCTTCTTGTAGTAATTTGCAAGGCTCCGTTTGTCGTGATGCTCAAGCCTTGCCTTAATTACCCCAATTTCACCTTTCACCTGAAGTTGCTCATGAATCTCCATATCTAAACTTGACCACCCATTCTCGTCAATATTCTCATATTCGCCAGCCCCAAGGCGCAAAATAGCAGTCTTGCGCATTGCATCACCATGCCGCAACATTCGCCCCATAAACCAGTTGTCATAGAAGCAGATAAACGCATTGCACTTTGTCGTAGGCAATACACGTTCCAATTCATTGCAGAATTCTGACGTAATTCGCTCGTCAGCATCAAGGAACATAACCCAAGGAGTTTTAAAACTGTAGTTACGCAAAAGCCAGTTACGTTTCTTAGGGAATTCGCCGTTCCACTTGAACTGCACGACCTCGCGCCCATATTCGGCGGCTATTCCAGGCGTCCTGTCAGTACTGCCAGAATCCACAACCACGACATGCCGAAACGCCTTGATGTTTTCTAGACACGCCGGAAGGTTCTTTTCCTCATTCTTAACAGGAATCACAATTGTCAATAATTCATTCATGCGAACATGCCTCCCTCTAATCTCTTTGGTTGATGAATTTTGCCGGATTACCACAGACTATAGTCAACGGTTCGACATTTCTAGACGCAACTGCCCATAACACGACAAATGCGCCGTCCCCAATGGTTATGCTTGGAATGACGATTGATCATGCTACAACCCAAGCAGTGCTGCCTCTATCATTTTCCTTGCAAGACTTCTTTGTAGCATTCAAGCATACTACTTGCAGCTGAGGTCCACGTATATTTATCTGCAACTAGCTTACGGCCTCTTTGCCCCATTCTCGCTCGCCCAGAATCACCCAACCTCATAGCTACACTCAATGTTCTTGCTATTGTTTCAACATCATTCTCGATCCACCAACCACACCTTGATTCTTCAATCTCCGCCCAAGGCGTGCCTTTGGTCGCAATAACTGTAACTCCGTATGAAAGAGCCTCGACCACAACGCTTCCAAAGTTTTCCGCGTATGAGGGAAGAATAAACAAATCTGCACTTCGATACGCCTTGTCTTTTGCTTCACCTATCACTGCGCCGATAAACTCTACGCCTACAATTCCCTCATCAGTAACTTTGCGCTTCAACTCTTCCAAATACCCCCTCCAGCTAGGCCCAGCCACTACGAGTCGCCATCCCGTTGGTGGAAGTCGTTTCCATGCATCAAGCAGGATCTCAACCCCCTTCTCTCTGGAAACCCTGGATAAGAACAAAACCGTCCGGGTCCTTGTTCCTAGGGTGTTGATAGCGCGGACATCCGGCATCGTCACCCCCAATGGAACAATCCCATACTTGCATTTGAGCCCTAACTTCTCGCAGGCGATTCTTTCCGCATCAGTAGTGACATGCAAACAAGATGCCTTACGCATCAATGATTTAAGCAAGAAATGAAAGAACAAAAACTTCTTAACTCTGCCGTTCCTCATTGCCCACGGCATCAAGCAACCATGCGGTGAAACAACATATGGGACTTTATTCTTCAAGCACCAATACAACGCTTGCACATTGAATAGCGACCACAACCCATGCACATGCACAACATCAGGCCGTTCTTCAATGACATCAAGCTTTGTGCCTTGAACCACTTGCACCCCGTCGTTCGGCTTGTATTCATACCTACATTTATGCAACAATGTTACCATATGCCCTTGCTTAACCTGCCGATTACACATTTCAACACAAAAGAGCGAAACTCCTGATGTAAGGTCCAAACCTTCTATGACATGAAGGATTCGCATTACCATTCCTCCGCATACAAAGACCTCTTGAGGATGTCGCCCATCGTAACCTTTCGCCGCGCCAAATCGTCAACCGCTTCCATAGCCATAGCCCTTGTTGATGCGTTGCATCCATACTTAGATTTGACCATTTCCATAACCTGTTCAATCGATTTGTGCTGCCAATAATATGCAAGACCACACTCCAGACATATTTCGTCCCCCAAGCAATTTTTCGCTTGCCGCATCTCTTCCCAATCCAATATCCATAACTTTTCTCCTGCCGCCCTAAAATTATGCCAAGCGAAATCTCCATGTATGTAACCGGCGGCTTCAATCTGCCGCCGCGCATCCCTAGCCCGCGCAATCCAGTCATCCGTCAGCGGACAAACATGCGCGTCTTCGGGAAGCGGCTGGTATCTAACCGCAAAGGCCTCGCCATATTCATGAACGCCAAGAACCCTAGGTACTCGAAACAAGTGATTTGCTATCGCACCTGCATGTATTGTGTTCTTGGCCTCCCTTTCAAGAGTCAAGCGCTCTGCTTCGCCCATTGCGAACTTAATATACTCGACCACTTTCCCATCTTTTACTCCATATCCGTAGAAGCGAGATGTGGAGCGAATCCTAGACGGCCAAAAAAATGCAACTTCAAATCCAAATTGCGACGCTATCGTTGGCGGCGCAACCCTCTTCAATATAAACTTATCCATTCCCATCCTGTGCAGCCAATATAAAGCCCTCGATACGACACCTCTCCCTCGAAACGGATAGTTTCTGTCAAAGCTTCGAGGGAACCGCATCCTAGAAGGATAAGACACCCATTTTTCGCCCTTGATTTCCAAGGCCAAGTTATTAGCCGCACTATCCGCCATAATTCATGATCCACTTCTCAATCTCACTATTCACCATTCCTATCGTAGACTCCACCCCTTTGCTGGCGTCAATAAACCTCGCCCTCCTATCCTTGCCAAGACAGTCTCGTATTGCCTGTTGTTGCCGCTTAATCTCATCAATCTCAAGTTCTGGCTTCTGACGATATATATCCTCTGCCGGGCGTTCAAGGATAAACACCAAATCAGGCTTGGGGACTATCAGCCAGACCATGTCTTTCCACCACTTGGGGCACTTCATGTGCCCTCGCATATAGTAATAATCATAATAATATCTATCGGCAAGTAGCAACCCAGAAAAGGTTCGCCATCTAAAAAGGACTATCCTTCCTAGCGCTAGGTTTATTCCATAATACAATACATATGCCATTGAGCGCAATCGCCCAAGCGGGGGCTTCATCCCCATTCCTCTTGTGCCAGGTGGAGGTTCTGGATCAAATTCTATTTTTCGACCAAACAATCCCATAATCCACTTATAAATGTCACGCAACATCACAACTCCTGGGAAATGCGAATGAATACGCATCAAACCGCACAAAGGCCTATGGTCGAAGTGAGCGACAACGGCATCGGCTATTGTAGTCTTCCCGCAGCCATCCGGCCCTACAAGAGCCACAAATGGACGCAAGAACGGGAATAGCCGCAATCTTATGTTGTCAAACATGTAGATCAATATCCCACAGACATTGCAGAGCCTAGGGCACAAAACTTTCCTCCTAAACTCTGGCGCAAGCTTAGGAAGCAAATCCCAATCCTTCTTCTCAACAATACCGACAACCTTCTCAGTAAAATCAGCATCTCCTTTGAACGCCTCGGTCAGCAAGGCGACAAACCCATCCCTGTCTTTTGCGACACCGTCATAGACTTGCGCACGCCTCGCCTCGCGCCCCAGTCGGGAATTGGCGATTACCTCCTTGAGCAAAACAGATGCCGCCGAATAGGAATACGGCATGCACCATATCCCCTTTTCGTTCCGCCATCGGTTCTTCAAAGGCTTTACGCTGGAGAAGAATAGGATACCCCTCAGGCTGGCCTCAAGGAAGATATCAATCTGGAAATAGGATATCTCTTCTCCAGGTAGCAATATCCAGTATGAATGCAGGTTAGAAGACTTGAAGTGGCAGTAGTTTATCCACCCTGTCTCCTTGGCGACCTTCTTCAATATGGAGACCATAGCTTTGAGGTGTCTCCTGCTTGTCACTAGGTCAACATCGTGGCGGGCATACGTCGGTAAGCCTTCCCAGCCGTGCGCGACGGCCCACTCAATAGTGGCAGCATCAAGCGCATTAAAGAACGGCGTCAGGAATGTCGCTATCACTTCAGGGTGATATCCGACAAGACTATCATTATTCATTGAACCCTCCATCTTCCAAATACTCGCACAACGCCTTTGCTCCAGCCTCTGCCGTCCATAACGAAGCGCAGTTCCCGTTTACATGATTCTCCATGGTTTTACATGAAATCCCCGACAGCAACTTCTTCAATGCTCGCCAATCTCCGGCATGGAAAAGGCATCCTTCCGGCAGAATAGTTGCGCTTGAACCGGCTTCGTATGTTCCGAGAACCGTCATACCCTCTTCCAACGCTTCACTGACAACCGCCCCCCACCCCTCGTATCCGTTGCTGGCGAGAACATAGACGCCATGTTCGCGCATAAGCCTGCGCACTTCTTCTATCGGCACCGGAGGATAGAACTTCACGGCATCGCCATACTGCGCAGCCATCTTTTTAAGGATCTTCTCTGCAGGGCCGCTACCATAGATGTCCAAGGTGATTTCAGGCAGCGAATTATCCACGCGCTTCAAGTTCACGTGCTCGCCTACGGCTCGCACGATTGTATCCACGCGCTTCAAGTTCAGGAGGCGACCAACCCAAAGAACTTTTATTGCATGCGGCTTTGACTTGCTCGCCTCCTGAACTGGAAGCGCGTCTTTTTTGGAAGGTGCAACATAATACCCCCACATACGCATTTTGTCAAGAAGGACCTCACTCCTACCCAATGCGCTCAATCTCCCCATAGGATGCTTTTCAAAAGCGATTCTGCGATTGCGCAATCCCCCGATTACATCCAACTTTGTATAGCAGGCTATTCTCAATGCGTCCACTGCTGCATGTGGGCCAATAGGCAAATACAAAAATTTATTGTAACTTCTCAAGAGCGACGCAAACTCCATCGCCCTGCGCACAAAAGATTTCTTTATGAATCTTATTGCGCCAAATGGCGGTTTAAGCCATCGCTCAGATGCATACAGTATTCTCTTGCCTCTTTTCCTGAAACACTCTATCACCTTCGGCTCGAACTCCGAAACAAAAAGAACATCAAACTTATCTGCGTACACCTCTAACACATCACAAGGCGGCACTCCGTCATATCTTACAATCCATTCCCTCTCTGCTTCCTTCCATCCCAGTTTCGACCTCTCCTGCCGCATCCGCAACGTTGCGCAGTAGAGGAAATTCCCGGGCCCAAGACGCGCATACAGACTGTCGCACAATGGAATCATGTGCGGCGAAACTATTCCTGCATAGACAAGAACCTTCATACACGAATACTCAATGGCATTGCTTTCAGATGTCTGTGATCACCTTGGCTGGGATGCCCGCTACAATTTTGCGTTCTCCCACATCGCGGTTGATCAGCGCACCAGCGGCGATGACGCTTTTCCCGCCTATCGTTACTCCCGGCAGTATAGTGCTTCTTGCGCAAAGCCATGCACCATCGCCAATCGTAACGTCTATATTGCAACCTTTCCCGGCAGTATGTGCACCAGAAGCATCAATCTCATGAGTACCCGTGAATATGCACACCTCTGGAGCGATATCCACACACGCACCTATGCGCACCGTCGCAGGCGACATTGCAATAATGGTTGCATAGTGTCCTATCCAAGTATCATCGCCAATCTCAATATGCCCAACGCCGAGAATCCTTACAGATGAACATATCCTGACGTTTCGCCCGATTTTGGCACCGCACCAGCGAAGCAACGCCCGCTTGACGCCAAAGAACTTTGTTTCCGGCAGCAGGCGGACGATTTGAGCATAAAAATATATCTTCCAGGATCTCATTTTGCAAGTCTCATCCTAAGCTTATCTCCGATTACACCCACATTAAAGTTCTGCCTGGCATATTCAAGTGCCGCCAGGCGCTTTACATTCGCAGCATCTTGTGTCAGCGACGCCAGAATAGCCGCAAGCGTTTCGGCACTGTATGGCCGCAGATGGCAGCACACCTTGTCTGGCAATTCCCCGAAGTCGCCAATATCAGAAACAATTAACAGCTTACCTGAACAAAGTGCCTCATAGCCTTTCGATGGCGTCTTGAACTGCCCATGTCTCCCATAGGGATTCTGTATCGCAAAGCAAGCATCCGTTTCCTTGTAAAGTGAAACGAACGCATCGCTATCAAGGAATCCCAACACAGTTGCATCTATATTTACGAGTTCTTTGGCGCGATCTTCTGCCCATTCTTTTCTGCACCCCATGCCGCAAATCGACACCTTGAGATTCCGCTTTTGCCCGTCCAGTCTTTTCAAAGCATCAAAAAGAAGAACTATCCCGTTTTCTTCTGTTATGCCGCCACTAAAAAGCAGCCGAATTCCCCCATCACTCGGCTTGATGGCATCGTCTGGTGATACATTCTGGCAACCGGATATCACAAGTCTTTTCTTTTCTGGCACCACCGGGGAGAACTTCGCGGTGGGCATTATCACCATGTCCGCAAGCCAAACGGATAACTTCATCAAACACCAGCCCCAGAGCTGAAGCACAGGACGCGTCTCAGAACCGGGCTTCCAATCCGCAAGCCGTGGCCGGCAAATATCCTCAAGATCCAAAACCACCTTGCTACCATAGGCAATCTTGCACCAAAGAGAGAACAAAAACGCATCTGGAAAATAACAATACTGGACAACTGTTTTAATCTTTCGGCGCCTGGCTAGTACAACTGCTGCGGCTATGGCTGTAAATGGCGTCAAAATATAGCCTATGTACCGACGCCTCAGTTGCCTGATTGAAAGGACTGGCACTCCCGACACCCTCTGGGCAATAGAACACATCCAGCCGCCGCCAGATATACGCGGCATTATGGCTGGCGACAATATCGCGCAACGCTCTCCGGCAGCATTGAATGCACCGGCAATACGCAACATGCGGTTTGTTGTCGCCGGATTGATAAGCGGCAGATTGCGTACGCGCTTTGCCCGAGTCGTTATCGCCGCCCCATAGTAAAGGCAGCAATCCCTTTTACCCATTTCACGCATTATGTGTTGCTATCTCCCTATAGACTCTCAGCGTATCTTCAGCATTTTTACGGCCATTGTGGCGGGCAAGCGCGGTGACGCGTGCCGCATCGATACACGCCTCGGCTTCCTCGGGATGCAGGAACCATCGGCGTATCGCACCAGCCAATGCAGCTGGATCGCCACTTGGAACGAGCTTACCTTCAACTCCGTCTTTCATGATGCTTGGCGTTCCACCGACAAAAGTCGCTATTGCAGGAGTGCCGACGAGCATTGCTTCGCCCAATGAATTTGGACTGTTCTCGCACAATGAAGGGAGGACGAACAGCTCTGCATTCTTTAGTTCTTCAGCCACGCCATCTGCAGGTAACGCAGGCAGCGCAACAACATTATTTTCTATTCCCAAATCCCGCACAAGCCGCCGCAGGTACATCCCGTATGCGTCGTCCTTCAGCTTTGCGATAAACAAACGATTCTTGTCTAGTTTATCCTTGGCGGCAACAATGCGGAGCTGAATATCCGGGAATTCCCCCTTGAGCGCTGCAACCGCCCGCAACAGCCAATGCGCACCTTTCAATGCGTAGCCAGCCGCTGCACTGCAATATATCGTATGTGGCTTTATTGACTTTCGGTTTCGACGGACACGATAAAATGGCTCGCGCAAAGTTTCGTTCACATGGAAATATTGCGCCTTCGGGTTGAAATACCGCACCCAGGCCTCGTCCCATTCCGTACGACCTATGAAATATCTTTGTTGACGAAAAACCCTTTCTTCTTGTGTTGCCCGTTTCTCGCGCCAAAATGTCTGTTCTCGCCAAAACGTAGATCCATACCTCAGCAACCGAAGATTATATTTCGTCCACCATGTCTCTTTAGGCGATAACCCCCCGGTGAACTGAACATGACATGCCGAGAGCACTCCTTGAATAGAGACTACAACCGGTTTGCCGCAATATACATCCTCGCTCATGCAACCATAGAAGTATTCCGTCCCCTGAACATGTATAATATCAGGATTAAACTCTTCTATTACTTTCTTGCACTGAAGTTCTATCTTGCTCGGCACTTTTTTATACCACGTCTTGCCCCTCTCGCCAAACGAAACGTAGCGGACCCTACCAACCTTTAGATCACAGGGGCGGTGGTCAAGGCACAATGCACACATTTCAAGTGAAGGGTCTATCTCAAACAAGGCATCCTGCATCGAGCCAAGCCAACCTGATGTCACGCTTTTCGCCCCACCTATTGCCTCGACAGCCCGTGGAAGCAACTTAGCGTTTATCCACAAAACCCTCATCCGCCTAGACTCCAATGCATCTCGCGACGACACTGCCATACGCCATATATTATTCCGGGGAATACCATTGTAACCAATGCATTCCCACAAAAATTTGCATTTAATACTGTCTGTCCCGTCAAACCCACAGGAATAAACACTGCCGCAGATGGAGCTAAAAGAACACACAAGGACACCTTATCCCATACCATATCCGCCGCAACGATAAATGCTCGAACATGAGTCCACCACAAAAACAAAACCATAAAAAGCCCCATCCACCAACCATTTCTAACCAACTGTGTCAATACTTGGTTATGTGGTGGAACTGCTGGCATGTATTCAAATGCACACGACTCAGGATTGTAGCGCATCTGCAACTGAAGCCTAGGCTCTCTAAAAACCAAAGGCTCTTTTAGCGCCTCTTCAATTGAGGCCTTCCATAATTGTCCACGATCTCCAATAAGTTTATGTTCAAAGCGCTCAAAAATAGTTCGACTCTCTTGATTAGTCAATGCATAATCAACAACGGTTGTACTAGCACGGGAAACCGAGTAAACGAATACACTGACACAAAACACAAGCGCGAAATAGGGGATTCTTCTAATAATGTCTCTATTTGCATTATTCATCCAGAAATAACATGAAAATACTATGCCAAATATAGCAACCATAACTGTCGTAAATGAACTTCCAAGATCAACTAGACTAGCGTAACCATGCGCATCCATTGCACCAAGATACCGCGAAAATAATACATTCAATAGCGACGAGAACGTGCCTAGTGTGCCCAGGATCGCATATATTATACCTACTTTCAATATTATGGCACCAACAAGTAATGCAAGAGTCATTACAAAAGGAGCGAAGGAAAACATATAGAACATTCCTAGAAAACTTAGTATATCTAAGATAGTGCAAAGTATAATCATACGCTTTATAAAGTATTCTTTCCCATTATCCCATGTTCTAGCAACGCCTATACCCCAAAAGTATAAAGCAGGGGTTAGGAAATCAACTAGTGACACTTGCCAGACAGACGTCAATCCATCACTTCTTGCCGATAGTGCGATTGCAAACGCAGGCACAATACATGACATCCAAGGAATAAGCCAAGGCATCGTTCTACTATCATACCATCTCTTAAATACCCCAATAAGGCACAAGAAAAAGCACACAATTAAAAATACATTCTGTGGGCTAACAGCAAAACCTATATTAAACTTTATTGCATTGGCTTCAAGATAGGTAAAATTGGATTTATCAAGCATCAGCAGATACATCCCTGGGAAGAGTCTTATATCGCTCTTGATTACTGCATATGTCAAAAGGACGCACTGCAACGGGAATGCCGCAACTTGCGAAATAAGATTCACCAAAAGCACCGCAATAGAAAGAAACAAAAATCTATCGCCAGACTTACTATTGTTATAGTTTGACATTTTATATAACTATGCAATGGTCAATTCGCTACGCACTTCCCAATATCCCACGTTATTATCTTTTTTATAAGAGTCTTGGGTTCAACAAGAACATAATACACTAATGCTCCCATACGGATGCCTAGTTTCTTTCTGACAACCCATGCAAGTCTTGCACCTTTTGGCACCCAAGATCCAGCAAAATGGTGAATTACGTAACTGTTTTCAGTCAAACTTATTTGATTTGAAGCGCCTGATTTAGGGCAAAAGAAATCTTGCGGGAAAATGGTAACATACCCAGGCATCTCAATTTTATGACCATCTACTATCGCTCCCTTACGCCGCATTAGATTTGTAGTGTATACAACATTTGTAGTAGTATCTAATCGACCATCCTCAAGGACAAATCGCCTATTGACATACTCTGCGAGCAAATCTCCTACCCACACTCCACCCTTTTCGGAGCCCATCAAGCCAGTAATACAACCATTGGACGTCTCATATCCAGTAAAAGCAGGCAGGGACAAGAAACTATCAAGCGGCCTTAAGACTTCCACATCGCTATCCATATAAATTCCGCCTTCGCTAAAAAGCGCGTAAAGGCGAACATAATCTGTCACAAAAGCAAACTTCTTTGCACCATATGCTTCTTTTGTGTATTGGCAAGAGTTTACATCAAAGTTATTTTCATTCCACAATTTTATTTCATATTCCGGCAATATTCTGCGCCAAGAATCTATGCACTTGCATGCAAGCGGCGGAAGCTTACCCTTGCCAAACCAACAATAATGTATTACTTTTGGTATCATACTCCCTCCAGAACTTTTACTATGCGATCTACGGCCTTTCCATCACCATACGGATTCACAGCAGCAGCCATTTTAGCATATTCCTTTTCATTCATAAGAAGCAATGCAGCTTCACGCTCTATCACTTCACGTTCAGTTCCAATAAGTTTTACTGTCCCTGACGCAACAGCCTCAGGACGCTCTGTCGTGTCGCGCATCACAAGAATCGGCTTGCCAAGCGACGGCGCCTCCTCCTGAACACCACCAGAATCAGTCAGTATGAGATATGCCCGATTCATCAATGCTACAAATGGAAGATAACTTTGTGGTTCAATCAAGTGGACATTCTTGCCGCAGTGATGTCCAAGTATCCTTCCTACTGGCTCGCGCACATTCGGGTTGAGATGGACAGGATAAACAAAATGGACATCCGGGAATCTCTCGGCGAGATTGCGAATCGCCGTGCAGATATTCTCAAATCCATCGCCAAAGTTCTCTCTTCGGTGTCCGGTAACCAAGACCATGCGCACTTCGGACTGCATCAGATCTGGCGGAAGGCCATCAATGGTTGGTGGATTCTTCCGAACCATCTCCTTCGCCATAAGCAAAGCGTCTATCACAGTGTTACCAGTCACAAAAATATTCGCATCAGGAACCCCCTCTTTGAGAAGATTCGCTTTGTTGTTCTCCGTCGGGCAGAAATGCCATTTGGCAAGGCGCGTCGTCAAAACGCGGTTTGCCTCTTCCGGCCAAGGACTTTGCATGTTCCAAGTACGAAGTCCCGCTTCAACATGAGCAACAGGGATGTGATGATAGAAAGCCGCCAACGCGCCTGCAAGCACGGTCGTAGTATCCCCCTGCACCATCACGACATCCGGTTTCTCTTCTGCAAGGTAATCATCAATAGCGGCAATCGCACGACTCGTCAATCCGCCAAGCGTTTGATTCGGGCGCATCAACGCTAAATCCTTATCTGGCGTGACTCCAAACACATCCAAGACTTGCTGCAGCATCTCTCGATGCTGGCCTGTCACGCAGACCTTGCAATCAAAGGCTGGGTCGGCCTTTAACGTCAACACAACTGGGCAAAGCTTTATCGCCTCTGGCCGAGTGCCGAATATAACTGCAATTTTTCGTTTCATTAGATGTCCTTCAAGCCCGACGTGACAAATGCTGCCGCATACAATGGCCACATAACATGCAAAAGCACCGTGTATCTTTCACCCACTTCGGCAACGGCAAGAATTGCGAAATTCATTCCTAACATAATCGCCGGGGCGAACAAAACAAAACTACATTTAAATGAACTTCTGTTAAAATTTGCAAAGAACATTACAGCCAACAATACGATTGCGGCAGGGAACAAAATTCCTCCCAGTCGCGCTACACAGTGTCCAATTAGCGAGACATCCCATGAGATGTCATACCCGATAGGATTCCCCCACCAAACCATTTCCTTCTTTATGAACAGCATTACCATATCGCCAAACGACATGGATTTCCATCTGCGAGTTGTTTCTTCTCTGACATATGGCGCAATCTCTTTGGGGCAGTGCCCCACAATCCTGAATGGGACACCAGTCGGAGATGTCAACGGCCAGTCGCAATCTGGATGGTCAACTTTATAGCGTTGCCATATCATCTGGCAATCTTCTTTATTCATTCTGCCATTATGTTCCAATGATGCGCCGAACAATCTTGGCCACAGATTGTCGTTCGAACTGAATATCGTCACACCATTGCCAGTTTTGAAATTTACAGAAACAGCGATAGCACATACAAATGCAATACCAACAAGCATTCCCAATAATCCACATACTGTTCTGACGTGGCGTGAAAAGTAGTCCACAACAAACACTATAGGCAATACAATAAGTAACATGACACCTTCACCGCGAGACCACATTGCAGCGAAGGAAACAAGCGCGCAAGCAAAAGCGAGCACAAATGTGGAGACTCGACTCTTAACGGTACTGACTAAAGTAGCCGCCCACAAGGCCAAAAGCGTGAAAAACACATATGTGTGCTCGGTTGCGACATTGCCGCAATGTCCGGAAAGAAACGGCGACAAGAATATAAATGCCGCTGTAATCAAACCAGCTTTCTTATTGAACCAGCGTTTTGCCAAATCAAATGCTACGAGAGCAGAACATGCGCTCAGCAATGAAGCAAAAGCAAATGCAGCAACTAGACTATCTCCGAAAAGTTTCGCCACAAAACCAAAGAATACAACTGTCGTCCAGGATTTGGATTCAGGCCATGTCCCCCTAGCAAAATCCTTTGCTTGACCCCACAATAGCGTATAGTCACCCGTCGGGAGCTGGTGATGCGCCCCCAGCACGCCAGGATTGATCAGAACATAGGCCAATCGCATCACACAACCAACTGCCAGCACAAATGCAAGTGACTTGTCAGGGTTCGCCTCCAATGTCTTATCCAGCCACTGGATGACATCATTCACCCATTGTTTCTTTCTCAGGGCAAAGAACAAACCTACAAGCACCAATTCTATCGGCAAACGGCTTGGTGCAATGGCGAACCAGAGCGATATCGCCAATCCTACAATCCCGGCAAAACAATAAATCTTTCTATACATGATGAATAGGCGTTAGGGATTGGTTGTTAGGAGCCGATTCCAAACCAATCGCAAATCTTTTTGCATGCATCGCCATCAGGTGCCGAGTGAAACTTCTCGCGCATCTCTCGGCGCTCGGTTTTGCATTCATCCTTACCAGCAACAACATCGCGCACAAATGCTTTAAGTCCTTCAACATCGTAAACATGGCGGCCAGGCATAAGTTTCTTAACCTCGTCAAGCCCTTCAACTATAAAGCCCCGACCGGAAGAATACTCCTCGATATCATCTAGTATATAAGCCTGCGGCTTGTCGGTAAGAAGATAGTCGTATCCAATAGATGAATAGTCGGTTATCAACGCATCGGTCTTTCCAACCATCTCATAAAGCTGAATATTACGCTTGCGCAAATCCCCATCTGTCACAATCATAATGTTTGAGAACTTCTCTGAAAAAACCGGCTTGTCCGCCTGAAGATGGTGGATTTTCAATAAAATCGCTACGTTTATAGACCCAAGAAATTCATCAAATGCTGAAAGTGCGCTTTTGGTTGAAAGGAGAGGGATCCCCGTTTCATTGTCACAAGCCGCCTCCGATATGGCCACATTCCCCGACTTCCTAAAGGTAGGCATCCAAAGCAACACTTTATCGTATTTCACGGAGGCAAACGGATTTTCGCTACCAGGCTCCATGTTGGAGACCAAGATGTCATTTCTAGGATATCCAAGGGGTAGCGTATTATCTGGTGTACCTTTACCCATGAATTTTATATTGAGAGGAACGGCGGCATTGCCTATCACCGTCGAATAGTCGTAATAATCTTCGTTGACGTACTTATTGCCCTTTATCGGCGCGCCATGCCACAATGCAACGACGATCTGGCCATTCCGCGGCAACCAAGGGCGCATAGTGCCATGCGTATGGAAACTAAATCTAGCCGTAGAGTAATGATATAACGCACAAAAATGCACGCCGCGTCCAAACCTACTAGTGAAGACTGTATCTTTTGATCGCTTGAAGTCTTCTGGATGCCTAACGATCCATATATACTTAAAGCCAGGACAATGCTTACGCATATACATATAAAGTGCCCAAGAGTTGTCACAAAAATCCCCCTCGCTCTCAAAAATAACTTTCTTCGTATCAATGGGGAATATCTGCATAATACGCCAGATACAGGATACAATTGCACTTTCTAAATGCAATACAACTTGCACAATAATTTTTCTCATATATCGCAATAAATTATCTCATCATTTGTTTGAGAGTTTCTCTTTAATTTCAGACGATGATATTGAAGGGGTGCGTTTAAGATAAATTACAGTGCAAATATCTTTTAGAAAATCAAATTTCCCTCGCCAATCATCTCCCATCACAAAAATATCAATTTTATTATTGATGACATCTTGCCGTTTTTGCTCCCATGAATCTTCAAAAAGCACCTTGTCAACGCACTTGAGCGAACCGACAATCTCTGCTCGCTGCACATCTGGGATCACACACTTCTTTTGCTTCTCCTCCCAGTTGAAACGATCGCTAGATACGACTACTGTTAGCGTACCATCTGCCCCCCAATTCTCTTGCCTTCTGCAACAACTTCTGATGCCCAATATGAAACAAATCAAATGTCCCGTATGTTATTACATTTGCCATAAGCCTACTCCTTAATTTTCTTTGTTAACCCTAAAAGGTTTAGGCGATTAATTAGCAGCAACCTTCCCAAGCCTGTCATGAGATAAAGTCTCCAACGTAAAGCATCAAATCTTGTTCCATCAATATTATTTGAAATAGCTCCCATGTGAAGCAGTTTACGCACAAGGTTCCACACCTTACACGTATCGCCCAATGTTCTATCTGGACAAAAGGCAAACCATTGGCAGACATCTTTATGCACCCAGAAAGTTGATGCCTTTACAATAGATTCACGCTCAACACGGCCATCAATCTTGGATGACAAACTTTCACATATCTCAATGTACTTGGCTAAAAGATTAATCGTATCATTACGTCGTCTATACGAAAGCGTCGCACTCCCAAAGCGTTCTCGTTTTAAATAACTAGTCTGCAAACTGATTTTTAATCCCCGTGAGACAGCTGCTACCGCATAGCCAAACAATGCATCCTCTCTAAACCTAATCCCATCCGCAAAGCGTAAGCCACTCAACATTACACGACGATAAAAATTTAAGAAAGGGAAGGCGCACGTCGAAATCAGTTGCCAACCTACAGATATGACGTTCTGTTTAAAAACATTGCCAGTAATACCCTTTGGTTTGCTTTGATATTTTACTTTTTCATTACCATTAATATACCAATCTGTCCACCCAGTCCTAATCCAATCAATTTCAGGTTCTATTGAAAGAGCAATCGTCTTCAACCAATCCATTTCAACAACATCATCAGCATCCAAAAAACCTACCCAAGCCCCGTTTGCCACGTCCAACGCGATATTCCTCGTCACACTTACGCCAGCATTTTTCTGATGGATTACTTTATACCGCCTGTCTTTCGCGGCATACTCGTCGAGAATCGCACCAGAGCCATCCGTTGACCCATCATCAACACAAATCGCTTCCCAATCGGTGAATGTCTGCGCCAAGACACTGTCTAGACACTCGCGCAAATACGGTGCGACATTGTATACAGGAATTATAATAGAGAAGAAAGGTGTCATTCCAAATTATCCTGCAACCACTTTTTGCTATAGGCGCAACGAGAATTAATCCACGCGTAGTCAAAAGCAGTCTTCTCGCCTCCTTCGAATGAGTCAAGTGCGGCGGACACAGAATCCTCCACCAATGGACCATTCGTATGTTCGGCAAATTCCGATATTCGAGCAAACATTCTTTGCCGAGATGCCGTGCGTGGCCTTATAATTCGTGCATTGCTACCATTGCAGATAGAGAACATCAGCGCATGGAACGAATCGCCGACAACCCAGCTGGCGGTCTTGAACGCCCTGTAAAATTCTTCTGGACCGGCAGAGTCCATTACCTCGACGTGTGCCGACAGTCGACGCTTCCATGTCTTAAGTAGGTTCTTGACTCGCACTAGGTTTGAAGGTGCGGCCACAAACCATGTGCTACCCATAAAAACCTTCACCTTGCAGTCGTGCGCTTTGGCAAAGGAGTTCAATTCATCAATATGATCCTCAATATTTTCGGAAAGGAAGTAGCAAACAAGCTCCCGTTTTTTCGGTTCCTTAGACTTTTCTTCCGCCCCCGCTCCCCATGCGAGCAAAGTTGGGTCCACTACATGCGCCGCCTCAAAGCCCATCTTGCGGCAAATATCAACCCCTTCTTTCTCTCGGCAACTTATGGCGCTGAATCGAGACAGCCCGCGCTTGTAAAGCTCAACGAAATCTTGCGGCAACTCGGTCATTCCAAATGATGCAGCATACGCAATCGCAGGAATCTTCGGTGCGCCCTCTAGCAAATATGCCCTAGGATCGCCCCAGTCGCCACAATGCCAGACTTGATCGGAACCGACAACAAGCTTATCAACACCAAGGTCTTTTGGCGCCCCTTTCCAATCCACAAAATGGCACTTGGTCAAGTGCAATAATGATTTCAGCCACTTTTTAGTTTTTCTAACACGAAGCCAATCGTTCAAGTCACCCAACCCTAGCACGGCTCTAAACCCAAAGCGTACCCATTGCCGCCACTCCATCCTATCATATATCGTGTCATTAATGTTGCGACCATCTTCCAACCATCGGTCAATTACAACAACCTCATGCCCCATTTTCTCCAGCACGGTCTGCAATGCCCAGCACTGCAGCACCCCGCCGTAATTCAATTGCGAATGGAATGTAAGTATGCCGATTTTCATGATACCATTAAATTATGCGCCAGCGACAATTAAAGAAATTTTGCGTCTCGCTACATTAAATAACTTTATGCGCTCTGTCTTGTCAATCCCAATATAGAGTGCCGAAAGTCCGACAGACAATGTTGTCAGCATGCCAGTCCACAGCACTCGCACAAATGAAGGACTGAATATTGAATATCCAAAGTAAGGAACCACAAATGAAACAATCGTAACAGCAATACAACGAAGATACACGGTTCCTATATAATCCAGAATAGAGTAATTGTAATACATCTTAAGAATAACAAGTCCTGAAATCTCAGAACAAATCATTACTATGTTTGTTGCATGAAATACCGATTCTGGTTCACAACCCGTCCGCAAAGCAATATATGCAAGCGGAAATGACATGCAAAGTATTGTGCCGCTTATCATGTTAGGTACAAAAAGCTTACCTATGGCGTGAAACACTGCGCTCCTCGGTGTCTTAAGCGATTGTATGAGACAGGCAACAAGAATAAGCCTGAAAAAACTAAGTGTATGCTCGGGATAACTTCCCAACCATAATTTCAGCACATAGTCGGCCTCCAACAAAAATGGCAACGCCAATATCCATATGAGATAATACGAATAGCAACCACTTCTTTTAACAAGACGCCACATTCCCTCAGTGTCACCGGCCGCATATGACTTTATAATCTGAGGACGAACCGCTGTCATGAAGTTGCCCGAGAACTGCGTGGTCTGCCCTTGAACCGCATACGCGATACCTCTTGCCGCATTGATCACTGGGCCAAAGAATGTATTAAGTAGCATGTTCACACCCTGTCCTTGCAACAAAACAGATGTGCAACCAATCAAATCACTTCCTGCAAAGCGGAACATCTCGCCGTACATTTTCCAATCAACACATAGTCTCAACCTTGTCTCGTCATACTTACGCTTACAGTAAACACGATAGAATATCATAGTGGCAACGCTCCATGAAGTACCAAGCACAGCAAGCGTTATAAGTTTGTCGAAAGGCGAAACCAGTAAAAGATAGATAGTCAGCAACCGTACAACGGCATCCGCAACACTGACATAGGCAAATATCGTCATATTCTCATGAGCAATTATCACGGCACCATACGGCACTTGTGTAAGACTCAATGGGACAGTCAAAATTGAAAGCTGCAACACCCAAAATGCGGCCGATACTCTTTCCGCAGGTATTATCATCTTGTTGTAGAAAAACCACAGACCAATCGTCTCCGACAAAATAACAATCAAAACGCCAAGGGCTAAATGTATTACGAGAGATGCATTAAACACATGATTAAGTCTATCCTTATCTCCTCTGCCGAGTTCAAATGTTATGAATCTTGAGGCTGCGCCACTTAAAGAGCCGTTCAGAAACGAAAACATAGCCACAATACCGCCAAGAACGGCATTTATGCCGTAATCGACGCTACCGAGAACTCGCAAAGTAACACCCGCCGTGGCTAGGGATATACCCATGACCACGAACATCCTGAAATAAAGCATCAGGGTGTTCTTTGCAATCCTTCTATTATCTACGCCCATGTCTCAGAAGCCAATATCCTTTAGCACCCGTCTAGTAAACAGTAGCCCCCCTCGCTTATTAAGGAATAAGCTATTAACGAAAAGCGCAGCGTCATTAAAATCCGGACAATCAAGGTAATCAAGAAGCATATCATCCAACACTCCACATTCGCGGGCAAAGGAATAAATATAATTTTCTCGGAAAGTTGATGATAGCCGCTTAGAAAGCGCTGATGTAACAGGCGGAAGCACCACGAAAACACGGAACTCCCTATCTATGCAGAATCTTATTAGCTCGATTAGTGTTTCGACACGCTTCTTACGGCCTGCCCTTATATGCACAGGAAGTGGAGCCTCCACATCATCTATCTTGAATTGCCTCTTCCATCCGTCGATGAAACCCTGCGCATCACTTTCCAGAGCCTCCCTACAGAACTGTTGCACATCAAGATCAAGGCCGTCCTCAATGCCTTGCAGTCGCTGTTTAATCGACTGTACGCATCCATGCGACATCGGTCGCAGCGCCACTCGAAATGGATGGTCTTTCCACCTGTACGCCAACTTCTGCTGTTCAATGGAAAAATCCTCCATCACACCTGGGTGGACAATTGTGTAATATTTCAGCCATTCTGTGCCCGTATAGTTCTTGAGACAAGAACTATACGGGCACAGAGGAACCAAAATGGTCCCTCTGGGCCGTATATAACTTGAGTAAGTCTTTAGAATCATTAGATCTTGATTCAAAGACTGAGGTCCAAGAGCCCAATTCGCCGCCTTAACCGGCAATCCGTCATAACGAAAACCATACAGTCCTGTATTGCTGCCAAGGTTGACAACATCAAGATTACTCGCAACTCCTTCCCAAAATTTGTAGCTATAGCCAAAAATCGACTTATAGCACGGATTGCTGTAATATAGCAGATTATAGAACCAATTAATCATTCACACTCTTAACTGAAAGACTAGACAACACATGTGCAGTAAAGTCTTTTGCCGTAGTTTTCGTCATTATTAACGGTCTTATAAAGTCTGATGCAGCCCATGCTTTATATCCCTGGGAAAGAATAACTTTACAGCACTTGCCATATGTCCCCAGCACCCAGTTGGAAAAAGCCTCAGTTTTTGCATTTACCAAGGAATTCTCTACCGGCAAGACAACTATAACTGGCGTGTACTCACGATCCTTGCAAAATTGGATATATGAGAATACAATCTCGGCATCATGAGTTCCCAATGATTCACGCGCAGACATACAACACTTAGGCCAATTGCTTCGACCAATTGACTCGACTGGCAAATCCTTGTTAATATCTGCGAACAAAGAGTAAATTACCTCGAAAGGCTTATATCGAATTGGATATCGCATAAACCTCATCGGAACAATGTGACTCTTTGATGGCAGGAGATATGAATAATTGGCATAGTAGCCGCGATATTCATCTGGGCGCCCAGGAACCTTCCTAATAAAGCGCGACCAATACGCAACATCCTCCTTGAAGTCTATTTGATATGGCGAAAGGCCAAGAATTACAAACCCACCCTTTTTAATAAAGCTATGATAATTGCGTAATATCTCTAAATCTGTTCCAAGGGATTGACAACCGCTAGAAAGATTAAGCCCTTGAAAAGCTTCATATGTGAATGCATAGTGAGAAGGCGCAGACCCTAGATTAACCACTCCGAAATTTCGGCGCTCATCACTTCTAAAGAATGGCGACGCCAAGAAATCGTTCACCGCGAGATATCTATTATTCCAATAGTTTGTGGAGAACACCTTCCTGTTGCAGCAGTAGAAAAACAATAGCACCAAAACAACAGCTACTAGTGCTAGAAATCCAAGGCACAAGCCTATGGTTGACAGCAAGCCAATTGCTGCAATAAATAAGCAGATCTTTCGTCTCATTTTCAATATCCCGGACAATGAAGCGACTCAGGGATGAACTTATAATCCTCGTCCAATGTCGCAATCCTATTCATGTCGTCCTCGTCTAGAACAAAATCAAAGATTTTAGCGTTTTCCGCAAAACGAGTTGCCTTTTCAGATCTGAAAACAGGCAACACTCCCCGCTGCACATGCCACCGCAGCACAATCTGTCCAACAGATTTACCATATTTACATCCAAGTTCTACAAGCAGAGGACTGTGCTTCAGGCGATCAATCATAAAGCAAAGCGGCGAGTATGCTGCAACTTGAATTTTATGCATTTTGCAAAAGGAAAGCAATTCTGGAACTTGTCGAAACGGGTGAAGCTCTATCTGGATCACTTGCGGGAGAAGCCCTGTCGTATCATATAATTCCTGCAAATGGCGAATACGAGGATTGGCAAGGCCTATTGATTTTACTCGCCCGCTCGCCAGTAAATCAGCCATTTGCCTAAAGTTATCTATAAAATAGTCGGGATATGGCCAGTGTTGCAGCCATAAATCAACATAATCCATCTGCAGTTGTTGGAGAGAGCGATCAAGCTCCTTGCGCATATCACGCCCAATTTGCTTGGAATTATCTACCTTGGTAGTAATAAACACTTCGCTACGGGTTAGCCCACTTGCCTCCATCGCACCCCTGAGCGCCGCCCCAACAAGGCCCTCATTCCCGTATGCTTGGGCAGAATCAAAGAACCGAAATCCAGCGTTTATGGCTGCGGGAATAACCGCATCAAGCAATTGGCGATCCATCCTATTCGTACCTACGCAAAGCGACGGCAAGACAGCACCATTACTTAACCTATAAGTTGAAATCATCTATTCACCCAAACACTACTTTGTACACATCACCTATGGTCTCTGACGCCTTGAAATCTGGTATCGACAACTCCTTGCCATACTTGGACTTGAGTCGCATCATTATGTCAAGGCCTGTAAGAGAGCTCCATTCATCAAGATAACGAAACTCAGTATCCGCATCAATGGATGATGCGTCAATATCCAGCACTGATGCGAAGAAGTCAACAAATTCCTGCTCTGTCATTTCATTATTTCCTTTGTTAATGTTTCCATGCAATATCTGTTCCTATTATCTGCGCCGGGTGACCTGTGACCAATACCCTAGCCGGCAACGGAGTGATGACAACTGAATTTGAGCCAACTACTGTTCCGTCGCCAATCTTTACGCCCGTCATGATTTTACATTCAGAGCAAAGCCATACAAAATCACCAATAATCACTGGGTTGGTATTCTTGAAGCCTTGCATCGCAATAACATGACCGCCATTAGTGTCACGAATAGAAACCTCTCGGCCCCAGAATGTGTGGGATCCGATGGAAATCTTTTCGCCACAGATAACCGTAAGGGCTACATTGCCGCCGCAGTCCGACCCGAAAGTTAGGTGCGCATTGCGGAACACCTCGACATCGGAACCGTAGCCAAAGCGAGCCGGGCCAAGAAATTCAAGTCTCCCTTTCGGATCCACAAGGAGCCGTGTCTCCAGCTTACTACCCTTTATTCGCTTTACGCCAAAGCGAACAGGGCCTTTAATGATGACACTTGCCGTCTTGTCGATATCAAAGACACAATTAGCCGTAGGGTAAATCAATGCGTTGCTTCGCCAGTCCGTATGTATTGCCGGATGGAGAAAATTAAGTTTGACAAACTGCAAGATGGCTTTAGGATTGAAACTGGTCTCCTTAATCAACTGCCTAACTATCTGATAAACCGTGCCAAGGACCGGATGCCTACGCCTTGGTGCAACGATAGGAAAGTATTTGTTGCTTAATTCGTCAAACCGCAAAGCATCCATGTCTTTGAAGAACTGGACGCGATCATAATTTGGCATTGCAGCAACCGTTGTAAGAGGTCTGTTCCCTTTTGCGATGTCTGCAATCGAGACTTCCTTCTTTATTATTCGCTTCGATGTAGACAAAAACAATGACTTGCCTTTTTCAGAGTGCACGATAACAGCTGAGGTACCGACATTATCGTCTAACTCCTTCGCATACTTCTCGGCGCCCCAAAAGTCGGCAAGAGTTATATCAGAGTCGCGGGCAATCCCCTTAAACTTGCAACTGTAACAACTTGGACGGTCAATCATTCCGCTATGGTATGCCCTGGAATAGCAATCTTTTCCACGAACGCCGTAATGGGATCTTCCGTTCGCAAATATTGTCTTCTTGGTCAATGAACGCCATCCAAGCTCCTTATTCTTTGCCTTGAAGTAAACCGCTTTTGATCCAAAGACCTCCTCCAGATAGTCAAAATACTTTCTATGCGCTTTGGGGGAAGCTACGCTGTGGCAAATGAAATCAACTGTTGTAAGATTCGAATAGTCCTTGCCTAGATAAAGTTTCAAAGCCGATATCTGGCACGGTGTTCCACAAACAAGAACAGGGCGACCGGTCTCGCAACAATCCTTAACCTTGCGATAGAAACCTTGCGCATCACTCTGAAGATATTTGCTGCTGCGAATGCGCGCCAAATCGGCCTTTTCGTCTGAAATAAAATGGCGAGCCGAAAAATCTTCATTGTAGATTGCGCCTCCGACAAAACCCTTCTTCCGGTATATTTCTTCGGCAAGCGCTGAGAACATGCCGCCAGAAGTCGAATCAAAACGAATCTCGAGATTCTTGTGATTTACGGCGAAGCAGCTGACAGCTTCAGAGGGATCGACTTGCTTCCGGTTTGATACTGCCTGTACAGGACAGACTTTATCGCACATTCCGCAACCAGAACAAATCGTCTTATCCACAGTCGGATACAAGAACCCCTCTTCATCCGCTTCAAAGCGAATTGCATTTGCTGGGCACGCATCTCCGCATGCGTTGCATCCACAACAGAGCGACTTGTCTTTTATTTCAATCATACGCGAAACCGATTTCTCTGTTCGTATTATTTATTGAGCCTTAAAAAGCGCAATCACAATCTGCGCATTCTTCTCGTCAGTGTAATAATGTTTTTGATCGCTCATAAATTCACTCAAAATTCTTATTCAAGTTCCACAGTTACGATACATATGAATTATATATGTTCCTCTGAGCCCCTAAAATGCACATTAAGTTCATGCAACGGCGCAAGAAGCGTTCCCATTGAAGCCCATTGCGTCATCTTGGCGAACGCATTAACATCCTTGGGGAAGCACTTCCCGCCGTCGCCAAGTTTGCCATTCAGTCCAGTAACATGTGTATGCGTGTCATTAATATAGCCCGAAAGAAAAAAGAATTGTTTGCCAAAAACTCTTTGCCGCAGCCTTTAGAAGCTTCCACTTCTTGATTGAAACCTCGCCCGTGGTACGATCATGTTGAGGGACCCGAGTCTCAAAGCAGCGCAACTTATGACGCGCAGCAAGACCACTCAGAATAACATTCGGCGCGAATGTCGTCATTGGGATTGCCTCATAGAAGGAACTGAAAGCAGTAACTCGCATAAGACGATAGGGCGTATTAACATCCCAAACACTCTTGCCGTAGAACATTCGAACACAAAGACGTGACACAAAGCTAATGATCTTACGCGGTAACGCCTGAACACGCCCATCACGAATGCCGACAAGGAAATCATAGTCATTTCGCCGCGACCAAAGCGCATTGAACTTCTCCGGCCCCATCTCATCATCTGAGTCTATCTGGAACACCCAATCAAAACCATCTTTTGCCGCTTCTCGGTAACCGGTTAGGATAGTATTCCCATGCCCACCATTAGGCTTATCTTTAACTTTAACACCCCCTAGCTTTTCTGCGACATTTCTCATTACAGAGAGGGAGTTGTCTTTCGAACCATCGTTGTATGGGCGAATTTCGTAGTCAATGCAAAGACCCTTAAGTGCAGCATCCCACTTCTCCAGCACGGGACCTATTGCATCCTGCTCATTATAAACCGGCATTACGACACAAAGTCTATCAGACATAGTAGCTCCTTACTTTCTAAATGTAATGAACTTGTTTAGGCAGAACTGTACGACGGTAACAAAGAATATCGTACCCAGCTTGGCGACTAGCGTATTCAACCCCATTACCGCTATTAAAAGCCAGAGACTTCCAGCACTCAACGCCCAGCCGAACATACCGACCGAATAGAAACTGGCAAGACGCCGCAATATCCTGTCTTTCGTCTTGAAATTGAAATAGCAGTTCCAAAAGAAATTGTTGATTATTCCAAAACTGACGCTGAGAAAATTTGCGATCTGATAATGCATGCCCATTGCGTTCGTCAAGATTGCATAGACGAGAAAATCAAACGTCGCTCCTGTGCAACCTATAATGCAGTACACAATCAGTTGCCGGTATTTTTCAAACATTAATTTTATCATAAAGCCTCGACAACTATTAAGCATTAAACGTTGCACCTCGCAGCAAGCAGCAATTTTAGCAGAGCTAACGAATCGGACGCTCCCCATACCGCAAGCTTCTGTCCCGATGCGATTGCACCTACAAACTCCGCCAATTCGTACCGCAATCCATCTCCGATAAATGGACAATAAACACGGCGGACGGTTTGTCCCATATCGTTGCGGATTTCAAAGTATTCCGTCTTCCACCAAGGACTCGGCACGTAAACATAACCTGTCGATCCAGCTACGGCGAGACTGCCCTCGGTTTTACCCCCAAGTCCAACCGTAAAAACACCCGTCGATGCTGAGTATTTGATAATGCCAGTAGCAAACGTCTCCACGCGGTCTCCCTGGTCTCGCAAGGAATGCGTTACCATCTGCGATGGATCCGCCGCACCAAGTAGTTTTATTATAGGGCAAAGGACATAAGAAGCCAATTCGGACAAAGCCCCCCCCCCCATTTCCGGGTCGTATTCACGCAAGCTCTTGTCCGGAGTAAGTCGAGTAAAAGCGGCATTCACTTGTCGCACCTTACCGACAATGCCGCTTTTCACCAGATTTACGAGCCTTTTAAAACAAGGAGCAAAGGCCGTTTTCAAAGCTTCTTGGAGAATAACTCCGTTCTCTTCCGCCAGCGAATAAAGCGCCTTTGCTTCTTCATAGTCAAGTGTCAACGGTTTTTCGCAAAGAACATGCTTCTTCGCTTTAAGGGCCCGCCTGACATATTCCGAATGAAAGGGATGTGGCGTGGCGACGTATACCACATCGACTTTATCAAGCAATGTGTCGAAATCCGCGAAAACGTCCTTTATTGAATGCTTTTGAGAAAACTCCTCTGCAAGTCGAAGTTCTGGATTGCAAACAGCATCAAATACAATACCTGACACAAATCGGCTCTCTACCATAAAACGATTGGCAATACGACCGCACCCGACAATTCCACCGCGCAATATATGCCGTGCATCATTTCTAATCATTGTAGAACTGATTCCTTTTGTCCGAGGAAGGTATACGACCTTGCACCATTCCTTCAGATACTCGTACTTCCCAAGCCAGTCATCACCAATAACAAATATGTCTATATTATAACGTTGAACATCTTCGATTTTCTGACCTTCATATTCCTCGACAAACAGCTCATCCGCGAGTCCGCTTCCCTTGACTTGTTCCATCCTATCCGCTAGGCTTTGAACCACATTCAATTTGCCACGTTCCCTATCATAATTCTCGCTGGTCACGCCGACAAAAAGCTTGCCGCCCTCACCACAAAACTCTTTGGCCCTTTCCAAAATGCGCCTATGTCCATCATGGAAGAAATCAAAAGTTCCGTATGTTATTACATTTGCCATATGTCAAGTATTCTTATAAGAGCAATTTTCTTTTTTATACTAATCGAGAGCCACTTTCAATGATGCCTCTATTGACCTGTCCATGTCGTAGTATTTGTATCCGCCCAATCTGCCACCAACAACCAGTTTTTCCACTTTTACCGCCTCACTCTGATACTTCGCGAGAAGTTCGCGCGATTCAGCATTGTCAATAGGGTAGTATGGTTCGTCCCCAAGTTTCCAACTTGCTGAATATTCACGCATAATGATCGTATTCTCGCATTCCATCACATCCTTCTGCTCAGGATGATAATGCTTGAACTCATGTATGCGAGTATAGGGCACATTAGCTTCGGTGTAGTTCACGACCGAGGTGCCTTGGTAATCCTTGACGGCGAGTTTTTCCGTCTCAAGGCGGAGTGTGCGCCATGGGAGATGCCCAAATCTGTAATCAAATAGAGCATCAATGGGGCCCGAATAGTAAACCGGCACATTCGGCAGGTCGTCGCCGCCAACCTTGAGGTCGTTCCCTTCAAGCCTGATTTCAGCGTTGCATCGCACCTCGATGTTCGGGTGGTCCAAAAGGCGCTCAAAGAGCGAATTATAGCCAGTCAATGGAATGCCCTGGTTATAGTCGTTGAAGTAGTTTACATCGTAGTTTGAGCGAACAGGGACTCGCTTGATGATCGAGGGGTCGATTTCTTCAGGCGGCTTGCCCCACTGCTTCGAAGTGTAGCCACGGAAGAATGCATCGAATATCGCCTTTGAGTGCGCTTCGTCCGCCATAAAGTCAGCTACTTCACCCGGCTTCAGTTCGATGCCGAAGAACTTGTTTATGAGCGCGAGGCCCAGCGGCAGGAAGTATGTCTTGCCTTGATACCACGCCAGAACTTTATGCTGATATCCATTGAACTTCACAAAGCGATTCACAAACTCCCACACTTCGGGAATGTGTGTATGGAAAATGTGCGAGCCGTACTTATGAATCTCTATGCCGGTTTCTTCGTCAATTTCGCAGCGAACATTACCGCCGACAACAGGCCGCTTCTCCAGCACCAGCACCTTACGCCCAGCCTCAGCCAGCCGCCTCGCCACCGTGCATCCCCAAATGCCCGCGCCTGCTACTATGGAATCTACTGTCATATTTTAGATGTTGTGTTCACTTGTATGCCAATGTTCGTGAGTATTGATAGCCACTCTGGAAAATGTGTCATTCCGCATATATTATCGTCTAATATGCCAACATTTGTGTCCGTATGTATCGCTGAAAATCCGTTTTCAAGTCTTCCAACCGCCCCGCGACAGTTCAGAAATCGCCATTTTCTGCAAGTTATAGGTTGTGTTGGTGAGTATTGATTTGCACTCCGAAAAACCGCGTTTTCCCATTGAGTTCGTCGATACGTATTCGATTCATTCGCTCCCACCGCCATCACGCCGCGCCCAACAAATACAGCCCTTTCCTCAAAGTGGTGCTGATGTGAGTCCGCCTCGTTGTCCCGCGATCATCAACTTAGCAATTGCAAGACTTTTTACATGTAGCGTCTGGGTGTGTCATCATCGTCTATACTCCTTAATCCTGTATTCACATTTGTTCCATAAATCTCTCACATTATATTCAGACCACTTACTGGCAAGGCAATCTACAACAGCGTATTTCCCGTTGAAACTATTTACGCCAACATTATCATATCCAAGATTATCAAATAGCGTTCCGTCCGCCCACATTTCATCCTCTGCGACCAGCACCCTGCCATATTTACTTAGCAAATCCTCTGCCAGAAGTCTTTGCCCTTCTGCGTTACTATTGGGAACAATATCTATATATGGCTGCCTCAAAAGCAGCCCTGCAATATCGTGCCATTGCACGTTGCCAAGTATCTCGTAGCCTGTTGTGTCGCCAAAATACTTATTATGCAACTCTATACGTTCTACATCTATACCCGAGCAACGCAACTTATAAACCCAATCGCCAACACGGACGACTTTTGCAGTCTCCATGCCATGCTGTAATTCCACTATCAGAAGCCCATTGGCCACAGATTCAATACATCTATCAAAATCAATCATTTCAAACCATTTAACGCATTAATATGATTGATTATAGCCGCCACAAGGCCAACTGAGGCGAGTGTGATGTTTGCCGCTCTATTCGGATTCTGCTCCTGATTGATAGATTCTCCAGACGCAAGCAAGACTCAACCACATCATGAGAGGATTTCAAAGACGCACTCTGCGGAGCCCTTGCTGCTAGGGCAGCAAAGAACCCATTCACAAACGCATGAGCATCATCGAACTCGCTCATATATCCTGCTCGCCTTTTTGTTTTCTCAAGCCCGCGCGCCGCCACCATCAATCACGTCGCGAACAACGGTTCGCCGTAGCGGATGCTTTTGGCGATTCCTTCGAGACCGGGGAACAGGCTCTGCGCCGACACGTTCGCTTGATCCAGCATATTCCAGACCGCATGCTCCGGCAACCTGTTTCGATCAAAGACCAGCTTGATGCATGAGGCCGCGCGAAGTTTCGTTGTCACGCCAGATTTCAGCGGATCGGTCACGACCTCGCCTGGATTGCGGATTTCCTGCGCGGACAAACCGAGCGACAGGGCGAGGTTGCTTTCGAAGCTGCTGAAGCTGCGCGGCAAAAGGAACAATCCTGATTGCGCGACCAGCCTGTCATTTGCACCCGGCACATGGACCGGAATCACGCCTTCGCCCCTGCTTCCGCAGCGAATGACCTCGTCTGCAAGGCGAACAAGCGTATTCTGCAGTTCAAGCTGATTCTTGTAATATGACTTCTTGAGAAACATCATCCTGCGTTCATACGCAGGCCCCTTCGCGTCCCCGCTTTTGTCAAGGTCTTCCGCCAGGACGCTGATCAAATCATGCCGTATCGTGTCGTTGTGAATCAGGTCCTTGAACCGGATGGCATAGATTGCGCGCGTTGTCGTGGCCTGGCGGTTTTCAAACGCGAAATAGAGCGCCACATAGATCGATCGTGTAAAGTCGACGAGCCTTGTATGCGTTCCATAGTGCTGCATCGCGGCCAGCCATTCGACCTCATGGGTTTGTGGCACCATCTTGCCCTGTGAAAGTCGCTTGAACAGCTCAATCGCATAGCACTCGTCAGACTTGCCGAATTCAGGGGCGGCGACTTGCTGATTGTGCCCGTCTGCCTTCGGGGCAACCAGAAACTCCCGCTCCAGACTGCTCGACAACGGCCAGTCAGATGACGCATGCCCCCTGAAAATCCAGCCGCCGGTACCCAGCGCCCGAATCACCTTGCTGAGATGGCTCAGCTGATGGATCTCAACCTGAACAGCCTTCGGCTGCCGAGCTGTCCCGTCGTCTGGCGGCTCTATGCGATTATCGTGCATTGAAGTTTGAAGATTTCGGGGGCTGTCCCCACTGGCGAAACGAGCGCACTGAGCGGGCTTTGCATACTGCTTTTCGCGAACATGTGTTCTCCATTTCGCGCACCGCCGCTCAGCCCAGCCGCTCGCGGAGGGCGTGGCCCTGCGCGTCCTTCCAGTCGGTAAGGCCGTTGGACATGCGCCCGCAGACAACCGACGACGCGGCGGACGGCGAGGCGAACTCGTAGTCGCGCGTGAAGACGTGCCGCCGGATCGTCCCGTTCGCCTCCAGCTCGCCGCGCAGGCGGAAGTACCGCCCGCCGACCCGCACAAACGACGGCACCGTCGCCTCAGTGGTGCGCGACCCCTTGAGCACCATGAACCCCGTCTTCGTCAGGAACCCCTTCGCGTCGGCGCCCGACGCCTTGCAGCAGAAACAATCCGTCGGCCCGCCCGCCTGCGGCTTCGGCAGCAGCACGCGATAGCCGAGCACGCCCATCAGCACGCGCGCATTCTCGATGAACTCCTCCATCGCTGCGCACTGCCATTCCTTCATGACGGTCTTGCCGTAGGTCTTCTTGGTCAGCGGCCGGGCGCGGTCGCACGCCTTCATGATCCCCACGAACCGGTGCTCCAGATAGCGGATCAGCGTCTTGTTCAGGTCGCGCCCCAGGAAGCAGACCGCCGTGTTCCAGTAGTAGGTCTCCTTCCCCGTCTTCGCATCGCGGATGTGCTGGAGCAGACGATCGCGCACATTCTCGGCCTCGCCGACGTAGACGCCTTCATCGCCGTCCTCGCCGTTGCCGCAGAAAAGGAAATAGACGCCGGCCCCCTGGATGTCCGCGCGCGCGCATCCCGCAACGTCATCGCGTGCGATTTTGAGGGCCTTGCCGTTCCAGTTGGACAGTTCGGCCACCACCAATCCGCCAACGGTTCCGTCGGCGAGGTAAAGTTCAATGCTCTTGCCGTGATTTGCCATGTGTCAGTTCCTCATGCGCATCAGTTCGACAACAGTATACCATTTCCGGCAAGACCGAGTCAATATCGCTTCATTCGGGGTCTGTCACCAGGGGTTTCCCAGGGATTGTTTTCACACCAGAGGCTGTTAAAAAAAACACTCCGTGCGCGTGGGGTATGCAGAATTTACCTCACGTACACGCTTAAGCAACCACAATATCTAGAAGATGCCAGAAGCATCTTGGTTGGTAGTGTATCATATTTTGCCCGCCGTGAACAGTCCGCACGGCGTTTTTGGGGGTCTGTCCCCGCGCTCAGTCCTCGGCCTTCAGGAAGCGCAGCAGCTCGTTCATCCGGTTGATGCGCACCGTCGCGCGCGTATCGCCCGCCCGGCCGAACCCGAACGTACAGAACGCCCCCTTGACGCCCGCGTTCGTCGCACACGCCATGTCCGTCCAGTTGTCGCCGACCATCCAGTCGTGCGACGACAGCCGGTGAGCGCCCATCCGCGCCGCGCATTCCCTCAGCGGCAGCGCGCTCGGCTTCATCTCCGCGCAGTCGCCGCCCGCCACCACCGCGTTGCCGAAGTAGCGCGTCAGCCCGAAATGCTCCAGGATCGCCATCGTCGCGAACCGCGGCTTGGCGGTGTTGACGCCGAGCCGCCACCCGCGCGCGTGCAGCTCCGCCAGCGTCTCGCGCACGGTCGGATACAGCGTCACCGATTCGAGCGCGTGCTCTGCGTAGTGCGACCGGAAAATCTCCCACAGCTTCTCCACCTCGCCCGCCCGCTCCGGGATCGCGTGCGCGAGCAGATATTTCGCGCCCTGCCCCACGTGAACGAGCACGTCCGCCTGCGGCAGGTCGGCGAGCCCCAGATCGCGCCGCGTATGGTTGACGGTCGCCGCCAGGTCGGCGCGCGTATCGGCGAGCGTTCCGTCGAGATCGAAAAAGCACGCGTTCATCTGCGTCCCTCCGCTAGTCCAGGATGCGCACCGTCGGCCCCGCACCCGAATACGAATCGAGCCCGCCCGTCGCGCCGCCGTCACCGTCCGTCTCGCCGACGGCCGCGCGCACGGCCTTCACCTTCGGCCGCTCGCCGAACAGCACCGTCCCGAGCCGCACCCACGTCGCGCCCTCCTCCACGGCCACCTCGTAGTCGCCGCTCATGCCCATCGACAGGCGCGGCAGCTTCACGCCGAGCGCCGCCTCCGTCGCGTCGCGCACCTCGCGCAGCCGCCGGAAGTACGGCCGCGCGTCCTCGGGGTTCTCGCTGAACGGCGCCATCGTCATCAGCCCCTCCACCGTCACGCGCGGGCAGTCGCGGCAGATGTGTTCGACCGTCGGCGCCACATCCTCGGGCTTCATGCCGTTCTTCGACTTCTCGCCCGACACGTTGACCTCGAGGAGGATGTGCGGCTGCGCACCGATCGCATCGGCGATCAGGTTGATGCGGTCGGCCAGCTTGACGGAATCGACGGAGTGGATGAAGTCGAAGATCTCCAGCGCCGGGCGCACCTTGTTCGACTGCAGATGACCGATCAGGTGCCAGTCCATCCCGCCGACGGCGGCCGCCTTCTTCCACGCCGCCTCCTGCACCTTGTTCTCGCCGACAATCCGCAGCCCCGCGTCGCGCGCCTCGCGCACGACATCCTCGCCGTGCGTCTTGGTGACGGCGATGATCTCGACCTCGGCGGGGTCGCGCCCCGCCCGTTTCGCGGCCGCGGCGATTCTGCCGCGCACCTCTTCCAGAATTTCGCTCAATGGTTTCATGATCCGTCCGCGCCTTTCGCGCTTCGATTTGTCCGCGCGTAGTATATCACATCCGCCGCGATTTATGTTATACTCTCGCCCATGGACAGATTCACCGTTTCCGTCGGCTCCTACGAAGTCAACTGCTCGCTCGTGAGCACGGCCGGCCGCGCGCTCGTCGTCGATCCCGGCAGCGAAGGCGCGCGCCTCGTCCGCCTGCTCGCGCAAAAGGGCCTCGAGCCCGCCGCGATCCTGCTGACCCACGGCCACTTCGACCACATCGGCGGCGTGCACGAGCTGCAGGCCGCCTTCCCCGACCTGCCCGTCTACATCCATCCCGACGACACCGTCATGTTCGGCCACCCCTTCAACCAGTCGCCGCCCGACTATCCGCTCGCGCCCCGCCCGGCGAACATCCGCGACGCGCGCCAACTCGCGGCCGACGCGCCCGCGCTCGGCTTCACCGCGCCCGTCGAGACGATCCATACGCCCGGCCACACGCCCGGCGGCGTCTGCTACCACTTTCCCGCCGACGCGCTGCTCCTCTCGGGCGACACGCTCTTCGCGGGCTCGGCCGGCCGCACCGATTTCCCGGGCGGCAGCATGAACCGCCTGATGGCCTCGCTCAAGGCGCTGACCGCGCTCCCCGACGCGACGCTCGTCATCCCGGGCCACGGGCCGCACACGACGATCGCCGCCGAAAAGGCGACGAATCCGTTTCTGATCTGACCGCCCGCGCCGCCGCACCGTGCGCGGCCCGGCCGCTACCACAGGCCCAGCTTGAGGTAGGGCAGAATCTGCTTTTCGAGCGTCGTGTCGAGATCGAAGAGCGCGACGCCCGGGAAGTCGTACTTGCGCGCGAGCCGGATCTGGTCGATGACCTGCCGCGGTCCGAGCCGCGATTCGTTCGCCGTCACGCCGATGCCGATGATCGTCTTGCGCGCGTGCGCCTTCATCATCGCATGCTGCCGGAGGAAGGACTCGAACTTCGCGAAATCCTCGGTGTAGTCCATCGGCACGACGAAATCCACCAGGTTGGCGTTGAGCCAGCTGTCCCAGTCCTGCCCCACGGACGCGATGCACATCGGATACTTGCCGAGCACCGCCGTCGTCAGCCACGCCGGCCGGTGCACGTGCCGCCGCGCCGCGGCGACGAAGCCGGAGATGACCGCCGCCGCATTCGCCGGCCGGACGCTGCGCTCGTACCAGCGCACAAAATCGAGGTGGATGCCGTCGACCTTGTAGAGCGCCTGAATCTCGTCGACCGCACTCAGGATGTAGCTCTGCACCGCCGTGTTCGACGGATCGAGGTACTCGCTCAGGCTGCCGTCCGCCGTCTTCAGCCGCCAGCCCGCCGCCGCGAACTTCTTCAGCCGCTCGGGCGTCGCGCGCGTCGCGTTGAAGCAGAGAATCCACGCGTGGACGCGAATGCCCCGCCCCGCCGCCGCCGCGAGGCACGCCTTGAGCTGGTCGCCCTCCTGCTCGAAGATGCGCGAGCGCGGCAGCACCTTCGACGGGTAGTGCGCGAACCCCGCGCCCGCGACGTTGAGGAAGAGATCGGTGACGCGCGCCTCCTGAAGCACCTTCATCGTCCGCGGCCAGTCGCCGGGGTAGAGCCCGCAGCCGGTGTGGTCCCACACGGCGTGAATCTCCCCCTTGCGCGGAATCTGCCGGAGCGCGTAGGCGCGCAGGCGCTGGTGCTCCGCCTCCGCCTTCGTGACGAAATCCTTGAAGTTCCAGAGCTGCGGCGCGGCCGCGCCCACGAACGCCGCAACGAGCTGCGCCTTGAGGTTCTCGTCGCCGTCGGCCAAAAGGACGTGCGTCATCCACCAGCCGCCCGCCGTCGCGATCCACGCCGCCTCGCCCGTCGACCGGCCCGTGCGGTCGCACCACGTCGCGAGCACCTGCCCCTTGCCCGCGACCGGCGTCGCGCGCTGGAGGACGGTCGACGTCTGCCGGATCGCCGCCGGCACGCCGGGCGGATTGCGCACGGTGAACTTCATCGAGCTCCACTGGCCGGGATACTGCGCCGTCGTGTAGCCGAGCGGCTTCACGTCCATCAGCGCGGCGAGGCGCGGCGAGGCGGAATAGAAGACGACGAGCTTGCCGCCGCGCTTGCGGTAGGCCGCAAGCGTGTCGAGCTCCGCCGCCGTCGGTTCGTTGAAGCCGACGAGAAACGCGATTTTCGCGGAGGTGAGCGCGGCGGCCATGTCCTTCGGCGTCGCGAAATCCGCCGCGATCGACTGCTGCTTGAGCCAGCGTTCGAGGTGGCGCGCGAGCGACGTGTAGTAGCCGGGCTCGTGGCTCACGACCGCGACCTCCGCGGCGGAAACGTCCGCGGTGAACACGGCGAGCGCGAGCGACAGCGCGAGTGTCAGGCCGTTGGCAAGGTGAATGTGCATGTCGCCCCCTTGTTTTCCAGCGTGTTGAGCCGCCACAGTTCAAGGTCGGCGCCGGGCTCCGGCGAATCCTTGATCGGGAACCAGAAGTCGCGCTGGCGCAGCGACACCCTGGCCTGGCCGCCGCGCGTGCGCAGGAGCGCCCAGCCGATGTCGCCCCAGTGCCCGGTCGAGGGCAGGCAGAGCGTTTTGACGATGCGCGGGCTCTTCCAGTTCAGGTGCACGAAATCCTTGCGCCAGCGGTGGTCGTGGCCATGGATGTAGCCGGCCACCATGGGCGATTCGACCAGCAGTTCGCTCAGTTTCCGCCCGCCGACGTCAATGCACCACGTCGCGTAGTGCGAACAGACGAACACCGGCTTCTTCCACCGGGGCAGCGCCTCGGCGAGCCAGTCCTGCTGCGCCCTGGAGAGGCACGAGCCATCCGTCTTCCGGTCGCCGCCGAGGATGTCCAGCATGATGAAATCGACCGCGCCCGCATCGACGGTGAAAACGACTTCGCCGGGCACGCGCGTCAACCGCCCGTATTCGGGGAACACCTCGAAAAACGGATTGTGCGCGTCATGATTGCCCATGCCGAGGTGCAGCGCGATTCCGGCGTCGACGAGCGGCTGCAGGCACTGCCGCGCCAGCGTGTAATCCGCCACGCAGCCGTTCGACCGCGCCAGGTCGCCGAAGAACACCACGCGCGCCGGAAGCGGATCGAGCGTCAGGATTTCCTCGATCGTCTTGCGGAGCTCGCCCGGCTGGTAGTGTTCGCCGTCCTTCTTTCCGTTGATATGGATGTCCGCGAGCAGCACCGTCAGGTCCGGGTCGTGCCGCAACCGCTCAACGGACCGCGCGACCGCCGCCGGAGCGACCGCCGCCGCCGCACCCGTCGCGATGCCGAGGAGGAAACTCCGCCGCGTCAAGGTCGGGGTCGGACCCCAATCAACATTTATATTTTTACGCATTCAAGCTCCTTTCTGACTCATGATCGCCTTTTCAACCGGGGTCTGTCCCCACAAGTCCCAGGGTCTGTCCCCACGCATCCGGGCGAATTACAGCTCGACCGTGGCGACGACGGGGAAGTGGTCGCTCGGATAGAGCTTCCTGCCGGGCCGCGGATCGGCGACCGTCGCGTAATCCAGCACGGTAACATCCGGCGAGACGTAGATGTAGTCGATCCGCGCGCCGAAATCCTCCCACGTGTAGCCGCCGTTCTTCAGCTTGTCGGCGTCAGGCGAGCCATACAGGGCGTTCCGGACATTCACCGGCGTCCCCAGCGCCTCCGCCGTGGACCGCTCGGTGTCGCGCCAGTGCCATCCGTTGAAGGTGCGCCACGGGCCGACCGGCGGGGTTTTCGTCGCGTACAGCGCGTTCTTGAGCAGCGCCGCGACGGCGACCGCCGGCGCCTCGGTCTCGCGGCAGTTGTGATCGCCCGTGAAAATGATCGGCGCGCCGTCGCCGAACGCCTTCATGCGGTCGATCACCAGCAGCATCCCCTTCTCGCGCGCCAGCGCGCTCACATGGTCGGTGTGCGTATTGGCGAAGCAGAAGCGCCGCCCGGTCGCCTTGTCCCTCAGCACCAGATACGAGCACACGCGCGGGCATGCCGCGCCCCAGCCCTTCACGCCGGGAACGTCAGGTGTTTCGGAGAGCCAGAACGTGCCGGACTTTTCGACGTCGAAACGATCGCGGCGGTAGAACACCGGCGACGCCTCGTCGGAGACGCGGTCGGCACCGCGATGGTCGCCGACAAACGCGAACTCGGGCAGCTGCTCGCGCAGATACGCGGCCTGGCCGGGGCGCACCTCCTGCGCACCGAACGCATCCAGATCCAGGCGGCGGATCAGGGCCACCAGATCGGCCTTGCGCTCGTTCCACGCATTCGGCGTGCCCCCGTCGGCGGCGGACAGCCGGATATTGTACGTGCCGACGCGCAGTTTCGCACGCTCTGGCTGCGGACGGCAGTCTGCGAGCGCAAGCGCCGCGCAGACGATGACGACGGCTGACAGCAAAAGACTTCCGTCAATTCCACGTTTCCTATTCATGACATCAGTATATCATTTCTCGCCGTCGCACCGCAAATCCGTCAGCCGCCGGTCCAAAAGGACGCGCCGACAGATCAGGCCAGCAGATCGGGCCGCCGCTGCGCCGTCAGGCGGTGCGCTTCGCTTTTCTTCCACGCCTCGATCTTCGCATGGTCGCCCGACAGCAGCACCTCGGGCACCTTCATCCCGCGAAATTCCGGCGGATGCGTGTACTGCGGCGCCTCCAGAATGCCGCCGTGCGAAAAACTTTCCGACGACGTCGCCTGCGCGCCGCCGCCCAGCACGCCCGGCAGAAGCCGCACGATCGCGTCCGTCATCGCCGCCGCCGCGAGCTCCCCGCCCGTCATCACGAAGTCGCCGAGCGAATAGCGGTCGGTCGCGAGCGTCTCGATGCGCGCGTCAAAGCCCTCGTAGTGGCCGCACATGAAGACGAGGTGGTCACACGACGCCAGCGCCTCCGCGTCGCGCTGCGTAAACGTCTTGCCCTTGGGATCCGTCATCACGATCCGCCGCTTCTCATCCCCCCTGCTTCCTTCTTCCTTCTCAACTCTCAACTCTCCCTCCCCCACTCTCAACTCTCCATTCTCAACTCTCAACTCTCCCTCCCCCGTTCCCCGTTCCCCGACACACGCTTCCACCGCGGCGAACCACGGGCCGCACTTCATCAGCATGCCGGGCCCGCCGCCATACGGCTTGTCGTCCACCTTCTTCCACTTCCCCTCGCCGAAGTCACGCAGGTCGACGATGCGGATTTCGCACGCGCCCTTCTTCACGGCGCGCGCGACGATGGACTCCTCCAGAAAGCCGCGGAACATCTGCGGCTGAACGCTCACGATGTCGATGCGCATCATGCGGCCGACCCTCCCGCGCCCTGCGCCTGACCGCCGTCGACCGGCAGGATGACGCCCGTCGTGAAGCGCGCCTCCAGCAGAAACGCGAC
>JAFUEM010000108.1 GCA_017463935.1 Kiritimatiellia bacterium
CGGTCGGGGAGCTGCGCCACAACCGCCGGCAGCGCCGCGCAGATCGCGTCCCACGTGTGCCCGCGCCGCAGCGCCACCTCCGCCGCCGCCCGCGCATTGCGCAGGTTATGCGGCGCCAAACCGTGGGGACAGACCCCGTTTGCGTGGGGAGGGACCCCAAAGCGATTGATAAAAAAAGAAGGAATTTCGAGATTTTCGGCAAGAATGACGTCTTGAGCGTTGTTCTGGGCCGTCGCGAAGCAGGCGAAGTACTCGTCCGGCGTCTTGAAATGGTCGGGGTGGTCGTACTCGCATTTGTTGACGACGAGCGTCGTCGGGCGGTAGAGGGACAGGGTTCCGTCGGACTCGTCCGCCTCGACGACGAGCACGCCGCCGTTCTCCGCCGCGACCGGAAAGTCGCCCGTCTCGCCGCCGATCGCCCAGCTCACCTTCTCGCCGAGCGCCCGGAGCAGTTTCGCAATGAACGTCGCCGTCGTCGTCTTGCCGTGCGCGCCGCAGACGGCGATCGACGCGCGCGCGCCCGTCAGTTCCGCCAGCACCTCGCCACGATACCGGATTTTCCCCTGCGCCGCGACGAATTCGGGATTGTCCGCGTGCACGGCGGGCGTGACGACGACGACATCCGCCGCCGCCACGTGGCGCGCGTCGTGCCCGAAGTCGACGGGAATCCCCTGCCGCTCCAGCCAGCGCGTGCGCGGCGACGGATGGAGGTCGCACCCCGTCACCGTGTCGCCGCGCGCCTTCAGGAGGACCGCCAGAGCCGCCATTCCGACGCCGCCGATGCCGATGAAATGTATCTTCTTTCCGCTCACGGCGCATAGTATATCACATCGGGAATTATGATATACTACACGGCCATGAAAAAGATTGCAGTCTTGATGGGCGGAACCTCGAACGAGCGCGCGGTTTCGCTGACGAGCGGCCGGAACGTGGCCGAGGCGCTCGCCTCGCTCGGCAAATATGAAGTCATTCCCGTCGTCCTCGACACCGACAGCCTCGACGCACTGCCGGACGGCGTCGACGCGGCCTACATCGCGCTGCACGGCGGTTGGGGCGAAAACGGCGGCGTGCAGGCGGCGCTCAACGCGCGCAAGATCCCCTACACGGGGCCGGGCGCGGAATCCTCGCGCCTCGCGATGGACAAGATCAAGACGAAACTCGTCCTTGAGATGAAAGGCGTGCCGACGGCCCGGTGGACGCTCGCGTCGAAAGGCGCGCCGACCTGCCCGCTGCCCCTTCCCGCCGTCGTCAAGCCGCCGCGCGACGGCTCGTCCGTCGGCATCTCCAAGGTCACGACGCCGGACGAATGGCCCGCCGCGCTCGAAGCCGCGCTCGCGGCGCAGGGCGGCGACGGGGAGGTTCTCGTCGAATCGTTCATCCCGGGGCGCGAAATGACGGTCGGGCTCATCGACGGCGCGCCGCTGCCGGTCCTCGAGATCATCGCCGCGAACGGCTGGTACGGCTACGAGGAGAAGTACAATTCCGAGGCGACGCGCTACCCCTTCCTCGCGGACTCGGCCGATCCCGCCGACCGCGCGCTCGAAGCGCGGCTGAAGGAGGTCGCCGTCCAGGCCTACCGCGCCCTCGGCTGCCGGGGCGTCACGCGCGTCGATTTCCGCGTCGATCCCGACGGGAACATCTTCGTCCTCGAACTGAACACGTCGCCCGGCTTCACCTCGCACTCGCTCGTCCCCAAGGCCGGCATGCGCACGGGGCTGACGTTCGCGGAAGTCTGCGACAGGATTCTCGCCGGCGCGGCGACCGACAGCGTCCGCGCGTGACGGGCGCGCGGAATGTGATATACTATCGACCATGAGGAAGAACAGGAAAAGAAAAGCGATTCTCCACTCCGCGCTGAAGGCGAACCGTCGGGAGACCGGCGGCCGGCGGCGCACGCTGCTGATCGTGCTCGCGGGCGTGCTCGTCGCGGCGGCCGCGGCGGGCGTCACGCTCGCCTACCGGGAACTCTACAGCCTCTGGATCTCGCAGTGCGTCGTCACCGACCGCGCGCGCCAGATCACGGTGACGGCCGGGCAGAACGTCAAGCCGGAGGTGATCCTCGAGAGCTTCGGCCTGACGAACGGCTGCAACCTCGCGCGGATCGACTTCCGGCGCAAGCGCGACGAGATCATAGCGAAGATCCCCAACATCCGCGCGCTCACCGTCACGCGCCACCTGCCCGACCGCGTGGACATCGTCCTCGAGGAGCGCGAGCCCGTCGCGCGCCTGAACGTCCTCGACGACAGGGGCGTCGCCCGGCGCACCCCCACCGGCCGCGTCGTCGATGCCGAGGGCGTCGTCTTCATGCGGCAGGCCGGCACCCAGATGATGCCGACCATCTTCGAGCGCGACGGCAGCCACACCAAGCCCGGCCAGCGGCTGACGGGACGCGCGCTCGCCGCGCTGCGGCTCCTCGAATACTGCCGCGACGGCGAAGCCGCCGAGCTCGCCATCCAGCGCGTCGACGCCACGCGCCCCGACTGCCTCTTCGCCATCCTCGGCAACTACTCGCAGTTGAACATCGCGTGGACGGGCATGGACTCGCCCACCGCCGCGACGCAGGCCGCGATGGAAAAGCAGATCGACAATTTCGTCAAGGCCTACCGGACGCGGCTCGCCGTTCCCTCGAACGGCATCATGAGCGCCGTCGTCTGGAACGCGACCGAACCCGGCGTCATCCACGCCGACACCAAGGAACCCATTCAATGACGAACATCTACGCCGCGCTTGAAATCGGCACCACCCGCACCGTCCTCGCCATCGGCGAGGCGGAGACCGGCGGAAGGCTCAAGGTCGTCTGCCACGCGCAGATCCCCTCGACGGGCGTGCGCAAGAGCCAGATCCTCGACATCAACCAGGCGACGCAGTCCGTGCGCAGCGTCATCCGCGAGACGGAGCGCAACCAGCTCGCTGCCGGCGACAACCTGACGATCGGCAACGCCTTTCTCGTCGTCTCGGGCCAGCACATCAAGGCCGATCCCTTCAAGGGCACGGTGCAGGTCGAAGGCGCCAAGGTCGGCGCGGACGACATCGACGCGGTGACGCGCGCCGCACGCCAGATGGCGCTGCCGCGCGACCGGGAGCTCCTCGACATCGTCGACCAGGCGTACGGGCTCGACAACCTCGGCGGCATCGTCCAGCCCAAGGGCATGTCGGGCCGCATCCTCACGCTCGACACGCTTCAGATCCACGCCGACGCCAACCGCATCAACGACGCGCGCACGGCGGCGGGCGGCGCGCACCTCGAGATCCGCGAGCCGCTCTTCGCCGCGAGCTGCGCGGCGGAGGCGGTGCTGACCGACAGCGAGAAGCGCAACGGCGTGCTCGTCCTCGACCTCGGCGGCGGCTCCACCGGCTTCGCGGCCTACTCCGACGGCTACCTCGCGCACGCGGGCGTCCTCGGCGTCGGCGGCGACCACGTGACGAACGACATCGCGCACGCCTTCCAGACGACGCAGACGCAGGCCGAGGAGCTGAAGCTCCTCGACGCATCGGCCGTCATCGGCGTGTCGGGCGGCGAACCGCGCGTGAAGGTGCCGGGCTCGTCGCCGCTCATGGAATCGCGCACGATCTCGCGGCGCGCGCTCGACACCGTCGTCAACGCGCGGCTCAAGGAGCTGCTGCGCATCATCCGCGACCGGCTGGAGGAGCTCGACCTCCTCCACCGCCTCCACAACGGCGCGGTCGTCACCGGCGGCGCGGCGGCGATGCGCGGGCTCGACGCGCTCATCCAGCGCGAGCTCGGC
>JAFUEM010000109.1 GCA_017463935.1 Kiritimatiellia bacterium
GGCGGACAGCCCGCCGCCGAGTCGCTCGGCTGGGGGGTGCTCGCCGTCGGCGCGGCGGTGGCGGCGGTGGTGGGGTATTTCTCGCTCGCGCTGCTCGTCAAGGCGCTGAAGGGCAGGTGGTTCTGGATTTTCGGTCCGTACTGCCTGGCCGCTGGACTTCTCACCATCCTTTTGATATAATATCCTAAATTTGTCCAAAGAAGAAAGAAAGATGACAATGGCCAAAGAATCGGTTGTGCGCAACAATATCTGGAAATGGCTCGTGCTGCTGCTCCTCGCGGCAGTCTCGGTGCATGTGACCTTCCCGCCGAAGGAGAAGATCCGCCGCGGTCTCGACCTGAGCGGCGGCACGTCCTTCACGCTCGGCGTGGACGAGGAGAAGCTCGCGGAGACGATCCTCGCCGCGAATCCCGCCTACACCAACGATCCCGAGCGCGTCCAGGCCGAGATCGACAAGGTGCTCAAGGACTGCGACGAGCGCATCACGGGCGTCATCCGCAAGCGCGTCGACAACATGGGCACCAACGAGCCGGTCATCCAGTCGCTGCCCAAGAAGCACCAGCTCATCGTGCAGCTGCCGGGCGCGGACGAGAAGCTCCGCCGGGAGGCGAAGGCGCGCCTGCAGTCGATGGCCTACCTCGAGTTCCGCCTGACGCACCCGAAGGACTACCAGCTCGTCGACAAGCTCCTCGCGAAGGACACATGCCCCGAAGGGTATGAGAAGAAGGGCGCCGGCTACGCGCGCGCCGCCGACTACGCCCAGGTCGCCGCGACGCCCGGCTACGCCGCGCGCCTCGCCGCGTTCGGCACGACCGACGACCGCTACCGCTTCATGCTCGAGGACAACAAGGACGGCACCTACTCGCCGCACTTCGTCTCGCGCCAGGTCGAGCTGACGGGCGACAACCTCGAGTCCGCCGCGTGGGAGCGCGACAGCCTCAAGGGCGGCTTCGAGGTCAAGTTCCGCCTCGATTCGGAGGGCGGGCGCAAGTTCTCCACGCTCACGCGCAACTACAAGGCGGGCGGCCCCAAGAACAGGACGGGCGAAGGCCGGTGCCTGGCGATCATCCTCGACGACACGCTCATTTCCGCGCCGCGCATCCAGTCGGAGATCGGCTCCGAGGGCGTGATCACGGGCCGCTTCACGCTGCAGGAGGCCAAGCAGCTCGCCGCCGACCTGAACGCGGGCGCGCTGCCCGCGCCGCTGAAGATCCTCGCCGAAAGCTCGGTCGCGCCGACGGTGGGCGACGACGCGATCAAGTCGGGCACCTGGGCGGCGGCCATCGGCTTCGCGCTCGTGGCGATCTTCATGTTCATCTACTACTGGTACGCGGGCCTCGTCGCCAACATCGCGCTCTTCCTCGACGTGGCGCTGCTGCCGACCGCGCTCGTCATCGTCGCCAACATCCTCGGCGTGTTCGCGCAGGATCCCTCGATGGGCGGCGGCGGCTCGGTGCAGCTGCCGGTCCTGACGATGCCCGGCATCGCGGGCCTCGTGCTGACGCTCGGCATGGCGGTCGACGCGAACGTGCTCATCTTCGAGCGCATCCGCGAGGAGTTCGCCGCGGGCCGCAAGGCGGGCGACGCGATCAGGAACGGCTACGGCCGCGCGTTCACCGCGATTCTCGACTCGAACCTGACGACCATCCTCACGGGCATTATCCTCTTCGTCGTCGGCACGGGCCCCGTGCGCGGCTTCGCGATCATGCTGACGGCGGGCGTGCTCATCTCGATGTTCACGGCGGTCGTCGTCACGCGCCTCGTCTTCGAGCACCTCGTCAAGCCCGAGCGCGCCGAGCCCTTCAGGATGCTCCAGTTCTTCAAGGCGCCGAAGTTCGACTTCATGCAGTACGGCAACAAGACGCTGCTCGCGTCGGCGATCATCATCGTCGTCTCGCTCGCGATCTTCTTCGGCCGCGCGATCGTCAACCCGGCGTCCGTGCTGGCGGTGGACCTGACGGGCGGCACCTCGATCGTCTACGACCTCACGCAGGACGAGGCGAAGCAGCCGGCGGTCGGCGACATCCGCGCCGCGCTGGACGCGTTCGACAACGCGACGGTCATCCAGTACCAGCGCGGCGTCGGCAACACGACGCTCCTCGTCAAGACGGGCGAATCGGCCGAGACCGCGAAGGGCCGCACGCTCCCCGACCGCAACGTCGGCGCGTACGTGACCTCGCTCCTGACCGAGAAGTTCCCCGAGGCGTCGCTCACCGAGGCGAGCGTCGAGGAGGTCGGCTCGATGATCGGCGACGACCTGAAGAAGTCGGGCCGCAACGCCGTGATCTTCTCGCTCATCGCGATCCTCGTCTACGTCGGCTTCCGCTTCAAGTTCGGCTTCGGCCTCGGCGGCCTCGTGGCGCTCGCGCACGACGCGCTCATCTCGCTCGGCCTCTTCTCGCTCTGCGGCCGCCAGGTCTCGCTGATCGTGGTGACGGCGCTGCTGACGATCATCGGCTACTCGATCAACGATACCGTCGTCGTCTTCGACCGCATCCGCGAGCAGCTGACGCGCGACGCGCGCAGCAGCTTCAAGGACATCTGCAACACGGCGATCAACGCCTGCCTCGGCCGCACGGTCATCACCTCGGTGACGACGTTCTTCGCGGTGCTCGCGCTCTTCTGCTTCGGCGACGGCACGATCTTCGACTTCGCGCTGATGATGCTCCTCGGCATCCTCGCGGGCACCTACTCGTCGATCTTCATCGCGACGCCGGTGATGTTCTGGTGGTACAAGGGCAAGCGCCCCGACTTCGACGAAGACGAAGGCAAGGGCGAGCAGA
>JAFUEM010000110.1 GCA_017463935.1 Kiritimatiellia bacterium
AGGCCGCCGCCGAAGCCGCCGCAGGAGAAGCCGCCGCGGAGACGGCCGAAGCCTAAGACGACAATACGGGAGTAATCTCATGGCCTCCTTCAACAAAGTCATCCTGATGGGCAACCTCACCCGCGACCCCGACGTCCGCATGACGGGGGCGAGCGGCATGAAGGTCGCGCGTCTGGGGCTCGCCATCAACGAGCGCCGCCGGGACCGCAACGGACAGATGCAGGACTTTCCCGTCTTCATCGATGTCGATGCGTGGGACAAGCTGGCGGAGCTCTGCGGGCAGTACCTCGCCAAGGGCAGTTCGGTCCTCGTCGAGGGGCGTCTCCAGATGGACACCTGGGAGAAGGACGGCGTGCGCCACCAGAAGCTGAAGGTCCGTGCAACGACCATCAAGTTCCTGCCCAAGGGCGAGCGGTTCGCTCCCCAGGGGCCGCGCGCCGAATTCCCCGCGCCCAGCCCGGTCGAGATGAGCGAGGCTGAAGAGGCGCTCCCGTTCTAAACACAACACGTAAAAAGGAAATCCAACCATGGCTTTCAAGAAATCCAACAGCTCGGCCGGCGAGGAATTCGCCGCGAGGAAGCGTCCGCCGCTCGGTCCCAAGGACCAGATCGACATCAACGACATCGAGACGCTGAAGTACTACATCACCGACTACGGCAAGATCCTGCCCGCGCGCATCACCGGCGTCACGTCGGCCCAGCAGCGCCAGATCCGCCAGGGCGTCAAGCGCGCCCGCAACATGGGCCTGATGGCCTGAGGAAGGAGCTGACAAGATGGCAATCGAAGTGATGCTCATGGACAGCGTGAAGAAGCTCGGCAAGGCCGGCGAGATCGTCAAGGTCGCCCCCGGCTACGCCCGCAACTTCCTCTTCCCGCAGGGTCTGGCCGCGCGCGCGACGGAAGCCGCGAAGCGCCGCCTGAAGAAGCTCGAGGCCGAGCGCGCCGCCCGCGCCGCCGAGCTCAAGAAGGAAGCGCTCGAGGTCGCCCGCAAGCTCGACAAGCTCGAGCTGACGGTCTCGGCCGCGACGGTCGACGGCAAGAAGCTGTACGGCGCGGTCAGCGTGACCGATCTGCTGGCGGCGATCGAGGCCCAGCGCGGCGTCAAGCTCGACCGCGGCCAGTTCTCGATCGGCGAGTCGCTGCGCGAGGTCGGCGAGTACGAGGCGAAGATCGACCTCGGACAGGGCGTGGCCGCCAAGTGCAAGATCACGATTCTCGACGAGGCCGCCCCGGCGGTCTGAGCGCAGGATCGATGAAACGCAAAGCCGACCGTGTTCACGCACGGTTGGCTTTTGCTTTTGTGAGGTTCTAGGAGGCTAGGAGTCTAGGCCGCTAGGAGTCTAGGCCTCTAGGATTCTAGGAGTCTAGATTTCTAGATTTCTAGATTTCTAGATTTCTAGACTAACCCTGGCAGCGGGCGGCGGAGAGGCGGCAGGCGTCGGTCGCGATCGGGCAGCGCGGATGGAACGCGCAGCCCGACGGCCAGTCGGTCGGCGGCGGCACGGTGCCGGGGATGTCGCTCAAGGGCGCGTCCTTCGGCGCATCGAGGCGCGGCACGGCCGCGAGGAGCCCCTGCGTGTACGGATGGCGCGGCGCGCGCAGGACTTTCTTCACCTCGCCGCGCTCGACGATCTCGCCCGCGTACATCACGTTGACGAACGTTGAATAGCGCGCGACGAGCCCGAGGTTGTGGGTGATGAGCAGGACCGCCATCTTGTGCGCGTCGGCGACGCGTTCGATCAGGTCGAGCACCTCGCGCTGCGTCGTCACGTCGAGCGCCGTCGTCGGCTCGTCGGCGATCAGCAGGTCCGGCGCGGCCGCGAGCGCCATCGCGATCATCACGCGCTGCTGCTGCCCGCCCGAAAGCTCGCACGGATACTTGCGCGCGGCGTCGGCCGGCAGCCCGACGGCTTCGAGTAGGCCGAACACAGTTCGGCCATCTTCACTGGGCGCTGCGCCCTTTCCGCGAAATGAAGCCTGTGCGAGTGGAGACGGCCGAACGGTGTTCGGCCGCGCCTCTTCGATCTGGCGGCCGACGCGCATGACGGGATTGAGCGACTGCATCGGATTCTGGAAGATGTACGCGAGGCGCGGCGCGCCCGTGATCGTGCCGGTGATCTCGGCGCGGTCGACGAGGCCGCCGAGCGTGAGCGCCGTCAGCGACTTGCCGCAGCCCGATTCGCCGACGAGCGCGACACGGCCGTTCTCCGGGATTTCGAACGACACGTCGCGCACGGGAACGGAACGCTTCCCGCCGCCGAGATGAAAGGCCACGCGCAGATGTTGGACCGTGAGGATCATCTTACTTCCCCCGCCGCATGACGAGCCGGGACGCGGCGATGTACGCGCCGACGAGGACGAGCGCGCCGAGGATGACCCACGGCAGGTGCGCGGTCGCGAGCGCCTTGCCGCGCGTGACAAGCTCGAGGTAGGTGATGTCGCCCGCCGTGCGGCCGAGGCCGAAGCCGACGAGCGCGAGGATCGCCGTCCAGATGCCGGCGCCGAGCCCCGTGAAGAGCGAGAAGGAGCCGAGCTTCATGCGCGCGATCCCGGCGGGGATCGAGATCAACTGGCGGATGACGGGCACGAGGCGGCAGACGAACGTCGTCGCCGCGCCGTAGCGGTTGAAGACCTCGCAGGCGCGCGCGAGCGGTTCGGGCTGGATGAAGAGCCACCTGCCGTAGCGTTCGAGGAACGGCCGCCCCACCCACAGCGCGAGGAAGAAGTTGACGTACGCGCCCGCGAGCGAGCCGAGGAGCCCGACCGCGATCGCGAGGACGAGCGCCGTCGCCGGCGCGCCCGTCAGCTCCCCGCGCGCGGCGAGGAAACCGGCGGGGATCATCACGACTTCGCTCGGGAAGGGGATGAAGCTCGACTCCACCGCCATGAAGACGAAGATGAAGACGAGCCCCCACGTGGGCGCGAGCGCGGCGATCTGGTCCAGGGAGGCGGCGAGCGTTTCGATCATGGCAGGAGTCCTTGGCGGATGCGCACCTTGACGCGGTTGCCCGTCGTGGGCACGAGCGTGAAGGTCGCCTTCCGCCTGAGCGTGAGCGGCACGGGATGTTCGGCGAGCCAGCGGCCGCGGAGGTTCGCCGGCGCGGCGGAAGCGCCGCGCGCGAAAACCGGCTCGCCATCCGGGAGATCGAGGGTGAAGCCTTCGGCGTAGACCGCGAACGCGACGCGGCGCGGGCACGCGTCGAGGTCCGCGAAGACCTCGGCGAACTGCGCCTTCAGCGCGGCGCACGTCAGCTCCCGCGGCGGTGTCACGCGTCCGGCCACAGCTCGTGCGCCATCTCGCGCAGCTTGTACTTCTGGATTTTCTGCGACGCGGTCATCGGGAAGATGTCGAGCACGTGGACGTACTTCGGAATCTTGAACCACGAGATGCGGTCCTTGCAGAACGCCTGCACCGATTCGGTCGTGATCGTCGCGCCGTCGGACGGGATGATGAAGGCGGCGGGCTGCTCGCCGTACTTCTTCGAGGGGCAGCCGACGACGGCCACGTCCTTGACGCCCGGCATCGTGCCGAGGAAGTCCTCGACCTCCTTCGGGCTGATGTTTTCGCCGCCGCGGATGATGAGGTCCTTGAGGCGGCCGGTGATGTAGTAGTAGCCCTGCTCGTCCATGCGCCCGATGTCGCCGGAGTGGAGCCAGCCGCGCGCGTCGATGCACCTGGCCGTCTGCTCGGGCATCTTGTAGTAGCCCTTCATGTTGCCGTAGCCGCGGCAGCAGATCTCGCCGTCCTGGCCGAGCGGCGCGAGCTCGCCCGTCTCGGGGTCGATGATGGCGACCTCGACGCCGGGGAGCGCCTGGCCGATCGTCTGGCACTTGCGCTCGATGGACGGCTCGAAGTAGCGCGTCATCGTCATCACGGGGCCGGATTCGGTGAGGCCGTACGGGTTCGTGATCTCGCGCATGAACATCTTCGTCTGCGCCTGCTGCATGCGGTGGACGGGGCACGCCGAGCCGGACATGATGCCGGTCCGGAGCGAGCGGAAGTCGAAGCGGTTGAAGAGCGGATGGTCGAGCATCGCGATGTACATCGTCGGCACGCCGTACGTCGCCGTGCACTTCTCCTTCTCAATCGACGACATCACCTGCACGGGATCGAACTTCTCGAGGAAGACCATCGTCGCGCCGTGGTTGACGCAGCTCATCACGCCGAGCACGCAGCCGAAGCAGTGGAAGAGCGGCACCGGGATGCAGACCCGGTCGCGGCTCGACAGGTTCTGGCACGCGCCGATCCAGAAGCCGTCGTTGGCGATGTTCCAGTGCGTCAGCTGCACGCCCTTGGGGAAGCCCGTCGTGCCCGAGGTGTACTGCATGTTGACGACGTCGTGGACGTCGCACTCGCCCTGGCGCTTCAGGTAGTCGGCCCACGGCGTCTGGACGGCGAGCGAGAGGACCTCGTTCAGCGAATAGATGCCGCGGTACTTCTCGCCGCCGAGGAACATGATGCGCTTGAGGTGCGGGTAGCGCGCGGACTTGAGCTCGCCGCGCGGGCACTCCTTCAGCTCGGGGATGAGCCGGTTGATGACGTCGACGTAGTTGCAGTCGCGGTAGCCGTTGATGAGGAAGAGGTTTTCGGCGTCGGACTGCTTGAGCGCGAAGTCGATCTCCTCCGACTTGTAGTTGATGTTGAGCGGCAGGAGGATCGCGCCGATCTTGGCCGTCGCGAACATGAGGACGACCCAGTGCGGCACGTTGGTGGCCCAGAGCGCGACCTTTTCGCCGCGCTTGACGCCGAGCGCCATGAGGCCGCGCGCGAGGCGGTCGACCTCCTCGGAGAATTCGTACCACGTCAGGCGGAAGTCGCGGTCGGCGTAGACGACGGCATCGTTCTCGCCGCAGCGCGCGACGGTCTGGTCGAGGAGCTGCCCGAGCGTGTAGGGGCGGGTGACGGGCAGGTTGTGCCAGGCGACGCCGCCCGAGACGCTCTGCGTGAACGGCGGCTTCGTCGGTGCGGAGCCGAAGGGATCGGTCAGTTTGAATTCGCTCATACAAGTGCCTTCCGTTTGGAATACAGCCGCATAGTATATCATTTTTCGCCTCGCCGCGCGCCCGCTATTCTAGATCGCGCGCGATGCGCGCTCAGCTAGATCGCTCGCGTTGCTCGCTCAGCTAGACCGCGCGCGATGCGCGCTATTCTAGAAGTCTAGGATTCTAGATTAGCCCGCGTGAGCGGGCGGTCTAGCGTAGCGAGCCGCGCGAGCGGTCTAGCCCCTCTCGAATTGCCCCGCAGGGCGGCGCTTTATGATATACTACGCAGTATGATTGCAAGGGCATTAGGGATGGCGGCGCTGGCGGTCGCGACGGCGGCGGCGCGCGCGGTCGACTGGCAGAACGCGGAGCCGGAAGCGCGGCTCGGCGGACGCATGATCTCGGCGGGCTACCTGAAGGGCAAGGTCGTGATGGTCGACTGCCGCGACTACGGCCAGAAGACGAACCTCGAGGCGATGAAGCGCCTCCAGGCGCTCTGGACCGCCTACAAGTCGAAGCCGTTCGTCCTCGTCGGTTCGCACACGGGCGCGGCGAGCGACCGCCGCATCGCCGCCATCATGGAGAAGTTCGGCCTCACCTACCCCCTCTACCGCGACTTCGGCGGCGACGGCGTCGGCGACGAGATCAGCGTTTTCGACGAGACGGGCCGGCGCTACTACGCCGGCGCGGACGACAAGGCCGCGCAGGCCGTCGTCGGGCAGCTCCTCATCAGCATGGCCGCGCCGCGCGACGAGGCGGAGTGGACGCACTACCTCGACTGGGAGGTGCGGCACACGCCCGGCACCGCCTATTCGCGGCTCAAGGAGTTCGCGAAGCAGTTTCCCGACACGGCGAAGGAGCGCTACGGCGACGACATGAAGCGGCTCGCGGCGAGCGAGGACGTCAAGACGCTCGCCAAGCTCGTGGAGGTCGCGCGGCTCATGAAGGACCGCGACACGGCGAGCGCCGCGGCGCAGAAGCTGACGAAGGCCAGGGTCGACGCGCAGATCCGGAAGTACACGCCGCTCAAGGCGTCCGACGACCCCGCCGTGGTGCAGGAGGCGAAGAACGCGCTCGCGGAACTCGCCTGGGTGAAAGCGACGCTTGCGAAGTAAAGGAGAACGACGATGAAAAAACTGCTGCTGGCCGCGTGCCTGGTCCCCTGCGCCCTCTTCGCCGACGTGTGGCGCGGACTCGACGAGGCGAGCCACTACGCCGGGCCGCCGATCACCGAGGCCGACCTGAAGGGCAAGGTCGTGCTGGTCGATCTCTGGGGCGTGAACTGCCCGCCGTGCCGCGCGCTGCTGCCGCGCATGGAATCGCTCTGGGCGTCGTACAAATCCAAGCCGTTCGTGCTTCTCGGCTCGCACCGCCAGGGCCGTTCGCCCGACCGCGTCAAGGAGCTCGTCAAGGCCAACAAGCTGACGTATCCCATCTACGAGCGCGCGGGGCTCGTCGAGGAGCCGCCGGGCGACGGGATGCTGCCGTACATGTACGTCGTCAACCACCGCGGCAAGGTCGTGTACGCGGGGCACGGCCACCAGGAGGCGGTGCAGGCCGTCGTCGAGGCGATCATGAAGGTGGGCGCGGCGCCGGATCTCACCGAGGGCGTGACGTTCAGGAAGTACAAGGCGATGGAGAAGCAGCTCGTCCTCGGCAAGCCGCTCAAGGGGCCGCTCGCGAAGCTGCAGGGCGACGTCAGGAAGGCGCAGTCGAAGACCGCGAGCGCGGCGGTGAAGGCGCAGGCCGAGGAGGCCGAGGAGATTCTCGCCGCCGTCGACAAGGCGCGCGACGAGGCGAAGGCGGAGATCGCGTCGCTGGAGGAGCTGAACCCGCCGGAAGCCGTCAGGATGATCAAGCTCTTCATGGCGTCGTTCCCGGCCGAGGGCGCGGCGTACAAGGAGCGGCTGCCGGAGCTGACGGCGCGGGCGAAGGAATTTGCGGCGGCGCAGAAGGCGGCGGCGAAGGAAGCGAAAGGGAAGAAATGAGCGAAGAGATGAATTTCGAGAACATCACGGAAGTGCTGGAGCGCAACGCGCGCGAATGGCCGGACGACGTCGCGCTCGTCGAGATCAATCCGCAGGAGCTCGAATCGCGGCACACGACGTGGCGCGAATATGCGCTGATCGAAAGCTCGCCCATCGAGAAGTTCCGCACGGAGCTGACGTGGGCGCAGTTCGAGGAGAAGGCCAACCGCTTCGCGAACTTCCTCCTGTCGCGCGGGCTCAAGAAGGGCGACAAGGTGGCGATCCTCCTCATGAACGGCCTCGAGTGGCTGCCGATCTACTTCGGCGCGCTGAAGGCGGGCTGCCTCGCGGTGCCGCTCAACTTCCGCTACACGGCCGACGAGATCAGGTACTGCCTGGAGCTGTCGGACGCGGACGCGCTCGTCTTCGGCCCCGAGTTCACGGGCCGCGTCGAGCAGATTTCCGACCGCATCGCGCGCGTCAAGATGCGCCTCTACGTCGGCGGCGACTGCCCGAGCTTCGCGGAGAGCTACGAGAAGCTGGTGCGCTACGCGTCGTCGTCCGCGCCCGGCTTCCGCCACCGGCCCGAGGACGAGGCGGCCATCTACTTCTCGTCGGGCACGACGGGCTTTCCGAAGGCCATCGTCCTCCAGCACCGCGCGCTCATGCACAGCTGCCGCGTGGAGCAGAACCACCATGGCCAGACGAAGGACGACGTCTTCCTCTGCATTCCGCCCCTCTATCACACGGGCGCGAAGATGCACTGGTTCGGCTCCTTCCTCGTCGGCGGCAAGGCGGTCCTCCTCAAGGGCATCAAGCCCGAGTGGATCATCCGCGCGGTGAGCGAGGAGAAGTGCACGATCGTCTGGCTGCTCGTCCCGTGGGCGCAGGACATCCTCGACGCGATCGACCGCGGCGAAATCCGCCTCGACGACTACCGGCTCGGGCAGTGGCGGCTGATGCACATCGGCGCGCAGCCGGTGCCGCCCGCGCTCATCCGGCGCTGGAAGAAGGTCTTTCCGCACCACGACTACGACACAAACTACGGCCTTTCCGAATCGACCGGCCCCGGCGCGGTCCATCTCGGCGTCGCGAACATCGACCATGTCGGCGCGATCGGCGTCGCGGGCTTCGGCTGGGAGACGAAGATCGTCCGCAGCGACGGCGTCACGCCCGTCCAGCCGGGCGAGGTCGGCGAGCTCGCGCTGCGCGGCCCGGGCGTCATGAAGGAGTACTACCACAACAAGGCGGCGACGGACGAGATCCTCAAGCCCGACGGGTGGCTCCTCACCGGCGACATGGCCGAGGAGAAGGACGGCTTCATCTACCTCGTCGACCGCGCGAAGGACGTCATCATCACCGGCGGCGAAAACCTCTACCCCGTGCAGATCGAAGACTTCCTGCGCGCGCATCCGGCGGTCAAGGACGTGGCGGTGATCGGGCTCCCCGACGCGCGCCTCGGCGAAATCGCCGCCGCGATCATTTCGGTGCGCGAGGGGCTGACGCTCACGGAGGACGAGGTCAACCGCTTCTGCCTCGACCTGCCGCGCTACAAGCGCCCGCGCCGGATCATCTTCGCGGACGTGCCGCGCAACCCGACGGGCAAGATCGAAAAGCCGAAGCTGCGCCAGACGTACGGCGCGGCCGCGCTCGTCGCGCAGCAGAACGGGCTCGCCTGACGCGTGGAGACGACGATCGAGCAGGTGGCGGCGGCGATCGCGCGTGGGACGCGCGTCCTTCTGCTCGTCCGCCACGCCGAGCGCCCGCGCATCTCCAACGAGGACAGGACGTTCGGCGCGTCGCTGCCGCTGACGGCGGCGGGCGAGCGGATGAGCCGCGACTTCGGCGCGAAGCTGCGCGCGGCGGTGCGCGGTGCGGACGTCCAGTTCCGGGCGAGCCCCTTGCGGCGCACGGTGATGACGGCCGAGCGGATCGCCGAAGGGATGGGGATCGATCCCGGCCCGATCGCGACGGATGCGCGGATCGGCAATGCGGGCGCGTTCGTGGCGAGCGAGCGGGAGATGTGGGAATGCTTCCGCGACACGAAGTTCTTTGAACACATGGGCGAGTATTTCCGCGACGGCGTCCAGCGCGGCTTCAACCCGCTCGCCGAGGCGACGCGCGCGTATGAAGAGTACGTCGTCTCGCGCTTCACGGCGCAGGTGGGGATCTTCACGACGCACGACGTGTTCGTCGCGTCGTTTCTGCACGGCAAGGGCGTCGAGACGCAGTTCAGCGAGGCGAACTGGCCGCGCTTCCTCGATGCGGCGGGAATCGTCTTCGCGGCGGACGGCACGCGCCGCACCGTTTTCGTCCGCGCGGGCCTGAGCGACCGGATCTGCGGCGTCTAGACGCGCGCGCGTCGCGGCACGAGGGGTATTGACGCGCGCGGCGCATTTATTGTAAAATAAAGTATATGCGCCCGAAGCGGCAAGGCTGCAACCCTTGGCTGACGGGCCGGTGGATGAAACGGAGAAACGACGATTTCTGAGATCGAGACAATGGGCGGCAAGCGTGCAAGTTGGTCGGGATCGCTGGCGTTCGTCTTGGCGGCGGCGGCGTCCGCGATCGGTCTGGGGAACCTCTGGCGGTTCCCGTATCTCGCCGCGCAGTACGGCGGCGGCATGTTCATCGCGATCTACCTCGGACTCGTGGTCACCCTCGGCTTCACGCTGATGGTGACCGAGATCGCGGTGGGCCGCAAGACGCAGCAGTCGCCGCTGACGGCCTACGCGCTCATCCAGCGCCGGTGGGGCTTCGTGGGGCTCCTCGGGACGCTCATCCCGCTCTTCATCACGCCGTACTACTGCGTGATCGGCGGCTGGGTGCTCTACTACCTCAAGGCGTACGCGTGCATGGCGTTCACAGGCGTGAACATCATGGGCGAGGCGGCGGCGAACGCCGGCGAGGTGTTCGGCGCGCTGATCTCCGCCCCGTTCGCCCCGTTCGGCTACGGGATGCTCTTCATCCTCGCGTGCGCGGCGGTCATCGTCCTCGGCGTCAAGAACGGCATCGAGAAGTCCAACCTCGTCATGATGCCGATCCTCTTCCTCATGGCGCTGGGGCTCGCCGTCTACGTCGTCACGATGCCCGGCTCGTTCGACGGCATCAAGTACTACCTCATCCCGAACCTCGACTGCGTCTCCACGCCGGACGGCCGGTTCTCTCTGGCGCTCCTCGCCAAGACGATCCTCGGCGCGACCGGCCAGATGTTCTATTCGCTCTCGCTCGCGATGGGCATCATGATCACGTACGGCTCGTACATGAAGAAGACCGATTCGATCGAGCGGTGCGTGCGGCGCATCGAGGTCTTCGACACGCTCATCGCGCTCATCGCCGGCCTCATGATCATCCCCGTCGTCTACCTCTTCGCCGTCAAGACCGGCACGCCGGTCAAGGAGGCGATGAACGCGGGCCCGGGGCTCATGTTCGTGACGCTGCCCAAGGTGTTCGCGATGTTCGGCGCGGCGGGCGCGTGGATCGGCCTCGCGTTCTTCCTCCTCGTCCTCTTCGCGGCGGCCACGTCGGCCATCTCGCTCTACGAGGCGTGCGTCTCGTCGCTCTGCGACTTCCTGAAGCTCGAGCGCAAGACGGCCACGACGTTCATGGCGACGCTGATCATGTTCCTGTCGTCCTTCTCGGCGCTCGGCTACGGCGCGTGGGGCCACATCCGGCTCTTCGGCATGCAGTTCCTCGACTTCTTCGACTTCTTCACGAACTCCGTGATGATGCCGATCGTGGCGATCGCGACGTGCGTGTTCATCGGCTGGTTCACCGGCCCGCGGCTCGTGATCGAGGAATGCGAGGCGGAAGGGGCCCGCTTCCGCGTCAAGCGCTTCTACTCCTTCATGGTCAAGTATCTGGCGCCGCTCCTGCTGACCGCGCTGCTCGTGTCCGAGGTCTGCCGCGCGCTGGGCATCAAGGGCTGGAGCATCTAGGCCGTGCCGGAACGGAGAAAAGCGATGATGCAGCTGCTGACGATTTTTAAAGGAAAAACATGGCGCCGGGCGCCAGGGAAGGTAAACATGAAAAAACTGATGATGGCCGCCGCGGCGGCGCTGGTGCTCTGCGGGTGCGCGCAGAAGGATGACAACACGCTGAGGATGATCACGGAGGCGACGTTCCCGCCGTACGAGTTCCTGCGCGGGCAGGAGATCGTCGGCATCGACGTGGAGATCTGCCGCGCCGTCGCCCAGAAGCTCGGCCAGGGCTTCAAGTGCGAGACGGTCGATTTCGATTCCGTCATTCCCGCCGTCGTCTCGGGCAAGGCGGACGTCGCCGCCGCCGGCATCACGGTGACGGAGGACCGCAAGAAGAACGTCGACTTCTCCATCCCCTACGTGACGACGGGCATCGTCGTCATCTACAAGGTCGCCGAGCCCTACACCGGCCTCGACTCGCTCAAGGGCCGCCGGATCGGCGTTCAGGCCGGCACCACGAGCGAGACGTTCGTCCTCGAGCAGGTCGGCCAGGAGCCGGAGCGCTCGCGCTCGCCCGCGGAGTCCGTCGCCGCCCTCAAGGCCGGCCGCGTCGACTTCGTGATCGCCGACATCGACCCTGCGAAGAACTGCGTGAAGAACGAGCCGGGCCTGGCGCTCTCCGATTTCGTCTCGAGCGAATCCTACGCCATCGCGATCCGCAAGGGACGGCCCGAGCTCCTCCAGGTCATCAACGAGACGATCGCCGAGATCAAGGCCGACGGCCGCCTCGCGGCGTGGGTGGAGGAGTACACGGCCGAGGCCGACCGGCTCAAGGACTGATCGCGCGGTCAAGGGGTTTGGATCGTGTTGGACGGTTTGATCAGCGACTTCACCCAATGCTTCGTCAAGAACGGGCGCTGGGAATACCTCTGGAACGGGCTGGGCGTCACGCTGGAGGTGGCGCTCGCCGCGATCTTTCTCGGGCTCGCGCTCGGCTTCCTCGTCGCCGTCGTGCGCGCGACGCACGACAGGTACGGGCGCTTCCGCCTGCTCGACCTGGCCGCGAAGGTCTATCTCACGGTGATCCGCGGCACGCCGATGGTGGTGCAGCTGCTCATCACCTACTACATCATCCTGCGGTCGGTCGACTCGAAGGTGCTGATCGCCATCATCGCGTTCGGCCTCAATTCCGGCGCGTACCAGGCGGAGATCATCCGCGCGGGCATCGTGTCGATCGACCCCGGCCAGATGGAGGCGGCGCGCGCGCTGGGGCTGTCGTACTGGAGGAGCATGGTGCGGATCATCCTGCCGCAGGCGGTGCGCAACGTCCTGCCGGCGCTCGGCAACGAGTTCATCGTCCTCATGAAGGATACGTCCATCGTCGGCTACATCGCGCTCATCGACCTCGCGAAGGGCGGCGACATCATCCGCTCGCAGACGTACTCCGTCTATCTCCCGTACCTCACGGTCGCGGCCGTCTACCTCATTCTCGTCATGACGTTCACCGGACTCCTCGGCCGGCTCGAGCGCCATCTCCGGAACACCGGCGCGGACCCGGTCCACAACGACAGCTGACGGACGCCGCCGGCCACGAACCACGAATCACGAAACGCGAACTGACATGTCTGAAACACTGCTCAAGATCGAAAACCTCACGAAGAGCTTCGGCGAGCTCGAGGTGCTGAAGGGACTCTCGACCGAGATCCGCAAGGGCGAGGTCGTGGTGATGATCGGTCCGTCCGGCGGCGGCAAGTCGACCTTTCTCCGCTGCATGAACCTGCTGGAGCGGCCGACGGGTGGCTCGATCATCTTCGACGGGATCGACATCGTCACGGCGGACGAGAAGACGAAGAACCGCGTCCGCAGCGAGATGGGCATGGTCTTCCAGCACTTCAACCTCTTCCCGCACCTGACGATCCTCGACAACATCACGCTCGCGCCGAAGCTCGTGCGCGGCATGTCCGCCGCGGACGCCGAGAAGAAGGCGATGGAGCTCTTGAAGCTGGTCGGCCTCGCCGACAAGGCGAAGGCGTATCCGCAGCAGCTCTCCGGCGGGCAGAAGCAGCGCGTCGCGATCGTGCGCTCGCTCGCGATGGAGCCGAAGGTGATGCTGTTCGACGAGCCGACGTCCGCGCTCGATCCCGAGATGGTCGGCGAGGTGCTCGACGTCATGAAGGATCTCGCGAAGGACGGCATGACGATGGTCGTCGTTACGCACGAGATGCGCTTCGCGCGCGACGTCGCCACGCGCGTCCTGTTCCTCGAGGGCGGCCGGATCGCGGCGGAAGGGACGCCGGCGGAGATTTTCGACGGGCGGCACGACGGCCGTCTCGGCGAGTTCCTGGGAAAGGTGCGCGTCGGCACCGAATTCCGCGACAAGGTCAAGTCCGAGCTGTTCGACATCCTGAAGGACCGCGAGGTTTCCGAGGAGGAGCTCGCGCGGCTCAAGGATCTGCTCGCCGGCGGCGCGCCGGCGACGTGAACCGATTTTCCCGACACCAACCAACGAAGAAGGAGAAAAAACACATGAAAAAACCGATGATCCTGCTGGGCGCGCTCGCCGCAGCAACCGTGTTCGCGGCGCAGGCCGACGAACAGCCCGTTTCCTCCGAACCCGCGCAGCCCGCGGCGGCCGAGACGGCGGAAGCCGAAGAGATCGAAGAGGACGAGACGTCGCTCTTTGAAGTCTCGCTCACGCTCGACGTGAATTCCGCCTACGTCTCCCACAACCGCATCTTTTCCGACACGCCGGTCGCGCAGTACGACCTCTGGATGCAGATGAACCTGCCGGAGGACTTCGGCTGGCTGGCGTTCGACGTCTGGGCCAACCAGGAGCTCAACAAGCGCCACAGCTCGCGGAACACCAACGGCGGCCGGCAGTTCGGCGGATTCGGCGAGTTCGACTACGAAATCGTCTACGGCAACTCCCTCGGACCGGTGAACTTCACCGCCTCCCATCTCTGGTACACCTATCCGCGTGTCGGGTGGGGTTCCCAGAAATTCTGGACGGTCGGCGCCGAGTACGACAACGAGTTCATCGTCCCGAGCGTCAAGTTCTTCTGGGAGTACGGCCATGACAACAAGCCGGACGAGGCGTTCATGTTCGATTTCGCGCTCTCGCGCGGATTCGAGCTCACCGAGAAGCTCTCGCTCACGTTCACGTCCAAGACGACGCTCTACACCTCGCAGTACGCGAAGTACATCTCCGGCGGCGAGCTGACCAACACCGTCTTCGGCGGCTGGGACAACGGCCTCGCGCTGAACTACGCGCTTACCGACAACATTTCGCTCGGCGCGCATCTCAACTACCTCTACAAGATCGACCACCGCGTGCGCCACGCCCGGGACTGGGACACCTATTCCGTCGGCAGCGGGCGCGGCACGCACGACGGCATGCTCTACGGCGGCGTGTCCGCCTGCCTCTCGTTCTGATCCCCGACGCCAACGGAGGCACTGACATGAAGAGCATCCTGATCGCGGCCGCCGTGCTCGCCGCCTCGTTCGCGTTCGCGGACGACGCGGCGCCGGCGGAGACGCCGGCGTGTCCGGTGTCCGTCGTCGTCGACGGCACCGCGACTTCGTACAACCTCGCGGTCGTCGCGGACGCGGGCGACGTCAAGGGCGCGCAGTCGTACATCGGCGCCTACGCGGACAACGTCCAGAACGACGCGAACTTCAAGGCGAACGAGGCGACGGCGCTGGCGACCATCCGCACGGAGAACCGGTTCTTCGGCACGTGGTGGGCGATCTTCCCGCCGCTCCTGGCGATCTTCCTCGCGCTCCTCACGAAGGAGGTCTATTCGTCGCTCTTCATCGGCATTGTCTCCGGCGGCCTGATCTATTCCGGCTTCGCGTTCGAGGGGACGCTGCTGCACGTCGTCAAGGACGGCTTCATCGACTCGGTCGCGGACGGCTACAACGTCGGCATCCTGCTCTTCCTCGTCCTGCTCGGCTCGCTCGTCGCGATGATGAACAAGACGGGCGCGTCGGCGGCGTTCGGGCGGTGGGCGCAGACGCACATCCGCACCCGCATCGGCGCGCAGGTCGCGACGATCATCCTCGGTCTGCTCATCTTCGTCGACGACTACTTCAACTGCCTCACCGTCGGCAGCGTGATGCGGCCGGTCACCGACGCGAAGAAGGTGTCGCGCGCGAAGCTCGCGTACCTCATCGACGCGACGGCCGCGCCGATCTGCATCATCGCGCCGATCTCGAGCTGGGCGGCGGCGGTCGCGGGCTTCGCGAAGGGCGCGGGCGCCGAAAGCGGCTTCTCGCTCTTCATCAACGCGATCCCCTACAACTTCTACGCGATCCTCACCATCGTCGCGATGTTCGCGCTCGCGTTCATGAAGTTCGACTTCGGCCCGATGAAGCGCCACGAGGCGGCGACCGCCGCCGGCGGGCCGGATCTCGGCGCGATCGAGGACGCGACCGACGCGCTCGCCAAGAACGACCGCGGCCGCGTCATCGACCTCGTCGTTCCGGTGCTCGTGCTCATCGCGTGCTGCATGGTCGGCATGATCTACTCGGGCGGCTACTTCGGCGGCGACAACGCCGGCGACTTCGTGAAGGCGTTCTCCGACTCCGATGCGTCCGTCGGCCTCGCGCTCGGCTCGATCGTCGCGATCGTCTTCGCCGTCGCGTTCTACCTCTGCCGCCGCGTCATCTCGTTCCGCGACTGCATGGATGCGTTCCCGGAGGGCTTCAAGGCGATGGTGCCCGCGATCATGATCCTCTGCTGCGCGTGGACGCTCAAGGCGATGACCGATTCGCTCGGCGCGAAGGTGTTCATCTCCGACATCATCAGCGGGCCGGCGGCGGGCCTGTGGAACTTCCTCCCCGCCATCATCTTCGTCATCGCGATCATCCTCGCGTTCTCGACGGGCACGAGCTGGGGCACGTTCGGCATCCTCATCCCGATCGTCCTCGCGGCGATCCCGGGCTCGTCGATGACGATCGTCGCCGTCTCCGCCTGCATGGCGGGCGCCGTCTGCGGCGACCACTGCTCGCCGATCTCCGACACGACGATCATGGCGTCGGCGGGCGCGCAGTGCAACCACATCGTGCACGTCAACACGCAGCTGCCGTACGCGCTCACCGTCGCGGCCGTCTCGTTCGTCGCCTACATCGTGGCGCCGTTCGTCGGCTCGGCGTGGATCGCGCTGCCGCTCGCCGTGCTGCTCCTCCTCGCGACGCTCTTCTTCCTCAAGCTCGTCGTCAAGGGCGCGGTCGCGGAGGGCTCCCTGCCCGCCGTGTTCCGCAAGTTCGCCCAGAGCGTCAACAACCGGACGTTCGCCGCGCAGCTCGCGCACATGGCGGACGCGATTCTCGCCGACGGCCGCATCGACGAGAAGGAGGCCGCGCAGCTGTCCGAGCTGCTCGCCAAGATCGAGGGCCGGGAGGAGTTCCGCAAGGCGCTGGACGCCGCGCGGGAGGACGGCGTGCTCACGCTGGAGGAATCGGCCAACATCGAAGGCTTCATCCGCCGGCTCATCGGCCGCAAGGCGTAGCCGGACATCCGACACAGACCGAATCAGAAAAAAGGACAGACATCATGAAAAAACTGCTGATTGCACTCGCCGCCGCGGCGGCGCTCGCCGGCTGCGGCGACAAGGACGACGGCACGCGCAAGTTCGTCGTCGGCTTCGACGCCGACTTCCCGCCCTACGGCTACAAGGACGGCAGCGAGTACAAGGGCTTCGACCTCGATCTCGCCCGCGCCGTCTGCGCGAAGAAGGGCTGGACGTTCGTCGCCAACCCCATCAACTGGGACGCGAAGGACATGGAGCTCAACTCCGGCGCGATCGACTGCATCTGGAACGGCTTCACGATGCAGGGCCGCGAAAACGCCTACACGTTCAGCGCGCCGTACGTCGACAACTCGCAGGTCGTGCTCGTGAAGGTGGATTCGCCCGTCGTCAGGCTGACCGACCTCGCGGGCCGGACCGTGGGCGTCCAGATCGACACGCCCGTGCAGAAGGCGCTGTCGGCCGGCGGCGACCGCGCGGCGCTCGGCGCCACGTTCAAGGGGCTCGTCGTCGAACCGAACTACAACCAGCTCGTGAACGAGCTCGTCATGGACGCGGTCGAGGCCGTCGCGCTCGACGTCGGCGTCGCGCGCCGGAAGATGGCGGACCTGCCCGGCAAGTTCCGCATCCTCGACGAGATCATCATGAAGGAGACGTACGGCATCGGCTTCAAGAAGGGCAACACGGCTCTCTGCGCGGAGGTCGAGGCGGCCCTGCGCGAAGTCGTCGCCGACGGCACGATGGCCGCCCTCGCCGAGACGTACGGCATCGAGAAGGACGCGCTCATCCTCAAGTAAGGGCCGCCGATGTCGTTCTCCGGCATGATCGTGGATCTCCTCTCGGGACTCGCCGTCTCGGTGGAGATCTTCTTCTTCACGCTGCTCATCGCGCTGCCGCTCGGCTTCCCGATCGCGCTCGGGCGCATGTCGCGCCACCCGCTGGTGTCCGGCGTCTTCCGCCTGTACATCTCCGTCGTGCGCGGCACGCCGCTCATGCTCCAGATCATCTTCGTCTACTTCGCGCCGTACATCTTCTTCAAGATGCCGCTGTCGCGCTATCCGCGCCTCCTGGCGACGGTGCTCGCGTTCGGCTTCAACTACGCGGCGTATTTCGCGGAGATCTACCGCGGCGGGATGCTGTCGATCGACGTCGGGCAGCGCGAGGCGGCGCTTTCGCTCGGCCTCGACCGCTTCCAGACGTTCTTCCGCATCATCCTGCCGCAGACGGTCAAGCGCGTCATCCCGGCCGTCGGCAACGAGGTGATCACGCTCGTGAAGGACACGTCGCTCGCGTTCACCATCGCCGTCACGGAGATGTTCACGATCGCCAAGCAGCTGTCGTCCGCGCACACGTCGATGACGCCGCTCATCGCCGCCGGCGTCTTCTACTACGTCTTCAACTACCTCGTCGCGTTCGCCATGGAGCGGCTGGAGCGGCGCTTCGCGTACTACAACTAGGGACGCGCCGCCATGGGTCCGATCCTGCTCCTGCTTGCGGCCCTCCTGTGGGGCAGTGCGTTCGTGGCGCAGAAGCTCGCCGCCGAGCACCTCGGGCCGTTCGCCGTCACGTGCGCGCGCAACGTCATCGGCGGCGCGTTCATCTACCTCTGCTTCCGCCTGCGCCTCCGGTTCTGGGGGCGCGCGGGTATTCCGGCGGGCGCGCGCTCCTTCTCGCCGCGCGCGTTCGCGGGCGGCGTGGCCGC
>JAFUEM010000111.1 GCA_017463935.1 Kiritimatiellia bacterium
CAGATCGCGCTGCGCGCCGCGCCGAAGGACGCGAAGGCGAACCGCAACTTCACGCGGGCGACGGACGGGCTCGCGGAACTGCGCGAGACGAAGCGCCTGAACGACGTCCTCAAGGCGGCGGAGGGGAAGGATCCGGGCGCGCTCCTGCAGGGCGCGGTCCATGACGTGCGCGCGATTCTGGACGAGACGGGCACGTACCTCACCAACGCGGCGCCGGTCGCGGTGGCGACGGGCGACCGGCTCGCGGCGCGGACGGCGAAGCTCGCCGACATCTGGCCGCCCGTCAAGGCGGCCATCTGCCAGGCGGTGACGAACGAGGAGGAGGCCGCGACGATCACGCTCCAGGTCGACCAGGCGAAGGAGAAGACCGTCCGCGCGGCGAAGGAGATCGGCGATCTGGACGATGCGGGCTATTCCACGCTGGCCGATGTCGAGCACGATTTCACGCGCTTTCTCAAGATGACGGTCTTGCCGCCCGGCGCGATGGACGAGGATTTCACGTCGCAGACGAACGCCTACGAAGGGCTGCTCCAGGTGAACGGGCGCGACTGGCAGGCGGACGCGCTCGACTTCACGCGCGCGTTCCGCGCGAAGTTCCCGGCGTGGGCGCGCGCGTACGAGCAGCAGGCGCAGGCGGACACGAACAAGCCGCCGTTCACAGCCGAGGCGCAGGCGAAAGTCTCCGACCTGTCGACGCAGCTGGAGAAGGTGCAGCTCGCCTGCCTCGAAAGCCGCGACCTGACGCAGCAGGTCGAGGCGATGGACTTGATCAACCAGATCCGCGCGCTGCTGCCGAAGGACGGCAAGGGCGGATCGGGCGGCGGACAGGGACAGCCGCCGCCGAAGAACGACGAGTCGAAGAAGGATCCGCCGAAGAACGACGAGCCGCCGCCGAACGCGGACGATCAGCAGGCGGGCGAGCAGCCGCTGGACGACGGACAGACGAACGACGAGCCGCCGGCGGACGAACAGCCGGACGAGTTGGCGGCGGACGCGGAGGACTCTCAGGAGCCTTCGCCGGAAGACAGGGAAGTGGAAGCCCTGCTCAAGAAGGCGCAGGAGCGCAGTGACGAACACGAGGCGGAGAAGAAGGCGCGGATGCGCAAGGCGCCGCTCCCGCCGAACGAAAGGGATTGGTGATGCAGATAGTCGTGGCATGCGGCGGGACGGGCGGACATGCCTTCCCGGGACTCGCGGTGGCGGAGGAGCTGCGCCGGCGCGGGCACGAGGTGACGGTCTGGGATTCGGGCCGCGACGTGGAGTCGAGCGTCATGCGCAGCTGGACCGGCAACATCTTTTCGACGGGCGCGAAGCAGCTCGCGCTCAAGAACGCGCCGGCCATTCTCCATTCGCTGCTGCGCTGCCGCAAGGAGATGAAGAAGGCGCGGCCCGACGTGCTCCTCGCGATGGGCAGCTATTCGTCGCTCCCGCCCGTCCTCGCGGCGAAGGCGTACGGCGTGCCGGTCGTCCTCCACGAGGCGAACACGGTGCCGGGCAAGGCGGTGGAGTTTCTCTCGCGCTACGCGAAGACGGTGGCGATCAGCTTTGACATGACGGCGAACTATCTGCGCGGCGTGAAGACGGTGCGCACGGGCCTCCCCGTGCGCGCGGGGATCGCGGCCGGCAGGCGGTTCGACTTCATCCCCGCCGCTGCGTTCGTCGTGTTCGTGACGGGCGGTTCGCAGGGCGCGCACGCGGTCAACGAGCTCATGAGCGCGGCTCTCGCGCTCGTCAAGGAGGAGCTGGACAAGCGCGGCGAGGCGGTCAAGCGGCCCCTGTACGTCATCCACCAGACGGGGCTGAAGGACGAGGGCGTCGTGATGGCGGCGTACGCGAAGGCGGGCTGCCCGGCGCGCGTCCATGCGTTCGAGCGCGAGATGGCGAATGCGTTCGCCTCGGCCGATCTCGTCGTGGCGCGCGCGGGCGCGTCGACCTGCTTCGAGCTCGCGGCGTGCGCGAAGCCGTCGCTGCTCATCCCGCTGCCGAGCGCGATGCGCGACCATCAGCATTTCAACGCGCTCGCGTTCGCGCGGACGAACGCGGCGGACGAGGGCATCCAGGCGAAGCTGACGCCCTTGCAGCTCGCGCGCTACATTCTCACGAAGTACGACCATCCCGAACAGCTCGCGCGGATGTCCGCGAAGATCGCCGCGCTCGCCACCCCCGACGCCGCCGCACAGGTCGCGGATGTCGTCGAAGGGACGGTGAAGCAGGCTTAACCCAACAATCAGGAGTGAATGAAGATGAAGAAGTTTCTCAGCGCCAATGAAGCGGTCGCCCACGCGGCGGCCCAGGCCGGCTGCGTCGTCGCGTCGGCCTATCCCGGCACGCCCTCGACGGAGATCCTCGAGAACATCGCGAAGTTCAAGGACACGGTGAAGTGCGAATGGGCCGTCAACGAGAAGGTCGCGATGGAGACGGCGATCGGCGCGTCGATCGCGGGCGCGCGGTCGCTGACGGCGATGAAGCACGTCGGCCTGAACGTGGCGATGGACCCGCTCATGACGTTCACGTACGTGGGCGCGACGGGCGGTCTCGTGATCGTCTCGGCGGACGACCCCGGCATGCACTCGTCGCAGAACGAGCAGGACAACCGCAACCTCGCGAAGTTCGCGCGCGCGCCGCTGCTGGAGCCGTCGGATTCGCAGGAGGCGTACGACATGACGCGCGCGGCGTTCGAGCTGTCCGAGAAGTTCCAGGCGCCCGTCATCATCCGCCTGACGACGCGCACGAGCCATTCCAGCTCGCTCGTGGACCTCGGCGACTTCAACCCGCGGCCGCACGACCTCATCCCCTACAGGAAGAACATCGCCAAGACGATTCCCGTGCCGATGTTCGCGCGCGGCCACCGCCTCAACGCGCAGAAGCGCACGGCGGCGATGACCGAGGCGGCGGCCGTCTCGCCGTTCAACCGCATCGAGCCGGGCCGGAAGGAGTTCGGCTTCATCACGAGCGCGGTCGCCTACCAGTACGTGAAGGAAATCTTCCCCGAGTATTCGATCCTCAAGCTCGGCTGGACGAATCCGCTCCCGAAGCCGCTCGTCGCCGCGTTCGCGCGTTCGGTCGACAAGGTCGTCGTCGTCGAGGAGCTCGATCCGTTCCTCGAAGAGCAGGTGCGCGCGATGGGCCTTGCGGTCGTCGAGCACACCACCGAGCTGAACATGCTCGAGCTCAACGCCGACCGCGTGCAGAACCTCCGCCACGAGCTGATCGGCGACGTGGCGGCGGCGAAAGAGGCCCGCGCCGACACGACGCTGCCCACGCGCCCGCCGGTCCTCTGCGCGGGGTGCGGCCACCGCAGCGTCTTCTACGTCCTGAACAAGCTCGGCGCGACGGTGACGGGCGACATCGGCTGCTACACGCTGGGCGCGTTCCCGCCCCTCAACGCGATGGACACGACGATCTGCATGGGCGCGTCGATCAATAACGCGGCGGGCATGAAGAAGGCGGGGCTCAAGGGCCGCATCTGCGCGGTGCTGGGCGATTCGACGTTCTTCCATTCGGGCATGACGGGCATCCTTTCGTGCCTCTACAACGGCACGCCCGTGACGACGGTCGTCCTCGACAACCGCATCACTGCGATGACGGGCCATCAGGACAACCCCGGCACCGGCAAGACGCTGATGGGCACGGACGCGCCCGTGACGGAGATCGGCGAAATCGCCAAGGCGATGGGCTACAGGAAGGTCGTCAAGGTTTCGGCCGACGACCTCGCCGAGCTTGAAAAGGTGCTGAAGGACGCGATGGACGGCGACGAAGGCGCGCTCATCATTGCGTATGCGCCGTGCCGGATCGCCGCGAAGCTGACGAAGGAAGGGCTCTGCGCCGTCGATCCCGAGAAGTGCAAGGCGTGCGGCGCGTGCTTCAAGATGGGCTGCCCCGCGATGACGCGCGGCAAGGAGATCCGCCCTGGCGCGTTCCAGATGGTGATCGACCCGAACCAGTGTGCAGGCTGCAAGCAGTGCAGCCAGGTCTGCAAGTTCGGCGCGATCCGGCGGGTGCGGTGATGACGCGCGTCATTCTCAAGCCCGGCCGCGAGCGGAGCGTCGCGCGTCGCCATCCGTGGATCCTGTCGGGCGCGGTCGCGGAAGGCGACGCGGCGTGCGGCGAGACGGTTGAGGTCGTCTCCTCGGCGGGCGCGCCGCTCGGCTACGGCAGCTTTTCGCCGCAGTCGCAGATTCGCGTGCGGCTGCTCTCGTTCGATCCGGCGGTCGTGCCGGACGCGGCCTTCATCGCCGACAAGGTCGCCGCCGCGATTGCGCGCCGCGCCGATTTCTTCGTTCGCGGCGAGACGAACGCCTTTCGTCTCGTCAACGCCGAGTCGGACGGACTGTCGGGCGTCGTCGTCGACAGCTACGCGGGCCACCTCGTCTGCCAGTTCACGTCGGCGGGCGCGGAACAGTGGAAAGAGGCGGTCGTCGCCGCGCTCCAGAAGTTTGCGCCCGACTGCCGCGGCGTGTCCGAGCGGTGCGACAACAAGAGCCGCGCGCGCGAGGGGCTGCCGACGGACGTGCCGTTCCGTCATCTCGCAGGCGCGGAGCCGCCGGAGCTGATCGAGATTTTCGAGGGCGAGGTCGCGTTCCTCGTCGATGTCCGCAAGGGGCACAAGACCGGCTTCTACCTCGACCAGCGCGAGGCGCGGCGGCTCGTCGGCGCGCTCGCGAACGGCGCGGACGTCCTCAACTGCTTTTCCTACACGGGCGGGTTCGGCCTCTTCGCGCGCGCGGCGGGCGCCGCCTCCGTCACGCAGGTGGATGTCTCGGCGGACGCGCTCGCGCTCGCGCGGAAGAACGAAGCGCTTGCGCACCTCTGCGGGACGAAGATGGACTATGTCGAAGCGGACGTCTTCCAGTATCTGCGCGCGTGCCGCGACGCGGGGCGCACGTTTGACCTGATCGTTCTCGATCCGCCGAAGTTCGCGGAGTTCAAGTCGCAGGTGATGCGCGCGGCGCGCGGCTACAAGGACATCAACCTCCTGGCGATGAAGCTCCTGCGGCCCAACGGCATCCTTGCGACGTTCTCCTGCTCGGGCGCGATGACGGGCGAGCTCTTCGACAAGATCCTCGCCGAGGCCGCCGCCGACGCGCGGCGCGACTTCCAGATGATCGCGCGCACGCGGCAGGGAGCCGACCATCCCGTCGCGCTCGGCTTCCCCGAGGGGCTCTACCTCAAGGGCGTGATCCTGCGGGCCCTCTAGCGCGATGGAACTCTTCGACACGCACGCGCATTTCGAGCAGCGGACGGCGGACGAGATCGCCGCCGTGCTGGCGCGCGCGCGCGACGCGGGC